>JBMSMG010000026.1:0-21283 GCA_049421025.1 Prochlorococcaceae cyanobacterium | reverse complement strand
TCAGCTTCGGTCTGGGCCTGGTGCCGGCGATGCTGCGCGGCCAGCAGTATGTGGAGGAGTGCGACCAGTACTCCTGGACCGAGTGGCTCCGGCTGCACAACATTCCTGAGAGGGTCAACGATGAGGTGTTCATCGCCATGGCCAAGGCGTTGAATTTCATCGATCCCGATGAGATCTCAAGCACGGTGGTGCTCACCGCGCTGAATCGCTTTCTGCAGGAGAGCGACGGCTCCAAAATGGCGTTTCTCGATGGCAACCCGCCCCAGCGCCTTTGCCAGCCGATCGTCGATTACGTGACGGCCCGCGGCGGCGAGGTCCATCTGGATACACCTCTGCGTGAGATCGAACTGAACGCCGATGGCACGGTGGCCGGCTTCCGCATCGGCGGTATCAAAGGCAACGAGGGCTTTACCGCTACGGCTGATGCCTATGTGAGCGCCCTGCCGGTGGACCCGCTCAAGCTGCTGTTGCCTGAGCCCTGGAAGCAGCTGCCTTACTTCCAGAAGCTCGATGGGCTCAATGGCGTGCCGGTGATCAACATTCATCTGTGGTTTGACCGCAAGCTCACCGACATCGACCATCTGCTGTTCAGCCGCAGCCCCCTGCTCAGCGTGTATGCCGACATGAGCAACACCTGCCGTGAGTACGAGGATCCCGATCGCTCCATGCTTGAGCTGGTATTTGCCCCGGCCAAAGACTGGATTGGCCGCAGCGACGACGACATCGTCGCCGCCACCCTTGAGGAGCTCAAGCGCCTGTTCCCGGTGCACTTCACCGGCGACAACCAGGCCACCCTGCGCAAGGCGATCGTCGTCAAAACGCCGCTTTCGGTCTACAAAACCGTGCCTGGTTGCCAGCAGCTGCGGCCTGATCAGACCTCGCCGATTGCGAACTTCTTCATGGCCGGCGACTACACCATGCAGCGCTACCTGGCGTCGATGGAAGGGGCTGTGCTCAGCGGCAAGCTGTGTGCCCAGGCGGTAGCAGCGGCCAATGGCGGTGTTGCCAGCACAACAGCTGCCCCGGCTGCGGCGGTTGCCTGAGCGTGGTGGTCGCCGCCGGTTCGCACGCGGCGAGTCCGCTGCCCAGCCTTGATCAGGCCTATGAGGCCTGCCGCCTGGAAACGGCGCAGTGGGCCAAGACCTTTTATCTGGGCACCCTGCTCATGCCGCCTGCCAAGCGCAAGGCGATCTGGGCCATTTATGTGTGGTGCCGCCGCACCGATGAGCTCATGGACAGCGCCGAGGCCCAGGCCCGGCCGATCCACGAGCTTTCAGAGCGGCTCGATGCCTGGGAGCAGCGCACCCGTGAGCTGTTTGCCGGCACCGTGCGCGACAGTCTCGACCTGGTCATGGCTGACACCTTGGCGCGTTATCCGCAGCCGCTTCAGCCTTACCTCGACATGATCGAGGGGCAGCGCATGGATCTGCAGAAACAGCGCTACGCCAGCTTCGAGGAGCTCGAGCTGTACTGCTACCGAGTGGCTGGCACGGTGGGGCTGATGACCCAAGAGGTGATGGGCCTCGATCCGGCCTACACCTCGGCCCCTTGGAGCGATGCTCCCGATACCTCGGATGCCGCGGTGGCCCTGGGGATCGCCAACCAGCTCACCAACATCCTGCGTGATGTGGGCGAAGATCGCGGCCGCGGCCGCATCTACCTGCCGCTCGATGAATTGGCCCGCTTCGGGGTGAGCGAAGACCAGCTCATCGCTGGCGTGGTCAATGACAACTGGCGCGCTCTGATGGCCTTTCAGCTGCAGCGTGCGCGCGAGTGGTTTGCCCGCAGCGAGGCCGGGGTGCGCTGGCTGGCACCTGATGCGCGCTGGCCGGTGTGGGCGTCGTTGCGCCTGTACCGGGGCATCCTCGATGTGATCGAGCACCACGGCTATGACGTGTTCAACAAGCGGGCCTATGTGCCAACAGCAGGCAAGTTGCTTGATCTCCCCCGCTCGTTTGTGGTGGCCCAGGTGCGTTGAAGCTCGGGTTCAGGCGTTGCCTGTGATCCAGCGCATCAAGATCGGGTTGACCTGCTCGGGTGCCTCGTCATGGGGGCAATGACCGAGCCCGCTCAGCACGATCAGCTCATCGATGCAGGGGAACGCAGCGGCCCATTGGCGGGCCTCTTCGGGGTCTTCCCAGGGGTCGGCTTCTCCCCAGAGCAGCCGCACCGGTAGCTCGGGCGCGAGCGCACACAGCCGGGCCAACAGCTCAGGTGCCAGGTGGTCGTTGAACAGGTTGACGAAACCGCGGAAGCTCTCGAGCGCGCCAGCTTCGGTGCTGGGACCATGCAGCAGCTGCACCAGCGCGTCATCGACATTGGCCCCACTGGGGTAGGCCCGCAGCAGCACCTGCCGAATGAACGGCGGCCGCGCCAGGCTGCGAAAGAGTGCTGCGAGCAACCAGCGGCGCCGCACCAGTTGCTTGACCAGGGGCCTTGTGGCCTGCTCCCACAGCGGCAGCTGGGCTGCACGCTTGTCATCGAGCGTGCGCTGGGCGCAATCGATCAACACCAGTCCCGCAGGTGCTTGACCCCGTTCAACCAAGAGCCGGGCGGTGTTGAGACACACCACCGCTCCGATCGAATTGCCCACCAGATGCAGTGGTGCACCTGGGGCCTGTTGGCCAATGACCGTCTCACAGAAGGCGCACAGCTGCTCGGCCCAGAGGTCAAAGCCGTAGCGCACGGCTCCTGCTTGCTCGGGCTCGCCGGCCAGTTGCGATCGGGGTTTGCTGCTGGCCCCAAATCCCAGCAGATCAATGGCCCACACATCGGCCACCGCACTTAGTGCATTCAGCGTGTACCGCCAGTGCTGCCGGTTGGCGCCAAAACCATGCACCAGCAACACCTGCGGGGTGCTCGCACCCTTGGGGCCTGGGGCATGGCAGTAGGCAAGCGAAAAGCCCTGCCAGTCCCACCGCAGCGGCGGGGCGAACAGGGCTTCTGCCATGGGGGTTGCCCTCAGACTCAGACCGCCGCAGTCTGGTTCGCCAGCAGGGCCTTGAGCTTGGAGAGCTCGCCGGCCCAGCGCGGATCAGGGGCTTCACTGTCGACGCTGTCGGCGTGCACCACCTTGTTGACGGCCTTGCGGCTCACGGCATTGGCGCCGCCGCTGTTGCTGCCGCTGCTGCGGGCATCGCGGCGCTCGGACACCTCGATGCGCAGGGCGTTGCCACCGAAGTCTTTGCCGTTGAGCTGCTCGATCACAGCATCAGCGAGTTTGCTGTTGTCGACATTGGCGAAGCCGAAACCACGGCAGGCGCCGGTGTCACGGTCGTTGACGGCTTTAAAACGCACCCCCTCGCCCACGCTGGCAAACAGAGCTTCGAGCTCCTTGGCATCAAAGGCGGCCGGCAGATTGCCGACATAGAGGCGAACGCTCATGGGGGAGAGAGAAAAGGGAATGTGTGCTGCGGCGGGCTGTCTTGCTTCAACGCCTTTGCGAGACAAAGTCAAACACGGCGCCGGCACCATCACGGCAGAGCCAGCCAAGCCTGCGCTGCAGCCACCACCGCATCGATGCCGGCATCGGCGGCCAGCCGGCCAAAGGCCCGCTCCTGGCTGAGGTGCAGCAGCAGGGCCCCCAGCTTGGGGCCTGCGCTCAGCCCGAGCCTGTTCTGCAGCTCATGTCCGCTGCACGGCGGCTTGGGGTGGCATAGCGGATCGGCCCCATCGCGCCAGCGCAGCAGCAGCTCGCTCGCCCCGGCTTGCGGGGGTAGCAGCAGCAGCAGGGCTGGCAGGTCAGCCGCCAGGTTGCGGTGCAGCGCAAAGCGCTCGGCCTCCGGCAGCACCTGCGGCAGCCGCCCAGCCAGCTGCAGCCAGTGCTGCCGCAGCTGGCTGACCCGCTGTTGCAGTGCGCGGCTGCTGCGTAGCTGCTGCAGGGCCTCGGCATCGGCCAGACACGCCATCCGCGCCAGCGGCAGGGCCCAGGCTTGTTCGTCGCTGCTGAGCCCCACGGCCTCAGCGCGCGCCAGATCCAGGGCGCTCAGCGGCGGCTCGAGCGTGCTGCCGTTGCTGAGCCAGGGCGCTAACAGGCCGCTTTGGACCACCTGCAGCAGCCCGTGAGCCCCGTTCGGCGCGCAGGCGAGCTTCTCCAGCTCGGCCAGCACCCGCTCGCTGGCGACGGCGGCCAGGCTGCTTCGGTGTTGCTCGATCCAGCCGCGGCTTTGCGGCTCGAGCGCAAAGCCCAGTTCGCAGGCCAGCCGCAGCCCGCGCAGCAGGCGCAGCGGGTCGCTGAGCAAATTGGCTTCACTGATCGCAGCCAGTTCGCGCCGCGCCATGGCGAGCAGCCCGCCGCAGGGATCCAGCAGCACGGACCCTGGATCCAGCGGCAGCGCCATCGCATTGACGCTGTAGTCACGGCGGCCCAGGTCGATCTCCAGGCTGGCTCCCTCACAGGCGGCCAGATCAAAGCTCCAGCCTTTGAGCACCAGGCGGGCGATGTCGCGCGTTCGATCGAGCACTACAGCGCTGCCGCCCAGGTGTTTGGCGAGCCGCTGGCACAGGGCAATGGCACCGCTGGGCACCACCAGATCCAGATCGGGGCGCGCCGCCAGACGTCCCAGCAACGCATCGCGCACGGCACCGCCCACCACGGCGCTGCCGGCTGGCAGCAGCTGAAGCGGCAGCGGCCAGAGCTGGGGGGCTAGCCGTTGGCGCAGCTGGGCGCTGATGCCGGCTGCGTCATCGGCGCCAGCCGGCACAATGGGGACCTGGCATGGCTGCGGCCGCATGTGCATCTGCGTGGACTGCCACTGGATCGACCGCTGCCAGGCCTACCACGCGGTCGAGCGCCAGCACGGTGTACCCCATCTCACCTTGATGCCCGATTTTGCGCCCCAGCAACCGAGAATCCATGTGCAGGTCATGGATCTGGGCGCTGAAGCGGTCGGAGTTGAGTGGGATGTGCGCTCCTGCGGCAGCTTTCAGGCAGAGCCGGGACGCTGGCAACGGCTGCGCCCCGGCCAAGCGGTGCCCACATGAGCGTGCTTTTGGCGCTGCATAGCTCGAGCCCGGCGCTTGGGGTGGGGGTGCTTGATCTGGATCAGCCGGACCAACCTTCTGTGGTTGAGGCCTTTGATCTGGGCCGTGGGCTTGCCAATGGGTTGCTGGACTGCATTGAGCAGTTGCTGCCCGCTGAGCGCTGGCCGCAGATTGCCCGTCTGGCCGTTGCGACCGGACCAGGCGGCTTCACCGGCACCCGGCTCACGGTGGTGCTGGCCCGCACCCTGGCCCAGCAGTTGCATTGCCCCCTCGATGGGGTCAGCAGCTTTGCGTTGATCGCAGAGCGGGCGCGCATCGCCTGTCCCACCTGGCTGCTGCAGCCCTTGCCCCGCCGCGGAGTGGTGGCGGGTCTGTACGGCCCAAGCCCTGATGAGCCGCCTTGGGTGCTCGAGCAGCAAGCGCCCCGCTTGTACGCAAGCGTCGATGCGCTGCCTGCCGGCCCCCGGCTGGAGGCCCAGGTGCATTTGATCGATGACGTGCAGTTGCTCTTGGGCCGCTGCGCGGCGCAGGCGGCTGCCGGCGCTCCGGCGCCCTGGCAGCCGGTGTTGCCGCACTACCCCACCAGCCCGGTCGATCGCTGATGGCGGCTCCTCGCTCGCGCCGGCAGCCTGCGCGCCGGCAGCCGTCCCGCCGCACCAGGTCGAGGCGTTTCCCCTGGCGGGGCCTGGCGCTGCTTGCCGCCAGCACCTCACTGCTCTGGCTGTCGCGTGGCTGGTGGCTGCCGGCTCCGCCCAAGCCGCAGATGATCCTGGTGCTCGGTGGCGATGTGGCCCGCGAGCAAGCCGCCGCTGAGCTGGCGCGGCAGCGGGGGTTGCCGGTGGTGGTCAGTGGCGGCAGCAATCCTGAATATGCCCACTGGTTGTTTGCCCAGCGCGAAGGCCTGCCCCAGGGCCAGGTGCTGCTTGATTACCGCGCCTCTGACACCGTTTCGAATTTCACCTCACTGGTCGACGATCTGCGCCGTGCTCGCATTCGTCATGCGCTGCTGGTGACCAGCAGTGATCACATGGAGCGGGCCCTGCTGGTGGGGCGCCTGGTGGCGGGCAGCCGCGGCATTCACCTCACCCCGGTGCCGGTCAGTTGCGGCAACGCTTGCCAGCGCGAGCCCCGCCGCAAGCTCTGGTTCGACGGACTGCGCTCAGCTCTGTGGGTGCTGAGCGGCCTTGACCTCAGGACGTGGGCGGCAGAGCATCTGCCGCCGTGGCTTGGAGGGGTGGCTGGCGCTCGGGGCCGCTGATCAGTCCCTGATCAAGTAGGGCATTGATCTGCTGCTGGCAGGCGGCCGTGGTGGCATCGAGGTCAGGGCGGCGCCGGCTGTCCGGCGGTGGGATCAGCGTGCCGATGCGGATGTGAATCGGCACGAGCCGGGCCCGCTTGCTGCCGGTCCCCAGGGCCCGGTGACTGTTGATGATCGCCACCGGCAACAGCGGCACCCCGGCTCGGGCCGCCAGCAGCGCCGCGCCGGGCTGCGGATCGTTGACGCGGCCATTGGCCTGGCGGGTGCCGTCAATGAACACACCAATGGCCCAGCCCTCTTCAAGCCGGTCGGTGGCGGTGCGGATCGCTTCGCGATCGCTTGCGCCCCGCGCCACCGGGTAGGCACCACAGGCGCGAATGATCGGCCCCAGCAGCGGCACCTTGAACAGCTCGGCCTTGGCCATGAAGGCCACCGGCCGCCCCAGGGCATGGCCCAGCAGCGGCGGGTCGAGATGGGAGCCGTGGTTGGCCACCACCACCATCGCCCCCTCCATCGGCACATGGGCATTGCAGCCGGTGCGCCCGCGAAACAGCAGCCGGTAGATCGGAAAGACCAGTAGATAGCTGATCAGGCGGTAGGTGAGGCTGGGTTTCGGCGTGCTCAGCAGGGCGGGCGGCTCGGCCCGTTTGCGGCGCCTGAGCACCCGCTTCACTGCGTGAACTGGGCGGGGCACGGCGCGGTTCACAGGCCCAGGTCAGCAGCAGTGCTGATCTGGGCGGTGGTGATCTCGGGGCAGCTGCGTTTGATCAGGCCGCTGAGCACATTGCCCGGTCCGATCTCCACCGCCACGTTGATGCCGCTGGCCACAAGCTGCTGCATGGTTTCGCGCCAGCGCACGCCACTGATCATCTGGCTGGTGAGCCGTGCCTTGAGGACTGCAGCCTCGGTTTGAGGGGTGGGATCGGTGTTGCTGAGCACCGGGATCTGGGCATCTGCAAAGGGCACCGATTCCAGCACCTGGGCAAAAGCGCCGGCCGCCTCGGCCATGAAGGGTGAGTGGAAGGCGCCGCTCACCGCCAGCGGAATCGCCCGTTTGCAGCTCAGCTGGCTGCTGACGGCAGCCACCGCTTCGGGACTACCTGAGATCACCACCTGGGCGTCGCTGTTGTCGTTGGCGATCACGACCCCGTCAGTCGCCGCCACCAGCTCCTCGAGCTGGGTGCGATCAAAGCCCATGACCGCCGTCATGGCGCCGCCGCCGGCGGCGGCCATCAGCTCACTGCGGGTCTTGATCAGTTGCAGGCCGGTGTTGGCATCAAACACGCCGGCGGCGTAGAGCGCCACCAGTTCACCAGCGCTGTGGCCGGCCACCAGCTCGGCACTGCGGCCCTGGGCCTTGAGGGCATCGATCAGCAGGCTTTCAAGTGCAAAGAGAGCTGGCTGGGTGTTGCGGGTGTCGGCCAGATCACCGTCGCCAGTGCCTTCGCAGATGGCCAGCAGATCCCGCCCCAGCAGCTCGGAGGCCGCAGCAAAGCGCTCGCGCGCACCGGGGAGCTCCAGCACGCCAGCGGTCATGCCCACCTTTTGCGATCCCTGGCCGGGAAACACCCAGGCATTGCCCATGAACCGTGGCTCCAGCTGTTTGTGGCAGGAGATTAGGCCTCAGCCCTGGGGCCCGCTCCAGCGCAGCAGCGCCGCGCCCCAGCTCAGGCCGGCGCCGAAGCCGCTGCTGGCCAACAGGTGCCCTGGCCGCACCCGACCGTCGCGCACGGCCTCATCGAGCATCAGCGGGATCGTCGCCGCCGAGGTGTTGCCGTAGTGCGCCAGGTTGCTGAGCACCCGCTCGTGGGGCACCGCAAAGCGATCGGCCACCGCATCAAGGATGCGTTGGTTGGCCTGGTGCAGCAGCAACCAGTCGAGGGCATCGGCAGGCGTATCTGTGGCTTCGAGCAGTTCGGCCAGCACGGCCGGCACCTCCCTTACCGCAAATTTGTAGACCTCCTGGCCGTTCATCTGGATTGGCGCGAAGCCCCCTTTCTGGCTGCTGACCCCCTGCAACAAGGCGTCACGCGTCTCGGTCTGCGCCAGGGTCAGGCAAGCGTTGCGGCTGCCGTCGCTGCGCATGCGAAAGCCCAGCAACCCGCTGTGCTCGGCTGGGCAAGCTTCAACGGCTACGGCCGCGGCGCCATCGCCAAACAGCACGCAGGTGCGCCGGTCATCCCAGTCGACCCAACGGCTGAGCTGATCAGCACCGATCACCAGCGCGCGTCGCATGGCGCCACTGGCTAGGTATTGCCCAGCGGTGATCAGGGCAAACAAAAAACCGCTGCACGCTGCGGTCAGGTCAAAGGCCACGGCACCGCTGGCGCCGATGGCGGCTTGTATGCGCGGCGCCGTGCCAAACAGATCGTCTGGGCTCGAGGTGGCCAGCACGATCAGATCGACCTGATCAGCGCTCCAGCCCGCGTGCTCGAGGCACGCCTGGGCCGCCCTGGACGCCAGCGCGGTGAGCCCTTCGTCGGGCCCGGCAATGCGCCGCGCGGCGATGCCTGTGCGGGTGCGAATCCACTCGTCGTTGGTGTCGACCCGCTCGCTCAGCGCTGCATTGCTCACGCTCGCCGCTGGCACGGCACTGCCTGAACCCACCAGCGCCATGCCGTGCAGCAGAGGTCCGGTGGCCGGCGCGCTCAAGGGTGAACCGCAGATGGGCTCAGTCAACCACAGGCAGATGAGCTCAGGGCGTGCAGGTTCTCCATGACACCGTGACTGGCCGCTGAATGGGCCAGTCGCAGGGCGCTCAGCACCGAGAGCGCTTTGCTGCTGCCATGGCCGATCACACAGATGCCATCAACCCCAAGCAACAGGGCGCCGCCGTGCTCGGCGTGATCGAGGCGTTTTTTGATGCGGCGCAGGTTGCCGATCAAAAAGGCCGAACCCACCTTGCCGCGGCGGCCGCGGGGCAGCTCGGCCTTGATCACATCGAGCAGCACGCTGCCGACGCTTTCAAGAAACTTCAGCAGCACGTTGCCGGTGTAGCCATCGCACACCACCACGTCGAAGTTGCCCGAGAGAATGTCGCGGCCTTCGCAGTTGCCGGCGAACTGAAAGCGGGCTTCGCTCGCCAGCAGCGGGTAGGTGCGCAGGCACAGGTCATTGCCTTTGCACTCTTCTTCGCCGATGTTGACCATGCCGACGCGGGGCTGGGCGACCTGCAGCACGTCGCGGCTGTAGATGTTGCCAAGCAGGGCCCACTGCAGCAGCCACTCGGGCTTGCAGTCCATGTTGGCGCCCACATCGAGCACCAGAACCTGCTGCTCGGGGTCCTTGGTCGGAAACAGCGCCCCAATGGCAGGCCGGTCGATCCCCTTGAGGCGTCCCAGCCGGAAGATCGCCGAGGCCATCACCGCACCCGAATTGCCGGCCGAATACACGGCAGTGGCCTGACCTGCCTTGACCAGGTCCATGGCCATGTTGATGCTGGCGTCACGCTTTTTGCGCACCACCGTGGCCTCTTCATCCATGCCGACCGAAGGGCCGCTGGGCACCAGCTCGATCAAGCCGCGCTCCACGGCGGCATCGAGTTGCTCTTGCAGGCCCATCGCATCGATGGCCTCTTGCAGCTGCTCGCTTTCGGCGACAAACCGCACCCGCAACGGCAGGCGCTCTACGGCCTGCAGGCAGCCTTCGAGAATTGGACCGGGCGCGTAATCGCCCCCCATGCCATCGACCGCCACCCAAAGGCGATCACCATCGTTGATCGGGTTGGCTTCGCCGGGGCCGCCCAGGCCCCGTTGCAGGCGGCGCAGCGGGTCGAACACCAGCGGTTCGAGCACGGTGCCTGCCACCGTGCCGGCGCCCGAGACCACCGAGCCGGCCATGGTGCCGGCCATGGAGCCAGCCGCGCCGGCCACATTGCCGGCCACTCCGGCGGCCGAGGTGGCCGTGTCGACCAGGCTGGTGACCGCTGCGTTGCGGCGATACCAGATCACCAGCCGCCGAATCGTGCGGTTGGGCTTGCTGCGCCGGCCGGGCAAGCCGCTGAATTCAGGGTCCTTCGGAGGCAACGGCGTCAACGATGCGCTGGAACAGATAGCCAGTTCCCCGGGCCGTGAGGATCAGCTCGGGGTTGGCCGGATCGTCTTCCAGTTTGGAGCGCAACCGGGAGATATGAACATCCACCACCCGGGTGTCCACGTGACGTTCGGGGGTATAGCCCCACACCTCCTTGAGGATTTCGCCGCGGCTAAAGGGTTCGCCCGAGCGGCCCACGAGCAGCTCCAGCAGGCTGAACTCCATGCCGGTCAGGCGGATGCGCTCATCGGCCCTGTACACCTGGCGCTTGTTGGTGTCGATGCGCAGATCACCAATGCTGATCACGCCTGAATTGGGCAGGCCGCTGACGCTCTCTTTTTCGACCCGGCGCAGCACGCAGCGAATGCGGGCCTCGAGCTCTTTGGGGCTGAAGGGTTTGACGACGTAATCGTCGGCACCAAGCTCCAGACCGGTGATGCGGTCAGCCACATCGCCAAGGGCCGTGAGCATCACGATCGGCACATCCGATTCTTTGCGCAGCTCCTGGCAAACGCCGTAGCCATCGAGCTTCGGCATCATCACGTCAAGCACCACCAGGTCGGGGTTGCACTGGTGGAAAGCTTCCAAGGCCTCCTCGCCGTCACTGGCGGTGACGACCTTGTAGCCGATCATCGACAGGCGTGTGTCGAGGATGCGGCGAATGCTGGCCTCGTCATCGACGACAAGGATCGTTTCTTTTGCAGCTTGTGGAGCCGTCATCGCGGCGGCGTGGCGTTACAACGGATCCGATCTACTGAAAAGGCCAACGGGGGGCTTCGTTCATCGAACGACGCCTTTCTTCACAACTCCATGCTCAGGGTTTCTCCCTTGGCGGGTGGTTTGCGAGCTGCAGTTGCAGTTTTGGTGTCTTCAGCGACGTGTTGCTCCACTGCTGTTCTGCCCCTGTGGCCAAGACCACAAACCTCTATGTGTGCACCGAATGCGGCGCCCAGACGCGCCAGTTCTTCGGTCGTTGCAGCAGTTGCGGCAGCTGGAACACGCTGATCGAGCAGGCCGCTCCAGCAGGGGTTGATCAGCGCCGCCGCCGGCCGGTGCCGGCAGAGCATGAGGCGACGTTGAGTCCAGCCCAACCGCGCCGTTCTGAACCCATTGCAGCCGTTGGTGAGCGCGTGCTGCAGCGCCTCAGCAGCGGCTACGGCGAATTTGACCGGGTGCTGGGGGGCGGGCTGGTGCCCGGTTCGCTGGTGCTGCTCGGCGGTGATCCAGGCATTGGCAAGAGCACCTTGCTGCTGCAGAGCGCCCAATCGATGGCGGCCCGCACCTCGGTGCTCTATGTGAGCGCCGAAGAGTCGGCCCAGCAGGTCAAGCTGCGCTGGCGGCGGCTGGCCGACGTCGCGCTCGGCACAGGTGCCACCTCTGGTACCTCCGCTGCTGAGAACGCTTTGAGCGCTGAGAGCGATCTGCAACTCCTCTCTGAAACCGATCTGGAGCTGGTGCTGCAAGAGCTTGAGAGCCTCAGGCCGGCAGTGGCGATCATCGACAGCATTCAGGCGCTCCATGACGGTGAGCTGGCCAGTGCGCCCGGTTCAGTGGCCCAGGTGCGCGAGTGCGCCGCAGCCCTGGCCCGCATCGCCAAAAAGCAGCACACGGCTCTGCTGCTGGTGGGTCATGTCACCAAAGAGGGCATGCTGGCCGGCCCCAAGGTGCTCGAGCATCTGGTCGATGCGGTGCTCACCTTTGAAGGTGATCGCTTCGCCAGCCACCGGCTGCTGCGGGCGGTCAAAAACCGCTTTGGCGCCACCCATGAGCTAGGGGTGTTTGAAATGCGCGATCGCGGCCTTGCCGAGGTCAGCAACCCCAGCGAGCTGTTTTTAGGGGGCGATGAGCCCAGCAGCGGCACCGCCACGATCGTCGCCTGCGAGGGCACTCGGCCCCTGGTGATCGAGCTGCAGGCGCTGGTGAGCACCACCAGCTATGCCAGCCCGCGGCGCAGCGCCACCGGCATCGCCGTCAACCGTTTGCACCAGATCCTGGCGGTGCTCGAAAAGCACCTGGGCCTGCCCCTCTCGCGCTTTGACTGCTACCTGGCGGTGGCCGGCGGCCTTGAGGTCGAAGAGCCCGCTGCAGATCTGGGTGTAGCAGCAGCGGTGGTGGCCAGTTACCGCGATCTCACCCTGCCGCCGGGCACGGTGCTGATCGGCGAGCTGGGCCTGGGGGGCCAGCTGCGGCCGGTCAGTCAGCTCGAGCTGCGCCTGGGCGAGGCGGCGCGCCTGGGCTTCACCCGTGCTGTTGTGCCCAGGGGCAGCGGCCTGGGGCCTGTGGCCGCTGGGCTGGGCCTGCAGCTGCTGGAAGCCGGGACCATTGCTGAGGCGCTGGTGGCGGCGCTGGGCAGCAACCCTGCTGACGACGCTTAGAAATAGACGTCGACGCTGCCGCGCCCGCTGGTCTTAAGCCAGTTCTGGGCCTCGATGTAGTTGTTGGGAGCCAGGCGGATCGCCTTGCCCCAGAACTCGGCTGCCGCGTCGTATTGCCGATCCGCTTCATCGGCATCGCCGCGCTCTTCGGCCATCGAGCCGAGGTGATGGTGAATCACCGCCATGTTGTTGAGCGCCTGGGGCATCTTGCTGTTGAGCTCCAGCGCCTGGCCGTAAAAATCGAGCGCTTTGCTGTGTTCGCCGTTGGAGGCGAACACCAAAGCCATGTTGTAGAGGATGAAGGCCTTGTCGTTGGGGTCGTCCTCGAGCTTGAGCGCTTCTTCGTAGTTTTCGAGCGCTTCGGCGTACTCACCGTCGGCCTGGGCGCTCATGCCATCGCGGTAGTAGGCAAAGGCCTCTTTGGCACGGCGGTTGGTGGGCAGCACCTTCAGGATCAGGTCGGCCATCACCGTGAAGCTTTTGTCGATGAAGTTGTCGTTGCGCTGCGAGCGGGGCACTGGTGATGGCGCGGTGGCCGCGCGGGGCAGGTGCTGCCCATCTTGCCTTGAAAATCGACCTAGCCTGAGCGCTCTCAGCGCCAGGTCATGGGGTCGCTGCTGCTCGAGATCGAGGGCATGAAGTGCGGCGGCTGTGTGCGCGCCGTTGAGCAGAAGCTGCTCGAGCAGCCGGGCGTGGCCTCAGCCAGCGTCAACCTGCTTAGCCGCAGTGCCTGGGTTGAACTGCAGGGCGAACAAGCAGATCGTCAGGTAGAGAGTGTCGATGCAGTGAGTGCCTTGGTTCAGGCGCTTGCCGGCCTGGGTTTTGCCGCCCAGCTGCGCGAGCAGGGCGACGACCCGCTCAGCCGCCGGCAGCGTCTTCAAGAGCGCAGCTGGTGGCAGCAGTGGCGTCAGCTGGTGGTGGCCCTGGCGCTGGTGCTGGTCTCCAGCCTGGGCCATTTGGCCATGCTGGGCCTCTTGGGCGGCAGTGGTGTCGCCCAGTTGCTGGGCCATCCGTGGTTGCACGCCGTGGTGGCCACCATCGCTTTGGCGGGGCCAGGGCGCGCCATTTTGATCAATGGCGGCCGCGGCCTGTTGCATGCCGTACCGGGCATGGACTCTCTGGTGGGCGTTGGCCTGGCCAGTGCCTACGGCGCCAGTGTTGTGGGTTTGCTGTGGCCGGCCAGCGGCTGGCCCTGTTTTTTCAATGAGCCGGTGATGCTGCTCGGTTTTGTGCTGAGCGGGCGTTTCCTGGAAGAGCGGGCCCGCTACCGCACCGGCTGGGCGCTCGAGCAGCTGGCCCAGCTCCAGCCCGACACCGCCCAGCTGCTGGTGGCGCCAGGTCAAACCCGGCCGCTGCGGGTGGGCGGCCTGCGTCCCGGTGATGTGATCGTGCTCTCACCCGGTGATCGGGTGCCGGTCGATGGTGTGGTGCGGCAGGGCGCGGGCGCTGTCGATGTGTCAGCTCTGACCGGTGAGCCGATGCCGTTGACCGCTGCACAAGGCGTTGAGCTGGCCGCCGGCAGTCTCAATCTCGAGGCAGTGCTCGAGCTCGAGGTGCTGCGCAGCGGTGCCGACAGTGCTGTGGCGCGCATCATGGCCCTGGTCGAACGGGCCCAGGCGCGCAAGGCACCCATTCAGGGTTTGGCCGATCGGGTGGCCGGACGCTTCAGCGTTGCTGTGCTGGCTTTGGCCGCCGTCACGTTTGTCTTTTGGTGGCAGTGGGGTGCTCGGCACTGGCCCTGGGTGCTGCAGGCCTCGGGCCATGGCATGCATGGCGTCCATGGCGTGTTGGGTCACCACGCCGAGACCCCGCTCGCTTTGGCCTTGCAGCTCGCTATCGCCGTGCTGGTGGTGGCGTGCCCCTGCGCGTTGGGTCTGGCGACCCCCACGGCGATCACCGTGGGTGCCGGTCTTGCAGCCCGCCGCGGTCTGTTATTTCGCGGCGGCGATGCCATTGAAATGGCTTCGCGCCTCAAGACCGTGCTGTTTGACAAGACCGGCACCCTCACCGTCGGGCGGCCTTTGGTGCAAGCGGTGGAGCCGGTGGCCGATTGCAGCGCCGATGCCCTGATTGCCCTGGCCGCTGGGGTCGAGGCCGGCAGCCGCCACCCGCTGGCCTTTGCGCTGCTGCAAGAGGCCGGCCGCCGCGGCCTCAACCCGGTGCCGGTGAGCGCCGCCAGCGCCGTTGCCGGTGAGGGGGTCCAGGCCACCGTCGCCTCTGCTGAGCTGGCCCGGGTGGGCCGGCTGGGCTGGTTGCAGCAGCAGGGCATTGCCGTGCCAGAGCAGCTGGCTCAAACCAACGCCAGCCAGTTGGGCGTGGCTTCAGGCCCTCGCTTTTTGGGCACGGTGCATGTGGCTGATCAACCCCGCCCCGACGCCAAAGCCGCGCTGGCTGAGCTGCGCCGTCTTGGGCTGCGACTGGCCCTGCTCAGCGGTGATGCGCGCGGCTCCGTGCAGCAGCTCGGCGGCCAGCTGGGTCTAGAGCCCTCTGAGCTGGCCTGGGAGCTGAGGCCAGAGCACAAGCTCGATCAGCTCGAGCGCCACAAAGCAGCTGGCATCACCGCCATGGTGGGCGATGGCATCAACGATGCCCCTGCATTGGCGGCGGCCGATCTGGCGATTGCCATCGGCACCGGCACGCAGGTGGCTCAGGACACCGCTGATCTGGTGATCCTGGGTGATCGCATCGGCGCTGTGCCCGAGGCGATTCACCTGGCCCGCGCCACCATGGCCAAGGTGCGCCAGAACTTGGCCTGGGCGTTTGGTTACAACCTGATCGTGATTCCGATTGCCGCCGGTGTGCTGCTGCCGGGCTTTGGTGTGCTGCTCACCCCGCCGCTGGCGGCCCTGCTCATGGCCTTGAGCTCCATCACGGTGGTGCTCAATGCGCTGCTGCTCCAAGATGGCGGCCGCAACGACGCCCTGGCCCGTGCACGCTGAAGCCAATTCACGCCGCGGCCGCTTTGTGGTGCTTGAAGGCATTGATGGTTGCGGCAAATCGACCCAGCTCCAGGCCCTGGCGGCTTGGCTGCCGGCCTCAGGTCTGCTCGAGTCAGGCGTTGAGGTGCGCCTCACCCGCGAGCCTGGCGGCACCGCCTTGGGCCAGGCCCTGCGCGAGCTGCTGCTGCACCCCCCCGGTGGTGCGGCCCCTGAGACCACTGCTGAGCTGCTGCTGTACGCGGCCGATCGGGCCCAGCATGTGCAACAGCTGATTGAGCCGGCGCTGGCGGCGGGCCACTGGGTGCTTAGTGATCGCTTCAGTGGCTCGACTGCGGCGTACCAGGGTTATGGCCGCGGCCTGTCGCTTGAGACCATCGCCCAGCTCGAGCAGATCGCCACCGGTGGCCTGCAGCCTGACCTGACTCTGTGGCTTGATCTGCCCCTGGCCGAAGCCTGCCGCCGCCGCGGCCATCGCCCCGCCGATCGCATCGAGGCAGCCGGTGATGCCTTTTTGGCCCGGGTGCACCAGGGCTTTGCCCAGTTGGCGGCGGCGCGCGGTTGGCAGCCCATTGCTGCCGCAGAGCCGCCCCATGAGGTCACCGCTGCCTGCCAGCAAGTGCTCTAGCGCTGTCTGCAGCCCCGACCCACTGGGGTCTCAGGGGCTTGAGCGCCATGCCAGCAGCAACGGCGCCAGGGTTGTTTGCCGATCTGATCGGTCAGGTGCAGGCAACCGAGCTGCTCATGGCCAGCCTGCAGCAGGGGCGTGTGGCTCCTGCCTACCTGCTCAGCGGCCCCCATGGGGTGGGCCGGCGACTGGCTGCGCTGCGGTTTCTCGAAGGGGTGATCGCAGGCCCCGCAGGCGATGCGGGCATTCGCCGGCGGCTGGCGGCGGGTAACCATCCTGATCTTCTGTGGGTGGAGCCCACGTATCAGCATCAGGGCCGGTTGGTGCCTGTGTCCATGGCCCAAGCCGAAGGCGTCAACCGCCGCACACCGCCGCAGTTGCGGCTCGAGCAAATTCGCGAGGTCTCAAGGTTTCTGGCCCGCCGGCCCGTTGAGGCACCCGGTTGCCTGGTAGTCATTGAGGCTGCTGAAGCCATGGCCGAGGCAGCGGCCAATGCCCTGCTCAAAACCCTCGAAGAGCCTGGTGATGGTGTGTTGCTGTTGATCTGCAGCGCCCCTGAGCAGTTGCTGCCCACCATTCGCTCGCGTTGTCAGTGCGTTCGTTTTGGCCGGCTTGAGAGCGCTGCGCTTGAGCAGGTGTTGGCGCGGGCCGGTGCCACTGCCGGTGCCACTGCCGGGGACGCCGCCAGTGCCGATCCGCCCGAGCTGCTTGAGCTCGCAGCTGGTTCACCAGGGGCTTTGCTTGAGCACCGGCAGCAGTGGCAGCAGCTCCCTGAGCAGCTCACCGCTGCGCTGCAGCAGTTGGCCACGGGTCGCGCTGCTTTGGCGGCCAGCTCACCGCTTGAGCTTTTGGCCCTGGCCAGCAGCATTGCTGCTGAACTTGAGGGCGAACAACAGCTGTGGCTGCTGCAGTGGTGGCAGCTTCTGCTCTGGCGCCACTGCGGCAATCAGGCGATGCTCGATCGGCTCAATCGCTTGCGCGGCCATTTGCTGGCCTATGTGCAACCGCGGCTGGCGTGGGAGGTGGCCCTGCTCGATTTGGCTCAGCTGGCCTTGGCTGATTCGGAGCGCTCGCGCGCTTCTTGAACCATCGGGATCAACTCGGCCAACTGCTCTTCGCTGGGGAGCTCGAGGCAGTAGCCCGCGCCATAAATGGTCTTGATGAACCGCGGCTTGCGCGGGTCAGGTTCGAGCTTGGTGCGCAGGTGGCGCACGTGCACGCGAATGGTCTCGATGTCGTCGTCGGGCTCATAGCCCCAGACCTCTTTGAGGATCAACGATGGCGAGACGGTCTGGCCGTGGCGTTGCAGCAGGCAATGCAGCAGCTCAAATTCGAGGTGCGTCAGACGCACCGGTTGATCGAACCAGATCGCCTCAAAGCGTTCAGGCACCAGGGTCAGGCAGCCGTAGTTGAGGATCTCGTTGTGCTTACTGGCCAGCGGGCTGTGCTCGCTGCGGCGCAGCAATGCCTTGACCCGCACCACCAACTCTTCAAGGTCAAAGGGTTTGGTGAGGTAGTCATCAGCGCCTGAGTTGAAGCCGCTGACTTTGTCTTTGGTGCCGCCCAGGGCGGTGATCATCAAAATCGGAATGCTGGCAGTGCGCTCATCGCGCCGCAGGCGCTGACACAGCGTCAGGCCATCAACTTTGGGCAGCATCAGATCCAGCAGGATCAGATCAGGGTTGATCTGCATCGCCAGGGCCTGCCCTTTGATGCCGTCTTCGGCGCGGTGCACGGCAAAGCCACCATGCTCAAGGTGGCCTGCCACCAGATCGCGCATGTCTGCGTCGTCTTCGATCAGCAGGATGCCGGGCTTCATGGCACTGCAGCGATGACGCACATTGTCTCGGCTGAAGCGCTGCTTCGGGGCCTGTTGTTGCAGGGCTCAGGGCTCTGTGGACGCCTTAAGCGGCCAGCGGCTGCGGTCTGGCTACTGCTCGATTCGCTGATCGCGGTTGCGGCGCAATCGATTTCGGCAAGCTTTCTTGGCGCAGCTGTACAGCAGGTTGCCGCCCAAGAGCTGCAATCTTCACAATCTCTTCACGCTTTTTTGTTGCAATCGCCACTGTCAAAGACGTGGCTTTTGAACTCCCCGGGCGGGATTCGAACCTGCGACCAATCGGTTAACAGCCGACCGCTCTACCACTGAGCTACCGAGGAATAAGCCCGCAAACGGGCTGTCCCATGGCTGGGACCGAACGAACCTACCTTTTGGCCCCGCCTCCCTGCAAGGCCCCCCGCGAGTGCTCGAGCCTGCGGCGCAGCGAGCCGCCGTCTTGCCAAGGCCCAACGCTGCCTCGTTGCATCAGCGCTGCGCCGTCGCAGTGCTCGAGTTCTTCGAGCCGGTGGGTGACCCATAGGGCCGTTAACGGGCGGGTCGCGTCGCTGGTCAGCCGGCGCAGCAGCGAGAGCACCTCCTGCTGGCTGGTGGGATCGAGCAGGGCGGTGGGTTCATCGAGCAGCAGCAGCGAGGCGCCGCTTGCCACGGCCCCGGCGATCGCCAGGCGCTGCTTCTGCCCGCCGCTCAGGGTGTGAATCGGCCGCTGCTCCAGACCTGCAAGCCCCACAAGCGCAAGCGCTTGCTGCACGGCTTGTTGGCGCTTGAGTCCAGCGAGCTCTGGCGGCAGCGAGAGCTGCAGGTCGCTGCCGCAGCTGGGCAGCAGCAACTGGTGGTCGGGGTTCTGGAACACCAGAGCCGGTGTGCTGGAGCAGGCGATGCTGCCGCCGCTGGGCTCAAGCAGGCCAGCCAGCACGCGCAGCAAGGTGCTTTTGCCGCTGCCGTTGCCGCCCACCAGCATCCATAGCCCCGGGCGGCTCACCTCGAGGTTGCAGTGCTCCAGAGCGGTGCGGCCGTTGGGCCAGCAGAAGCGCAGCTGGCTCACCCGCAGCGGCGCAACTAGCGGCATGGCCTGCTGAGCAGCGAAATCAGCTGTCAAAGCTGAACCCAGGGCGTTTGCCGCCGCCCCCGGTGGCTGACTTCTCATAGAGCTGCACAGCCGCAATTTCGCTGCTCAGCAGGCTGAGGCGCTTGTGCTCTTCTTTTTCACAATGCAGTTCCAGCAGCTTGGCTGAGCCGCTCTCAAGGCTGCTCTTGATCTGGTTGTAGAGGGCTTCGGCGTCGGCGAGCTCCTTGCGCTGCACGGCCAGGGGCATCGGATTCAACTTGATCGAGAGCTCGACGACGTACATCGGCCAAAGGGGCTGCTTGGGCTCTCCACTTTGGCGAAGCGGGCGCCGCCTCGGCGCGCCTTGGGGCAGTGAGTACAAGTACTCAATTGCCGCGCGATCGGATCCGCTTTGGCCCGCAGGGCACGCAGCCAGCGCCCTGAGCCCGTAAGCTGCCGATGTAACGCTTCATGAAGCCCTCTCATGACGATCGCTGTAGGGCGCGCGCCGCAACGGGGATGGTTCGACGTCCTCGATGACTGGCTCAAGCGCGACCGCTTCGTTTTTGTCGGGTGGTCGGGTCTGCTCCTGTTCCCCACCGCCTACCTGGCGCTGGGTGGCTGGCTGACCGGCACCACCTTTGTCACCTCCTGGTACACCCACGGCATTGCCAGCTCCTACCTGGAGGGCTGCAACTTCCTCACCGCTGCGGTGAGCAGCCCGGCTGATGCCATGGGCCACTCCCTTCTTCTGCTCTGGGGCCCTGAAGCCCAGGGCGACTTCGTGCGCTGGTGCCAGCTCGGCGGCCTGTGGACCTTCGTGGCCCTGCACGGTGCCTTCTCCCTGATCGGCTTCATGCTGCGTCAGTTCGAGATCGCCCGTCTGGTGGGCATCCGCCCCTACAACGCCATCGCCTTCTCCGGCCCGATCGCGGTGTTCGTCAGTGTCTTCCTGATGTACCCCCTCGGCCAGAGCAGCTGGTTCTTCGCGCCCAGCTTCGGCGTGGCTGCGATCTTCCGCTTCCTGCTGTTCCTGCAGGGCTTCCACAACTGGACGCTGAACCCCTTCCACATGATGGGCGTGGCCGGCATCCTCGGCGGTGCTCTGCTCTGCGCCATCCACGGCGCCACGGTGGAGAACACCCTGTTCGAAGACTCCGAGCAGGCGAACACCTTCAAGGCGTTCGAGCCCACCCAGGAAGAAGAGACCTATTCGATGGTCACCGCCAACCGCTTCTGGAGCCAGATCTTCGGGATCGCGTTCTCCAACAAGCGCTGGCTGCACTTCTTCATGCTGTTTGTGCCGGTGATGGGTCTGTGGACCAGCAGCATCGGCATCATTGGCCTGGCCCTCAACCTGCGCGCCTACGACTTCGTGTCGCAGGAGATTCGCGCTGCTGAGGATCCTGAGTTTGAGACCTTCTACACCAAGAACATCTTGCTGAACGAAGGTCTGCGCGCCTGGATGGCTCCTGCTGACCAGCCTCACGAAAACTTCGTCTTCCCTGAAGAGGTACTGCCCCGTGGAAACGCCCTTTAATTCCGGATTGATTTCGGTCGGGGGCAAGGACCTCGACTCCACCGGCTATGCCTGGTGGGCTGGTAACGCCCGACTGATCAACCTGTCGGGTCGTCTGCTCGGCGCTCACGTTGCCCACGCTGGCCTGATGGTCTTCTGGGCCGGCGCCATGATGCTGTTTGAGGTGAGCCACTTCACCTTCGACAAGCCCATGTACGAGCAGGGTCTGATCCTGTTCCCCCACGTGGCCACCCTTGGCTACGGCGTGGGCCCCGGCGGCGAAGTGGTGGACATCTACCCCTTCTTCGTCGTTGGCGTTCTGCACCTGATCAGCTCCGCCGTGCTGGGTCTCGGCGGCCTGTATCACGCCCTGCGTGGTCCTGAAATTCTGGAGAACTATTCCGCCTTCTTCTCGCAGGATTGGCGCGATAAGAACCAGATGACCAACATCATTGGCTACCACCTCATCCTTCTGGGTGTGGGCTGCCTGCTGCTGGTCTTCAAGGCGATGTTCTTCGGTGGCGTTTACGACACCTGGGCCCCCGGTGGCGGCGACGTGCGCCTGATCACCAACCCCACCCTCGATCCGGGTGTGATCTTCGGCTACCTGTTCCGCGCCCCCTTCGGCGGCGAGGGCTGGATCATCGGTGTGAACTCCATGGAGGAC
>JBMSMG010000025.1:0-22827 GCA_049421025.1 Prochlorococcaceae cyanobacterium | reverse complement strand
AGCAACGGTTCGAGCGCTGCGGCATCGATGCAGTCCAGCGGGAACTGCACGATGCGGCCACCGGTCTCAGGATCAGCCCCGAGCACTGTCAGAGGCAATGGCTCCTGAGCGTCGGCGTGGACCGTGATGATGTCTCCAGGTTTAAGACGTTTAGCTGGCTTGGCCAGGCAGAGCCAGCGACCCGGCGCAGCAGCGATGCCATCCCTAGCAGTAGCGGCCGGCTGCCAGGGCTCGAGCACCAGCAGCTCAACGGCGCCGCCTGAGACACGTCGTCCCTCAAGCCGGGCCCGCAGCACCCGTGTGTCGTTGACCACCAATAGATCGCCGGACTGCAGCTCCTGCTGCAGATCCCAGACGCGCAGGTGACGTGCATGGGGCGCAGGGCCCTCGCCCGGCGGATCGACAACCAACAGGCGAGCACTGTGGCGGGGTTCCACGGGCCGCTGGGCGATGCGCTCGGGCGGCAGCTCAAAGCCGTAACTGGAGAGAAGAGCGTCAGCCGGATTCAACACAGTGGTACCTGAGTCGCCATCGAGAATGGCGAACAACGAAGGCAGCTGGGGCGCACCGGCGCGCAGCTCAGAGCGCCAGGCTCTCGGGGTTGGTCTCGATCAGCTGAGCCAGATCTTTGAGGAACGCGGCCGCATCGGCGCCATAGATCACACGGTGATCGCAGGTGAGGTTGACCTGCATTTGATTGGCGACGCGGAACGAGCCGTCCTTGCCAGCCACCACAGCGGGCCTGGAGGCCGCCACCGCCAAAATGGCACCGGTGCCGGGCGGCAGGATCGCATCGAAGCGGTCCACGCCAAACATGCCCAGGTTCGACAGGGTGAAGGTGCCTGTGCTGTACTCCTCGGGCTGCAGTTGCTTGCTGCGGGCCCGGGCCACCAGATCAGCCCAGCTGCGAGCCAGTTCGTAGATGTCGGTCTTGTCAGCAGACGCCAGCACCGGCGTGATCAGGCCGCCATCTTCCATCGCCACCGCAACCGCCACATTGATGCCGGCGGGGTAGGCCATGGAGCTGCCATCAGCACTGGTGGCGGCATTGACCTGGGGATGGCGCGCCAGGGTCAGCGCCACCGCCTTGGCCAGCAGGGCCGTCATGGTGACGCCCTTGCTCTTGAGCTGCTTGTAGAAGGCGTCGAGCTTGGTGGTGGTGATCGTGTAGCCAACGCGGAAGGTCGGCACCGCCAGGCTGGCCACCATGTTGCGGTTGACCGCGTTCTGCAGGGTGTTGAAAGCCACGCTCTCGCCGGGGCGGCCAAAGGCGTTGCCAGCAGGTGCAGGTGCAGCGCCATGGCCACCGGCAGCCGCACCGTTGCCACCGGCAGCGCTCACCACAGCGGGGCCTGGGCCCTCAGCCACCCAAGGCACGGTGACCGGCTGGCCCTTGGCAGCCAACACATCTTCGGCCTGAATGCGGCCATGGGGACCACTGCCGCGCAGGGCACCCAGATCAACGCCCAGCTGAGTGGCCAGCTTCTTGGCACGGGGGCTGGCCACCACACGGCCAGTGGCGCTCGAGGCTGGCGCCGCAACGGCCACAGGCGCGGGCGCGGGCACAACCGGTCGGCTCACAGGTGCTGGAGCCGGTGCGGCAGGGGCAGGAGCCGGGGCGGCAGCCGGTGCCGCCTCAACCTGGGCAGGAGCAGCAGCTGCCGCAGGAGCCTTGGGAGCCTTGGCCGCTGCCTCAGCAATTTCGGCTTCGGTTTCAACAATCAGACCGATGGTTTCGCCCACCGGCGCGGTGCCGCCAGCATCGATCAGCACAGCGGCGAGATAGCCCTCCTGGAAGGACTCGACATCCATGTCGGCCTTGTCGGATTCGACCACCAACACCGACTCGCCGCGCTCGACGCGGTCGCCGGGTTTTTTGAGCCACTCAACGACCTTGCCCTCCGTCATCGTGGAGGAGAGGGCCGGCATAAAGATGTCGTGGGTGGCCAACGGAGGTCTGCCGCGGGGTTGAGGCGGATTTTACGCGCGCACAACCAGATCAACCGGGGCCCTGTCCTACAGAGCCCCCTCAATGGCCTCAATCACCCCATCGCGCACCACAACCGCGGCTTGGAGCTTTTCAACAAGATTGTCGCCGACTTGCACTTGGCAGAAGCTCTCGAGCTGGCCTTGCTCGACGATCTGCTCCATCTCGAGCTCACGCACCTGGCGCTGCTGCTCAAGGACCTGACGCTTCTGCTCTTCAAGTTCAGCGCGCTTGGCGGCCACCTGCTGCTGAATCGACTCGACCTGCTCCTGCACCCGCGGATCGAGAGGATTCGCGCTCTGGCGGCGAATCTCGTCGATGACCTGCTGGCCCTCTTGTTCGAGCTGAGCCAGTTGCGCATCGCTACCGGCCAGCGCATTGCTGAGCTCGCGCTCAGCGTCTTCTTTCCAACGGGGGGTCACAACCGCCCGCACGGTGATCGTGCGCTTGATCGACAGGGGGCCGGCGGTGCTCATAAACAAAACCAAACAGGTCCCAGCGTGTCAGCGGGCGTAAATGGCGTCAATGGCGCTCTGATCACGGGCCGTGATGCGATCGCGGCGCTGCTTGAGGGTCTGGGTCAGCAAGCCGTTCTCGATCGAGAACGGCTCAACCAGGGCCACCCCCAGCAGGCTTTCGTCGGGTCGAGCGCCTGGGCGAGCCGCTAGCAGACGGTTGCATTCACGCGTCAGAGCTTTGGCCAGCGCGGGCTCCAGTGCAGGTGCAGGTGCAGGTGCAGCATCAAGCTGGCCGTAACGAGGTAGCGGCAGAGCCGCTGCTTGGGCAAACGCCTCAAGCGCTTCAGGCTTGAGCACCAGTAGAGCGCCAAGCTTGCGCTGGTCCTGACCCACCAGCATCACCTGCTCGATCAAGGGGCTGGCCACCAGAGCCTCTTCGAGCGGGCCAGGTTCGATGTTTTCGCCGCTGCTCAGCACGATCGTGTCCTTGGCGCGGCCGGTGAGCACCAGCGAGCCATCGGCCAGCAGGCAGCCCAGATCGCCGGTGTCAAACCAACCATTGGCATCGAGCACTTTGGCCGTCGCCTCGGGCTTGCCCCAATAGCCCGCCATGACCTGGGGCCCCTTGGCCAACACGAGCCCCCGCTCGCCCACCCCCAAAGGAGTGCGCCGCTCGGGATCGACAATGCGAATCGATGTGCCAGCCAACGGCTGCCCCGAGCTGCCGCGGCGGTTGCACCAGCGGCGCCGGCAGCTCAGCACCGGGCTCGTTTCGGTGAGGCCGTAGCCGACCAGCAGCTCGATACCGATGGCTTCAAAAAAGCCATCGACATGCATCGCCAGGGCACCGCCACCACTAATGGCGGTGCGCAGACGCCCGCCCACCAACTGAGCACGCACCTTGGGCCAGATCGCTTGGCTGGCCAGGGCATGGGCCGGCCAGCGCAGCAGCGCCTGAGCGGCAGCGGCCCAACGCGCCGCAGCGGGTTCGGGAGCCAGGGTCAGATCGAGAGCGCGACGGCGCGCCGCACTGAAGGCGCGGCTGTTGGCCAGGGCCCGTTTGATCAACCGGCGGCGCGCCGCCGGCATGGCAGCCAGGGCGTCCTCAAAGCCCGAGAGCAGGGCCTCCCAAAGCCTCGGCACGCTGATCAAATAGTGAGGCCGCACCGCCTGCAGGTCGTTGCGCAGCTGTTTGAGGGTCGTGTAGGTCTGCTGGCAGCCGCACGAGAACAGGAAGTATTCGGCGCTGCGTTCATAGGCATGCCAGATCGGCAGCACGCCCAGCACCCGATCACCCGCTTGAGGGTTGACCGCCACCCCAAGGCTGCGCAGCTGGTGCAGCAGGTTGGCGTGGCTCAACGGCACGCCCTTGGGCTGACCGGTGGTGCCCGAGGTGTAGAGAATCGTGGCTGCAACGGCCGCACCACCAGGCGGGGGCGGTGCTGGTTGCTGCGCAGCAGCCCCAGCACCGCGCGCCAACAGCTCGCTCCAGCCAATGCAGATCTCGGGGCGAGCCAACGCCGCTGACGTGAGGGCGCCCAGCTCACCAGTGAGCACCACCACAAAGCGCAGGCGTTGCCACTGCTGGGCTGAAAGCTCCAGCCGCTCCAACAGAGCTGCGGTTTCGACCACCAAAGCGGTGGCAGCGGCGTCATCGAGGATGTAGCGCAACTCCTCGAGCGGGGCGGTGGTCCCACGCACCGCATTGGCCGCTCCGCAACGCATGATGGCTTGATCGGCGATCAGCCAGCGGGGGCCGTTTTCGGCAAACAGCGCCACCACCTCTGCGGGCTGTAGGCCGAGCTGGGCCAGGCCAGCCGCGGCGCTATCGATGCGCGCGCTGAGCTCGCTGTAGCTGAAGCGCTCTGGCGGGTTGGCGTGGGGAGCATCGACGGCGATCGCCTCGCCATGGCGCAACGCCAGCACAGGCCAGAGCTGATCGATGCGCTCCAGAGCGCTCCAATCGTCGCGCTGGGCCAGGGCCTGCTGGTCCTGACGGCTGCCGCTCCAGTGCACCTCAGCGGTGTTGGTGAGCAGGGGCATGCAGGCAGCCTTGAAAAAAGCGCCAGAATTCTGGCGTGTTTTCTGAGCGGTTTTGCCGCACGTTGGCTGCACTGCACCGTTTGCCAAACCGGCCTGATCAAGGCCACGCCGAATCGGCGCCTGGAGCGCACCAGCGCAGCGCAAAGCGCTCCGCCACCGCAGCCAGCAGCAGCGGCCGCACCTGGTTGCAGCTGAGCCCGGGGATCCAGTCGGCCAGACGCCCCACCGGCCGATCGGCAATGCCGCAGGGCACGATCGCCGCAAAGCCCGCCAGATCGCAAGTCACATTGAGCGCCAGGCCGTGCTGGCTGATCCAGCGGCGCGCGCCCACGCCAATGGCCGCAACCTTGCGGCCCTGCAGCCACACCCCGGTCTGACCTGTGCTGCGCTCGCCAGGCAGATCCAGAGCGCTCAGCACATCGAGCACCACCTGCTCGAGCGTGCGCAGATACAGATGCAGATCAGCACCATGGCGCTGCAGGTTGAGCACCGGGTAGAGCACCAGCTGGCCCGGGCCATGGTGGGTGACCTCTCCGCCACGATCGATGCGATGCAGCGGATGGGGCGGGGCCGCCGGATCAAAACGCAGAAAGCCTGTGCTGGCACCGCGACCCAGGGTGTAGCAGGGCTCGTGCTCGAGCAGCAGCACCGCCTCAGGACCGTCAGGATCGGCGAGCAGGCGCTGCTGCCAGGCACGCTGCTGCGCCAGGGCCGCCGAAAACGGCACCAGCCCCTGTGGTTCAAGAAGGATTGCGTCGCCCGTGGTGCGATCCATGGACCCTTCCTAGCGTTGAACCAACCTGATCCCAGGAGGCCTGACGCTCTGATGAAACTGCTCATCCACGGCCGCAACCTCGAGGTGACCCCGGCGATCCGGGAGTACACCGAAACCAAGCTCAGCCGCGCCATCAACCACTTTGAGGGGATGGTCAAAGAAGCCGATGTGCATCTGTCGGTGGCGCGCAACCCGCGCGTGCCCCAGCAGACCGCCGAGGTCACGATGTTTGCCAACGGCACCGTGATCCGCGCCCAGGAGCGCTCCGACAACCTTTACGCCAGCATTGACCTGGTCGCCAGCAAACTCACCCGGCAGCTCAACCGCTTCAGGGAGCGGCTGCACGAGCGCCATCACGGCCCCGTGCATCGTTCAGCACGCGACGAAGAGACCGGCGCCGCCAACCTGCCCCCCCCGGGCGGCAGCCTGACCGATGGCAAGGAAGCGGCCACCCCCAGCCGCGGCGTGCGTCGCAAGTACTTCGCCATGCCACCGATGGATGTCGAAGAGGCGCTGCACCAGCTCGAGGTGATCGACCACGACTTTTATGTCTTCAAAGACAAGGAGAGCGGTCAGATCCAGGTGGCCTACCGGCGCAACCACGGCGGCTTTGGCGTGATCCAGGTGAAGGAGTAAGCAGGAAGCTGCTGTGTCCTTGGAGGCCCCTTGAACGCTGAGCGCCCCGATCTGGCTCCGCTGATCGATCATGCCCAGCTCGACCCCCTAGCCGGTCAAGAGGCGATTGTGCGCTGCTGCGATGAGGCTCGCCACTTCGGTTTTGCCGGGGTGTGCGTGGCCTCCCGCTGGGTGAGCCTGGCGCGCGAGCGCCTGCCCCGCGCCGCAGCTGGCCCAAGCGATGCTCCCAAGCTCGTCTCGGTCATCGGCTTTCCGTTTGGTGCGGTGGCAGCAGAGATCAAACGGGCCGAAGCGGAATATGCCGCCGAGCAGGGCGCCGACGAACTCGATGTGGTGCCTGATTTTGGTGCCCTGACGGATGGCAACAGCGCCGCACTGCTGGCCGATCTGGCGCCCATCGCCGAGTTGGGACTGCCGTTCAAGGTGATCCTCGAAGCCGGCAAGCTCACGCCTGAAGCGCTGGAGCTGCTGGTCGAGGTGAGCATTGACGCTGGTGCCGCGTTTTTGAAGACGGGCTCGGGCTTTGGCCCACCGGCCAGCGTCGAGCAGGTCAAGACGTTGCGCCAGCTGGCACGGGGGCGCGCTGCCGTCAAAGCCTCTGGCGGCATCGCCAGCGTGGCAACGGCCCTTGAGCTGGTTGAAGCAGGCGCAACGCGGCTGGGCACCAGCCGGGGGGTGGCGCTCATGGAAGCGCTGCGCTCCGGCGCCTGAGCAGCGCCGTGCCTGAGCAGACCCTCGAGGGGCTGGTGCTGAGCAGCAAACCCCTGGGCGAGCACGACCGCCTGTTGGTGCTGCTCAGTAACACCGGTGGGTTGTTGCGCCTGGCAGCTCCGGGGGCTCGCAAACCCAAAAGCAGCCTGGCGGCTGCGGCGGCGCTGGCGCATTTGCGCGTGCAGATCAGCGGTAGCCGCGGCCTGCGGCGCATCAGGCAGCTGCAGGTGCTGCACCATTTCGGCGGCCTGGGCACGCGCCTGGAGACACTCTCTGCAGCCCAAGCCCTGGCCGAACTGGCGCAGGCATTGGTTCCCGAGGGCAGCCCGGCCCCGGAACTCCTGGCCGACCTGCTCACCCAGCTGAGCCGCCTGGAGCTGCTGGTCGAGGAACGCGAGCCCCAGCTCGAAACCCTGGCCGTGCTGGTTCAGGGCTTTGTGCACCTGCTGGCGCTTGGCGGCTTTGCCCTACCGCTGCAGAGTTGCGCCATGAGCGGCGCGCCGTTGCAGCCGCCGATCGGCGACTGGAGCTGGCGCTGCAGCCTGCTCCCTGCCGAGGGCCTGGTGATCGGCGCACTGCCGCAGGCACCGGTGCAGCTCAACGCCTCGGAACTGGCCCTGTTGCAGCGCTTGCCGCGGCCCCATGTGCCGCGCCGCCGAGATGGAGCGCTGCTGGGGCCTGAAGCGGTCTGGCTGCACCTCTTGCAACTGCTGGAGTGCTGGTGCCGCGAACACCTGAGCAAGCGCATTCGCTCGCTGGCCCTGCTGCGCAGCTGCTACGGCAACATGGCGCCCCAGAGCCCCACGCCTCGCACGCAGCTGTCTTGAGCAACCCAGCTCCCACCACTGGCCTGCGAGCGGTTCTGGCCCTCAAGGGATTCCGCCAGCTGTGGATCGGCCAGATCTTCTCGCAGCTAGCCGACAAGTTCTACATCGTGTTGATGGTGTTCCTGATCGCCCAGGTGTGGGTGAGCGGAACCGAGGTCGACAACCCGGCCCTGGCCGAAGCGGCGGCCGCGATGAAGCTTGACCTCGAAACCCGCGCCCAGGTGATCACGCTGTTGGCCACCGGGATCTACGTGGCCAACACCATTCCCGCGGTGCTGCTGGGCATGGTGGCGGGGGTCTGGGCCGATCGCTGGCCCAAGCGCACCGTGATGGTGGCTTCCAACGGCCTGCGGGCGCTGCTGGTGCTGTTTGCCCCCTTCTGCCTGTTGAGCGGTCCGCAGTGGCTGGGCCTGAGCTGGGGCTACTGGGGCCTGGTGCTGATGACGTTTTTGGAATCGGTGCTGACCCAGTTTTTTGCCCCGGCCGAGCAGGCTGCCATTCCGCTGTTGGTGCCGCCGCAGCTGCTGCTGGCCGCCAATTCGCTGTATCAGGCGACCAGCATGGCTGCCACGATCGTGGGCTTCGCCCTAGGCGATCCGATTTTGCGGCTGCTCAAAGGCCTGCTGGCGCGGCTCGACATTCCCGGGGGTGAATTTGTGCTGCTGCCCGTTTGCTACGGGCTGGCTGCCCTGGCCATCAGCAGCATCAAGCTGCAAGATCCACCCCGCCATGAACGTCGCATCAGCGTCTGGCAGGAGATCGGTGAAGGCGTTCAGGTGCTGCGCCAGCGCCCCAGTGTGCGCAGCGCCATGGCCCAACTAGTTCTGCTCTACAGCCTGCTGGCCGCGCTGTACGTGCTGGCGATCAGCCTGGCCTCGCTGATCCCAGGACTGGGGCCGACCCAGTTCGGCACCCTGCTGGCCACCTGTGGTGTGGGCCTGGCCCTCGGAGCGGTGCTGGTGGCCCAGCTGGCCAGCGGCCTCAACAGGCGCCGGCTGGCGTCGGCTGGTCTGGGCACCATGGCTTGGGCCCTGGTGCTGCTGGGGCAGTTGCGGGGCAGCCTGACCTTCACGCTGCTGTTGTGTGCGCTGCTTGGGGTCGGGGCAGCATTGCTGGCGATTCCGGCCCAGACCACGATCCAGGAGGACACCCCCGAAGCGATGCGGGGCAAGGTCTTTGGTCTGCAGAACAACCTCATCAACGTGGCCTTGAGCCTGCCGCTGGTGCTGGCTGGCACGATTGTTAGCCGCTATGGCCTGCTGCCGGTGCTTTGGGCCTTGGCCGGCCTGACCCTGGTAGCAGCGCTGCTTGAGCGACCTTGGCAGGCAAAGGTTCGCAGTGAACGCTGTTAGCGTCACAGCGACTGAAGACGATCGGTGCCGCACATCGCCTGGCTGGGCAAGAAGTCACCCTTCTGCGGCAACGTCACCTACGGGCTGACCACGACCCACGCGTTGCGTAGCCGCGGCCATGGGATCAGCTTCATTCACTTCGATACCCCAGCCGCCAGCCTGGGGCGTTTTGCATCTGGCGAGCGCAACAGCGAGGCGGCTGTTGAAGGTGCCTTGAACCAAGAGTCCTTTGGCGTTGTCTCAGCCGGTGAGGCCGACAACCCCGAGGTCGCCCTGCCCTACCTGGTCAAAGGCCAGGTGTACACCATCCCCTCGTTGGGCGCACAGCGCGAGCTGCGCGCCTCACTAGAGCGGCTGCGGCCTGATCTGGTGCACGCCAGCCTGACGCTGTCACCCCTGGATTTTCTGCTGCCGGATCTGTGCCAGCAACTGGGACTGCCCCTGGTGGCGACCTTTCACCCGCCCTTTGACGCCAGCCTGCGCAACCTGACCGCTGGCACCCAGCAACTCACGTACCAGCTCTATGCCCCTTCGCTGGCCCGTTACGACCGGGTGATCGTGTTCAGCGAGATTCAGGCCGAGGTGCTGCAACGCCTCGGCGTTCCGGCCGATCGCCTGGCCGTGATCCCCAATGGCGTCGACACCACCCTGTGGCGGCCCAGCCACCCCAGCAGCGACAGCACCGAACTGGCGGAGCTACGACGCCGCTTTGCCGGCCGGCGCGTCTTTTTGTACATGGGCCGCGTCGCCACCGAAAAAAATGTTGAGGCCCTGCTCAAGGCCTGGCGCCTGGTGCGGCCTGCCGGCTGCGTGCTGGTGATCGTGGGCGACGGCCCGGCCCGCAGCGCCCTGCAGCAGACCATTGGCGAAGACGCTGGAGTGATCTGGTGGGGCTACGAACCCAGCCTGGAGCGGCGCGTCGCCTTCCAGCAGCTGGCCGAGGTGTTCGTGCTGCCCTCACTGGTTGAGGGTTTGTCACTGGCGCTGCTAGAGGCCATGGCCGCTGGCAGCGCCTGCGTGGCAACCGATGCCGGCGCCGATGGCGAAGCGCTTGATGGCGGTGCCGGCATCGTGATCAGCACCCAGGGCGTCACCACCCAGTTGCGCACTCTGCTGCCGGTGCTGCGTGATCAACCTGTGCTGAGCGCCGAGCTGGGCCGCCGCGCCCGCGCCAGGGCGCTGGAGCGCTACACCCTCACCGGCAACATCGACGCCCTCGAGCGTCTCTATGGCCAGCTGCTGAGCCAGCGCAAAGCCTTGGCCGCCTGATCAGACCAGCTCAGCGCAGCAGGCGGCAAAGGCCCCAGCTGGATCAGGCGCTGCCGTGATCGGTCTGCCGATCACCAGCTGACTGGCGCCTGCGGCGATCGCTGCAGCAGGGGTCATCACCCGGGCCTGGTCGCCGCTGGGGCTACCCGCCGGCCGAATGCCTGGGGTCACCAGGGCAAACGGGACCGCATGGGCCGCCCGTAGGGATGCCACCTCCTGGGGTGAGCAGACGCAGCCGCCGATCCCCGCCGCCGCCGCCAGCTGGGCCAGCCGCGGCACGTAAGCCTCGAGCGGTTCAGCGATCGCCAGCTCACGGGAGAAACGCTGCTGCTCCCAGCTGGTGAGCACGGTCACCGCCAACAGGGTGGGAGCGGGAAGGCCTGTCGCAGCGGCGGCATCAGACGCTGCGGCCTGCGCCGCTGCAAGCGCTTCGGAGCCTGCGCAGGCGTGCACGGTGATCAACTCGGCGCCCAGCCGCGCGGCACTGCGGCACGCGCCGGCCATGGTGGCGGGGATGTCGTGGAACTTCAGGTCCAGAAACACCCGCTTGCCCTGCTCGCGCAACTGCTGAACCACCCGGGGGCCGGCGGCGGTGAACAGCTCCAGGCCCACCTTGACCCAGCGCAGATCGTGCAAGCGAGCCGCCAAAGCCAAGGCCTGATCAGCATCCATGCCATCGAGGGCAACGATGATCCGATCGGCGGGGGAGGTGCTCAAGGCGTCAGCCAGCAACCACGACGGCTTCAGGCTACGAAGCGCCGGAAGGTCTTCTTGCCGAGCTGCAGCACCTTGCCGGCAAGCTCGGCGGCGGTGGCGAACTCCTGGTTGGGATCGAGCAGCTTTTCGCCATCGAGCCTGACGCCGCCGCCCTGGATCTGACGGCGGGCCTCGCTGCTGCTGGCGCACACCCCGACAGCAGCCAGCACATAGAAGGCCTTGGCTGGGAAATTCACCGCCGCCAGCGAGGCTTCAGGCACGTCGGCATCGGCTGCTCCGCTGCCAGCGGCGCCTGACACCAAGGTGGCCGCATCGGCCTGGGCCTGCTGGGCAGCTGCCAGGCCGTGGCGCTGCCGGGTGAGCTCAAGGGCCATGGTCTTTTGGCGCTCGCGCGGATTGGCGGGCAACGCTGCCAGGTCCAGATCGCTCAGCAGGGTGAGGTAGTCATCAACGACCGCATCAGGGACCTTCTCGAGCTTGGAGTACATCGACAGGGGGTCTTCGCTCAGACCAACGGTGTTGCCCAGGCTCTTGCTCATCTTTTGCACCCCATCGAGCCCCGGCAGAATCGGTAGCAACAGGCCGAACTGCGGCTTTTGGCCAAAGTGGCGCTGCAGGTCCCGGCCCATGGCCACGTTGAACTTCTGGTCGGTGCCGCCCAGCTCCACATCGGCCTTGATCGCCACCGAGTCGTAACCCTGCAGCAGGGGGTACAGGAACTCGTGCAGCACGATCGGGGTGCCTGAGCCGTAGCGCTTGGCGAAATCCTCTTTGGCCAGCATCTGGCCGACCGTGCTGGTGGCCAGCAGCTCAATCACCTGGGGCAAATCCAGGCCAGAGAGCCATTCACTGTTGCGGCGCACCTCGAGGCGGCCAGGGGTCTCAAAGTCAAGCAAGGCGCGTGCGGGGTCCTGGCCCATACCCAGCTGCTGCAGATACGTGGTGGCGTTGGCCTCGACCTGGTCCGCTGTGAGCTGCACGCGGGTGGTGCTTTTACCGGTGGGATCACCAATGCGGGCGGTGAAATCGCCAATGATCACCACGGCCGTATGGCCGGCATCTTGAAAGGCCCGCAACTTGCGAAACAGGATCGAATGCCCCAGGTGAATGTCCGAGCCGGTGGGATCGATGCCGAGCTTGATGCGCAACGGGCGGCCCTGGCTTTGGGCCTGCAGCAGGCGTGCAGAGAGTGCCTGGTCGGCATCGCTTGCCGCTGATCCCTCGGCGGCAGGGAACAGATCGGCAAGACCGCGCGCCAACCATGCCGGAAGCCCTTGATGCACCACGACCTGACGCCCGCCTGCGACTGCTGGCGGATCGTAGAGGTGGCCCTGCTCAGCCCTGCTGCTCAAGCTGGGACTTCATGCGCAACAGGGTCTGCTCCATGTGCTGGAACATCGTCTCTGGAGTCAGCCCAAATTGCCCCAGTTGTGTGCGCAGCTGCTCAACGGTGAGCTTGGCTTGAAAGTCTTCCGAGAGTTCAAAGCGCTTCATGAAAACCCGGTAGCGCTCCATCATTTCTTCCATGCGCTCGATGTAGAGCTTCTTGCCCTCGCGATCGAACTTGCCGTACTCGCTGCCCAGCTGCATCAGCTGCTGGTAATCAACAAACAGGCGCTTGGCCTCGTCCTGAACAATCTCGGAGTCGAAAAAGGCCATCGCCCCCACGGGCAACTGTGACGCTCACATTGTGGGCGGCACGGCCACAACAGGCGAGTGCGGATCTACGTAATCGAGGGCAGCATGGAGCCAGGAGGTTGGCTGCCTGTGGATCTCAGCGGCAGGGTTGATCAAATTGGCCTCAGCAGCGAGCGGGTCCGAACGCTGCTGGCGGGGCAGCGGTTTGTGGTCTGCTTTGGCCAACGTGCCACGCTGTGTTTTGCAATTGCCGGGCCCTTGAGCACGGCCACCGTGGTGGGGGCCTGCACCAGCGGCGATGAGGCGCTCGCCTGCCTGAGCCGCCAGAGCGTGGATTGCCTGCTCTGTGGCGATCAACTTGAGCAGGGCTGCGGCGTGGCCCTGGTGGCCGCGGCCAAACAACGTTGGCCCAAGCTGCGCACGTTGTTGATCGTGGGTGGCTCACCGTCAGCGGCGAGCCTCAAAGCAGCCATTGCAGCAGGATGCGACGGCCTGCTGCTGGACAGCAGCCTGGGTGCTGGCACGGCCAGCGATGCGGTGGCCACGATCTGCGGCGGCGGGATCGTGATCGATCAAGGCATCGTGCAGCGGCTGTTGCGCGGCCATGTCCTCGGGCAAGGCGGCCTGCTCCAACCCCTGAGCCATCGCGAACACCAGGTGCTCACCCTGCTGACGCATGGCCACAACAACGGCGAAATCGCCCAAAGCCTGGTGATCTCAATCGATACCGTTAAAACCCACCTGAAAAACGTGCTGCTCAAGCTCAGCGCGCGGGGCCGCACCCATGCCGCCGTGCTGGCTCTGCAACTGGGCCTGGTCGACTGGCCGGCCGTTCCACAGGGCCGCTAACTTCGGCCCAATGCTGAGCGCCATGGCCTCCAAGCACTGGCTCGATCCTGTGGCACGCCGGCTGCTGCAAGCCGCCGGGCAGATCCCTGCGCAAACGCCTCAGGCTCCCGGCTTGAGCCCGGCTGCTGCTGAGAGCCAGAGTATCGAGCGCGATCTGCTGGAACTCAAACTGCGGCAAGAGCCCGGCCGCCGGCTCAACAATGCAACCGAGGTGCGCCTGGCCGCTGAGCTGGGCTGGCGCCTCGACGTCAACCGCGCCACTGCAAGCGATTGGCTGCGCCTGCCGGGCATGGGGGCTGAGCACGTCGATCTGTTGATGCGCCTGCAAGCAGGTGGTGTGCAGCTCAGCGGCCCCGAGGATCTCGAACGGCTGCTCAACCTGCCCAAAGCGGTGGTGGCCAGCTGGCAACCACTGCTGCAATACAACTGGTACGGCGGCCCTGCCGCGCACCCCGCCACCAAACCACTCGACATCAATCACGCCACGGGTCATCAACTGCAGGCGCTGGGGCTCAACCAAGAGCGCTGCAACAGGCTGCTGCGTGAGCGGGCTCGCCAGCCTTTTAGCGACCTCGCCGATCTGCAGCAACGGCTGCAGCTACCGCCTGAGCAGATTGAGTCTTGGATCGGCAAGGTGAGCTTTGGCCAGGGCCTAGCTGGGCCCAGCCTGCCGCTACCGGGCCGGCCTCGCTGATGGTTGATTGCCATGCGGCAAGGTGATTTGTTTGCCGCGGACAGCACCGCGGCCCCAGCTGCTCTGAGCGGAGCGTCAGCTCCACCACTGCATCGAGACCAGCTGCGCGCCTGGCAGCAGCGGGTAGCGAGCCATCAGGCCCCCCTGTTTGCCGGCGGCACACAACAGAGCCAGCAACAGGACCTGTTGGCCCTGGCTTCTGAACCACACGCGGAGATTCAGCCGCTCTCCCTACGCCAACAGCCCCTGTCGTTCTGGCGCTGGCCTGAAGCACTGGTGCGCGGTGCAGCCCTGTACTTCGTGATCGACCGCCGATCAGGCGACGATCAACCCCTGCTGCTGTACATCGGTGAGACAGCCAGGGCCGAGCAACGCTGGAAAGGCGAGCACGATTGCAAGGCTTACCTGGCGGCCTATGGCGAGGCCATCGCTAAAGCCGCTCTGCAGAGCCGTCTGAGCATCAGCTTCTGCAGTGATGTGCCGCAGGCCACCAAGGCGCGCCGTGCCCTTGAACAAACGCTGATCCAGCGCTGGCTACCGCCCTTCAACAAAGAGACCCGCCTGCGCTGGGCCACACCCTTTCAGGCCGATGGCACCTGAGGTGCTGGCTACCATCGCTGGCCAGTGGCCAGGGAACCTGTGGAGATTCGCGCGCAAACGATTCGCCTTGAGGAGGCCGGTGCCCTCCAGAGTCACGGTGCTGAGGCCCTGGCCATTGGCCTGTTTAGTGGCGAGCTGATCCAACCGCTGCGCCAAGCCCTTGAGCAACTGTTGAGCCCTGCAGAGCATGACGATCTCATCAGGCGGATTGAGCAGCGGCGCTTCAAGGCCAAAGCAGGTGAGTGCCTGAGTGTCGAGCGTCTTGGCAGCAAGCCAGGAACCTTGATCCTGATCGGACTGGGAGAACCTGAAGGCTTTGACCTGCAGGCTCTGCGCATGGCCACCGCCAGCGCCTGCAAAGCAGCATCAGAGCTGCCTTCACTAACCCTGGCCATGCCCCTGGAGGGGCTTGCAGCGGCTGGGGCAGCGCGTGCCATGGCCGAAGCGGCCCAACTGGCCCTGTATGCCGACCAGCGCTTCAAGAGCGACGCCGAACCGAGCAGCCAGCTGGCCAATCTGACGCTGCTAGGCCTCGATGCCGAAGTCGCAAGCGACATCCAACAGGCTGGCGCCATCGTGCGAGGTGTCTCGCTGGCCCGGGAGCTGGTGGCGGCCCCGCCCAATGTGGCCACGCCCCAGCACCTGGCCGACATCGCCGCCCACATGGCCCATGAGCACGGCCTCGAGCTCAAACTGCTCGAGCGCAGCGACTGTGAAGCCCTGGGCATGGGCGCGTATCTGGGGGTCGCCCAAGGCTCTGTGCTGCCGCCCAAATTCATTCACCTGATCTACAGGCCCTCAGGCCCGATTCGGCGCCGGGTGGCCCTGGTGGGCAAAGGGCTCACCTTTGATTCGGGCGGTTACAACCTCAAAGTGGCCGGCTCTCAGATCGAAATGATGAAATTCGACATGGGCGGCAGTGCAGCGGTGCTGGGTGCCATGCGCGCGATCGGCGAGCTCAAGCCCCCCGGCTTGGAGGTGCACATGATCGTGGCGGCTTGCGAAAACATGATCAGCGGTGAAGCCGTGCACCCCGGCGACATCGTGACGGCCTCCAACGGCAAGACCATCGAGATCAACAACACCGATGCCGAAGGCCGGCTAACCCTTGCCGACGCCCTGGTCTATGCCTGCAAGCTCGAGCCCGATGCCGTGATCGATCTGGCCACCCTCACGGGCGCCTGCGTGATTGCCCTGGGCGAAGAAATCGCCGGATTGTGGTCCAACACCGATGGCCTGGCCCAGGCGCTGCTGGAGGCTGGCGATGCCACAGGCGAGAGCTTCTGGCGCATGCCGCTACGCAGCTCCTACAAGGACGGCCTCAAGAGCACCCATGCCGACATGAAGAACACCGGCCCCAGGCCTGGCGGTTCGATTACGGCGGCGTTGTTTCTGCAGGACTTCATCCAGCCCAATGTGGCCTGGGCCCATCTTGATATCGCCGGCACGGTCTGGAGCGACAAAGGACGCGGCTGCGACCCCGCTGGCGCCACCGGCTTTGGGGTGCGCACCCTGGTGCAGTGGCTGCTCAACGGGGCAGAAACCAGCACAGCCACGTAGGGTTGCAGGCAACCAAGCCTGTCGCGATGGCCGTTCAGAAGATCCGGTGGTACGTCAAGGCACAGTTGGGTGTGCTGCTGCTCCCTGCTGGCCTTTGCCTGTTCGGCGAAGCGGTGATCCGTAAGGGGATTCAGACCCTGGCCGCTTCTGCCAAAGCGGTTGATCCCATTGCCAATGCTGGGCCCTGGTTTTGGTATGGAACCTTTGGCCTCATCCTGATCAACGCAGGGGTTGGGCTCATGGTTGAAAGTGGCCTGCTGCGCGGTTATCCACGCCGCAACCCAGAAGCCTGAAACGGCCTTAAGCCGCAGCCCGGCTGCGGCCGGTGGCCCCAGCAAGCTGAGCGGTGGATGCCTCGCCAAGCCTGCTCACCAGCTCTTGCGGGGTTTCCAGAGCGTGAATCTGCCAGCGCGCCCGTTCGCCGCAGACCGCCAGTAGGCGATCAAGATCGTCGGCCGCCTGCTTCGGGCTGTCGTAAGGCCCGATATGGCGCGTCTGCAGACCGTCACGAATGGTCAGCAGATACATACAAAACCGGTGAGGTGATCGCAACAACGCTACCGATGCCTAGGGCCAAAGCAAAGGGCGGAAACCCGCTCCATGGCAGGGGTTCAGGCAAAAGCGCGGCAATCGCGCTTCAGCTTTTCCTCAGGTTTGAGCGATCAGGCTTCACCAACCAGGGGGAGTCCGATCGGGCCCTGCCTCCCCAAAGCTGGTTCAGGCGGCGATCGCGTCCGCAGGCCCAGCGGTAGTAGTTGTACTGAACGGCATTGCGCTTGGCGTAATCCTGGTGATAGGCCTCAGCCGGCCAGAAGCGCTGCAAGGGCTTGAGCACAACAGCCAGTGCTGTGGGGGCGAAGCCCAGCTCACGGGCGGCTTGGCTGAGGCTGGTTTCCGCCTGGGCGGCCTGTTGAGGGCCTGCAGTAAAGATCACTGGCCTGTAGGAGCTGCCGCGATCACAGAACTGGCCGCCGCCATCCAGCGGATCAATGTTTCGAAAGTAGGCACGCAGCAAGGTGCCATAGCTGAGGCGGGCGGGATCAAAGCGCACCCTGACGACCTCCTGATGGCCAGTGCCGCCAGAGGAGACCTGGCGGTAGGTGGGGCGAGGCAAAGCCCCGCCGCTGTAGCCGCTCTCGACCTCGAGAACCCCGGGCAGGGACTCAAGGTCGTGCTCAAGGCACCAGAAGCAGCCACCTGCCAGCACGGCCTCCTGTGGTGCCGCTGCCAGCAGCGGTGCGGCACACAGCAACAAAGCCAGACAGAAGGCCATCAGCCTGGCCAAAGGCAATCTGAGACCCTCCAACCGGCTCATGAGGCGCTCAGGCACTGATCAAGCACCGCGGCCGCTGCTCGGCGCGTGACTCCAGGTTCACCGAGCTGCCGCTGCAGCGCGTCATACCCCGCCAGCATGCGCTGACGCTGCTTGGAGTCATGACGCAGCAAGGGTTCAACGGCAGCAACCAACGCGTCGGCTGTAAACGCGTTCTGCAACAGCTCGGGCACCAGACGCTCACCGAGAACCAGATTCACCGGTGAAATGTGGGGCACACTGAAGCGCAGCAGATGCTGGGCCACGAACGCTGTGACGCGGCTCACCCGGTAGCCCACCACCTGGGGAACCCGCCGCAGGGCCAGCTCCAAATTGGCAGTACCCGATTTGGTCAGGGCAGCATCAGCTGCGGCGCACAGGTTGGCCTTGGCGGCATCGGCCTGGCCGGCTGGAATCACCCGAGCCCGCACCCCCGCAGCCTCGAGCTGGTGCTGCAGGGTGGCTTCAAAACCACTGAGACCCGTGGGCACGAGCACCTCGAGCGCAGGATTGCGGCGTTGCAGCTCGGCTGCAGCGGCCACCATGGCTGGCAGCAAATAACGCAGCTCCTGGCGCCTTGATGCAGGCAGCAGCAACAGCACAGGCACCTCTTGCGGCAGATCCAGCGCCGCACGCGCCTGCTGACGCGTGGGTTGGTCGGCCAAGGTGTCGAGCAGAGGGTGGCCCACCCAGGTCACGGCAGCACCGCGTTCGCTGTAGAACTTCGCCTCTTCAGGAAAGATCGCCAAGATGCGATCGCTAAAGCTGATCAGGCGCGTGGTGCCGCCTTCCCCCAAGCTGAAGGCCCACTCCTGCGGGGCGATGTAGTAGGTGATCGGCACCTTGGGAAGTTGCCGCTTGAGCCGCAGGCCCAGCGTCACATTGGGTCCCATGTAGTCGATCAGCACGACCCCATCGGGCGGTTGACTTGCAAGCACACGCCGCAGACGACGCTGCAGCTTGAGGGTCGGCAGCACAAATGGCAAAGCCTCCCAGAGGCCGATCGCACCCATGGCAGCGGTATCGGCAATCAGCTCGGCTCCCGCCTGGCGCATGCGCTGCCCGCCAAGAGCCTGGACCTGCAGAGTGAGGCCTCGCGAGCTGGCCTCCTGATGCAGGGCCGCAATTAACAGCGAGCCCTGCAGATCACCGGACACCTCGCCGGTGCTCACCAACAGCCGCACCATCAGCGATTGGCAGGCATGGGTCCGCGGCGACCGGGCCCCGAGGAGGCTTCCAAAAAGCTGACCAGGGTTTCAGCAGCAGCCATCAAAGGCTGGGCGCGAACAGCCGCAAGCGCTTCTGCCAGCACACGATCGCTGCGGTAGAGCTGGCTCCAGACCTGCTGCAGCTGCTTGAGTTGGGCACCGCCATCGAGCTCAGCCATGCCGCTGCGCTGCAAGCCGATGCGATTGAGCCCGCGAACCCGACCAGGATGCCCCTCAACAGTCATGTAGGGGGGCACGTCGCGATCAATGCGGCTCATGCCGCCCACCATCGCCAGGGTTCCGATGTGCACAAATTGGTGGATGCCAAGCATCCCACCCACCACCGCACGATCACCGATCACCACATGGCCCGCCACCGCTACGCCATTGGCAATGACGATGCGATCACCAAGCTCACAGTTGTGGCCCAAATGGCTGTAAGCCATGAGCAGGTTGCCGCTGCCCAGACGAGTCTGCTCTCCGTCTGCGGTCGCGCGGTTGATGGTGACGCACTCGCGAATGGTGTTGTTGTCACCCATCACCACCTCGGTCGGGGCGCCGCTGTATTTGAGATCTTGGGGCTCAAGGCCGATGCAGGCCCCCGGGAAAATGCGGTTGCCTGAGCCCATGCGCACACGGCCATCGATCACCACATGGGGACCGATGCGGCTGCCAGATCCGATCTGCACGTCGGCACCAATGACGGCATACGGACCGACCTCGACACCGACGTCGAGCTGAGCCCGCGGATCCACCACGGCCGTGGGATGAATGGAGGTGCTCATCGCGGAAGTCATCATCGCCTCAATCGACCAGCGAGAACAACAGTTCTCCTGAGCAGACCAGGTCTCCATCGACGGTGGCCTCAGCCTGCACCTTGCCAAAGCGCTTGCGCTTGAGGCTCAGCAACGTGCAGCTGATCCTCAGCTGATCACCGGGCACAACAGGGCGCCGGAAGCGCACGCCATCGATACCGGCAAACACGAACAAGCCCTTAGGCAGATCCGGCATCTGGGTGACAATCAGACCACCCACCTGAGCCATGGCCTCAACAATCAACACCCCTGGCATCAGCGGCCTGCCGGGGAAATGCCCCATGAACTGCGGCTCGTTGAGCGTCACATTTTTGATGGCCACGGCCTTCTCGCCGGGCACGTGCTCGATCACCCGATCGACCAGGGCAAAGGGATAGCGGTGGGGAAGCAGGCCCTGGATCTGCTCGCTGCTGAGCACGACCGTGGAGCTGGATGTAGAGGAGGGATCAGACAACGGGAATGGTCCTCAGGAGACGCGATCGGCAGCGGGGGCATGGGCTTGCGCCAAGGCCACCGCCAAAGCGGTGTGCAGCCCATGGGAGCCGCGGTAGGCAAACACCTGAGCCACCGGTAAGCCTGCCAGAGCCAGGTCACCGATCAAATCGAGCAACTTGTGACGGGCCGGCTCATCGGCAAACCGCAGCGGTGGATTCAGCCAATGGTCGCCATCGCAGACCAGGGCGTTATCGAGGGCTCCGCCTTGAATCAACCCTGCGGCGCGCAGCTGCTCGACCTGCTCACGAAAGCCGAAGGTGCGCGCTGGCGCGATCTCGCTGACGAACTGCTGGGGCGTGAGCTCATACGCCACAAACTGCCGGCCGATGGCGCGCTGGGGGTAATCGACCGCCACAGCAAGTTGCAGGCTGGCTGAAGGCAGAGCCGTGGCAAAACTGTTGCCTTGCTGCACTGTGATGGGCCGCTCGAGTGCTGCCGACACAGGGCGCGGGCCAAGAGCTTCGAGGCCGGCTTCGGCAATCGCCTCAACCCAGGGCTGGGCCGACCCATCGAGCAGGGGGATCTCATCACCATCCACCCAGATCTCGGCCTGGTTGACTCCCGTGCCAGCCAGCGCTGCAAGCAAATGCTCAACCGTGGCCAGGGGACCCGAATCCAGCCGCAGCGCCGTGCACAGGCGTGTCTCGGCCACCTGCTGGGGGCACAGGCGCTGCAGGGGCACCCCTGGCTGCTGAAGCCGGCCGACCCAATACCCCGGCTGGCTGGAAGGAGCCAGCCGCACGCGGGTTGTAGCACCGCTATGGAGGGCAACACCGCTGCGCTCAACCGCGCCTGAGAGGGTCCAGGCGCCGCTGTAGTCGGCGGGCCAGCTGTGCATCAGAACTTCCAGCCCACACCCAGGTTGAAGCGCCACTGGCCGGTGAAGTCCTGGCTGGCAATCTCCAAGCGGAGCGGCCCGACTGGCGTAGTGACGATCAGACCGGTACCCACCGAGAAGCCGCTACCGGGCTTACCCAACAGGGCGGCCGGATTGCCATAGAGACCCCCAAGATTCTGGCTGCCGAGGGCTGAGCCCCCATCAACGAACAGCTCGCCGCTGATGATGCTGAAGATCGGGAAGCGGTACTCGATCGTGGCTTCGACAAAGCTCCGGCCAGAACCCAGGGCGCAGTCGTAATAACCACGAACCGAGTTTCCGCCGCCCAGACAGAAGGCTTCATAGGGCGGGAGTTCACCGATGTTGGTGCCCGCACTGACCTGAAACGCCCAGGCCTGTTTGCAGTCTTTGGTGTCGCCGGGCTTGGGACGGCAGCCCTTGTAGAGCTTGAGCCACTCGACGGGAATGTAATAGGTGTAGCCAGCTCTTAAGCGGTTGAAGCCGGGCGAATTGTTGCCCAGGGGCAGAAACTGCTCGGTGCTGAGGCTCAGGAAATCGCCCTTGGTTGGATTGCGCGAATCATTGAGACGATTCATGGTCGTGGCCAGCCGCACACCCCAAAGGTTGTTGGAGCCGGCGCAGTTGTAGGCGAGGCAAATCGTGTTCCCATTGATGATGCCGCGCGTCGATCCCTGTCCGGCAAAGTTCATTGGCACTGCCTGCTGACCCGAGAAGCCCACAATCAGTGACCAGGGCTCTTTGCGGAAGGGATCACGGCCGTTCATCGGCCGCACAAATTGCAGGTTTACCCCCGTGCGCTGGATTGCCACGATGTTGCCATTGTTGGCGGTGACAATGGCGGCTCCGGTATCCGAGTTTTGGAAAGACTGAGGAATATCACGGCTGATAAAACCGCGGCCGCGGAAGGCGGTGCGGAAGGGGTCACCTTTGATCCAAGGATCGGTGAAGGTCAGATCGATCAGACCGCCGTACTGGCCGTAGGTGATGTTGGCCCCAAAATCCCAGGCGCGGCCGCGCAGATTGCTGTCATTGAGCTGAATCTGACCAAAAATGCCCTGAGCTCCGCTGTAGCCAAGGCCACCTGAGAGCGAACCGGTTGATTGCTCGACGATGCCCAGCACAATCGTGACGGTTCCAGGATCAGCTGGAATCGGCTGCAGCGTGACCTTGACGTCACTGAACAGACCTGTGCCGTAGAGGCGTTTGATGTCTTCTTCGAGATTGCGTCGGTTAAAGACATCGCCAGGCTTGAGAGAAATCTCTCGCGTGATCACCCAGGGTTTTGTCTTGCCTTTAATTGGCTGGCCTTTGTCATTGGTGTCAGCACCTTCTTTGTTGACGAATTTGACCTCTACACCGGCGACGGTGCCTTGACGCACCAAAAGTTCAACGGTGCCATCAGGATTCACCCGCGTGGGTCCAGTGACCCTGGCCAACGAATACCCCTGATCGGCATACCACTTCTGCATCTCCTGCATGCGCAGCTGCAGGGTGTTGAGGTTCAGCGTGCGGCCAAAGTCAGGCGAGAAAATCTCATTGACCACCTGGGCAGGCACCTTGGCATCAGCTGGGTCAAGCTTGATGGTCTCGAGCACTGGGTTAGCCACCACGGTGACCACCAGACGCACCCCAAGAGGGCTATCGACCGGCTGGATCCGAACATCAGAGAACCAACCGGTGGCATAGATCGCTGAAAGATCGGTTTGCAGCTCACTGCGGGTCACCTTGGACCCCGGGGTGACCGCCATGGCCGCATAGGCAGCCAGCTCAAGACGTTCCCGCTCGGGGTGACCCTCAAGGCCGGCCACCACCACCTCGGCAATCTGCACGCGCGGCTCAGGCGCAGGCTTGGGCTTCACCTCACCAGCCAGTGGGGCTGTGGTGAACGGATTGATTTGTCCGCTCGGCAGTTGCGGCTGAGCTGGTGCCTGCTGGGGAGCCGGAGAGCTCTGCGTGGCCGGCGCCTCCTGCTGGGCAGGCTGCTGTGCCAGAGCTGACTGGCCCGAGAACAGCACAAGCCCC
>JBMSMG010000024.1:0-22836 GCA_049421025.1 Prochlorococcaceae cyanobacterium | reverse complement strand
GTCGATCGCAACCCGATCTCTCCTTTGCCCCCGCCTCTGGCGGGGGCTTTTTTGTTGGCTTTGTTGCACGTTGAAGCCTGTTGCAGCATCTGTTACGAACCGCTCCGACAAGGCATGGGCATCGGCCAAGATCGGCGCCAGTGCCAGGCGCCCCATGGCCGGAGAACCGATCAACGAGGCCGAAGCGCTCGAGCGGCTGCGCCAGAGCGATGACCCCTCGATGCAGTACTACGGCGCCTGGTGGCTGGGGCGTAACCGCAGCCAGCACCCGGATGCCGTGCCGCTGCTCATTGAGGCGCTCAAGCAGCGCCGCCCCCGGGACCCCGGTGCCGGCGTCGAAGAGAACGCTGTAGCCCGTAACGCAGCCCGCGCCCTGGGCAAGCTGGCGCCGGCTGCTCACGCTGCCATACCCGAACTGTTGGCGGCTTTGGCCGACCCCGACGACGGCCTGCGCGAAGCCGCCGCCCGAGCGCTGGGAGATCTGCGCGCCCGTGAAGCCGTGGCACCCATCTGCGCGCGCTTGGCCAGTGGGCCTGCCGTGGCCGGTGCCCGCCAGGCCAACTGCCCACGCCTGGTGGAGCCCTGCGAAGCCCTGCTTGAAGCGCTAGGTGAGATCGGTGTGGCCACCCCTGAGGTTCTGGCAGTGATTGAGCCCTTCAGCAGCCACGAGTGGCCGCTGATTCGCAGTGCCGCCGCCCGTGCGCTGCTGCAACTGAGCGGTGAGGCGCGCTGGGCCGAGCCGCTGCTGGCGCTGCTGGGTGATGGCCAGCTGCAGGTGCGCCGCGCCGCGCTCATGGACCTGGGCGCCGCCGGCTGGCGGCCGGCCGCCGCTGCCATCAGCGCCACCCTGGCCGAAAACAGCCTCAAGCTGATTGCCCTGCGGGGCCTGGTCGAAAACGGCAGCGGTGAACCGGGCGAGGACGCTCTGCTGGCCGCCATGGACGCCTTGTTGTGATTGCCATGAGCGTGCACCCCCTGATCAGTGCCGTGCAGGACGCCAGCAGCGCTGTTGAGCTGGTACGCGCCACCGCAGCGCTGGCGGCCAGTGGCAGCGCCGATGCAGCCGGCACCCTGGTCGAGGTGCTGGGCTTCAACAACCCCGGTGCGGCGGTGGCTGCCGTCGATGGTCTGATCGCCATCGGCACCCCGGCGGTGGACCATCTGCTGCAACTCGACCCGCGCAACTACGGTGCGCGCGCCTGGGCGGTGCGGGCGCTGGCAGGCATTGGCGATGTGCGGGGCTTGGATCTGCTGATCGAGGCCCTGCTCACCGATGTGGGGCCGAGCGTGCGGCGCGCCGCGGCCAAGGGCCTGGGTGCTCTGGCTCTCGATGCGCTAGCTACAAGCGATCGCAACACCGTCGAGCAGCGAGCTCTAAGCGCCCTGCTCGAAGCCAGCAGCGATGGCGAATGGGTGGTGCGCTACGCGGTGGCCGTCGGCCTTGAGGGTCTGGCTCTGGGCAGCAGGTGGCCTGCCGGGCACAACAGCCACGGCAGCAGCTGCACTGCCCTGTGCCGCCTAAGCGACGCGGCCACCGAAGAGGCCACTGTGGTGCGGCTGCGTGCTGCACTGGCCTTGCAACGCATGCAGCCATGACCACAACACGGGTGCTGTTTGTCTGTCTGGGCAACATTTGCCGCTCGCCAGCGGCCGAAGGGGTGTTTGTGCACCTGCTGGCGCAGCAGGGCCTCAGCGATCGCTTTGTGGTCGACTCGGCCGGTACTGGCGGCTGGCATGTGGGCCGCCGCGCCGATGAGCGCATGCGCGCCGCGGCCGCCCGCCGCGGCATCGAGCTGACCAGCCGCGCTCGCCAACTCGAGCTGGGCGATCTGCACAGCTTTGATCACATCGTGACGATGGACGCGGACAACCTGGCCGCCGTGCGCGCCCTAGCCGTCGAGGCCGGCAACCCCAGCGCTCGGGCCCAGATCAGCCCCATGACCGACTACTGCCGGATCCACAGCAGCGCCCTTGAAGTGCCCGATCCGTATTACGGCGGGCCGCAGGGGTTTGAGCACGTGCTCGATCTGCTCGAAGACGCCTGCAACGGGCTACTGGAGAAGCTGCGTTAAGCCTGAGGCGGCCAGGCGTCCTCGGGCACGCGGGCGCGAAACAGATCGACCAGCTGCTCGATCACCGCATCGATGCTCATGCCATCGGTGATCAGCTCGATGGCATCTGGCGCCTGCTGCAGCGGCGCGATCTCACGGGTGGAGTCGAGATGATCGCGCTCGGCGATCTGGGCTTCGAGCTCTGTGAGCTCTGGCACGGCAAAGCCGCGCTGGGCCAAATCGAGCGCGCGGCGCCGCGCCCGCTCGGCCACGGTGGCGGTGAGAAACACCTTGAGCTCGGCATCGGGGAACACCGCCGTGCCGATGTCGCGGCCTTCGGCCACCAGACCACCGCGGCGGCCCATGGCCTGCTGCTGAGCCGTGAGTGCCTCGCGCACACAGCCGTGGGCGGCGACGGTTGACACCAAGGCCGTGACTTCGGGGCTGCGAATCGCCTCGGTGACGTCATGACCATTGATGGTCACGCTCTGGGCGCCACCAGAGGCGTCTGCAGCGGCCCCCAGCTGCAGATCAAGCCCCACCAGCAGGGGCGCCACCGCAGCGGCATCGGCAGGGTCAACCCCCTGGCGCTGAACCCACCAGGTCAGGGCCCTGTACATGGCCCCTGTGTCCAGATACACCAGGGCCAGACGAGCAGCAAAGGCCTTGGTCACCGTGCTCTTGCCGGCACCGGCAGGGCCGTCAATGGCAACGATCGGAGCGCGGGTCATCAGAAACACATGGTCGATCAGGCGGGCTGATCCGCAGTGCACGGCGGCTGCCAGCAAGGACAGCCCATCGCAACGGCGCAGCGGGCTCAGCGTATGCGGCGCCACGCACGCGATGTAATCGATAGCCAAAGAGGCGGCCTGCAGCTGCCGCCGCACCAGCTCAACCAGAGCTGGGGCATCGCTGCAGCCTGCAGCCGCAGCCGCAGCGGCGGCCTGCAGAGCCTGGGGCAGGGCGCGCGCCTGCTGGCGCTCAGCGGCGCTCAGGTAGGCATTACGCGAGCTGAGGGCCAGACCATCGCCATCGCGCACCGTGCCGATGCCGCTGATCCTGACCGGCAGTCCCAGATCAGCCAGCACACGCCGCAGCACGACAAGCTGCTGCCAGTCTTTTTCACCCAGAAACAGACGATCAGGCCGGACCAGCGCCAGCAGGCGCGCCACCACGGTGGCGACCCCCTCAAAATGCCCTGGGCGGCTGCGGCCGCAGAGCCCGTCTGTCAGGGCCAAAGGCGGCTGTAGGCGAGTCACCTGCTGCAGCCCGTCTGGATAGATCGATGCCGCATCGGGCGCCCAAACAGCGCCGGCCCCAGCACTGGCAGCACGCGCCAGGTCCTGCTCAAGGGTGCGCGGGTAGCGGTTGAAATCTTCACCGCGGCCGAACTGCAGCGGATTGACAAAGACGCTGACCAGAACTGCCGGCTGAGCCTTTGGGGCAGGCGCAGCAGCGCGTGCGATCAACCGCTGATGCCCGGCATGCAGGGCACCCATGGTCGGCACGAAATGCAGCGCTCGCTCGCTTTGCTGCGAGCTGCACCACCGCTGCAAGGCGGCTGTGGTGGTGAGCAGTGGAACAGACGCATCAGCCATCAACACCCAGCATCGCTTGCCAACACAAAGCCCATCCGCCCGAAGGACGGATGGGCCAAGAGCTTCGCAAGGCTGCGAATCAGTGCTTTTCGAGCACCTCGAGCTTGACCTTGGCCACACCGCTGGAGATCAGTCCAAGTGCGCTGGCTGATCCATGGGCCAGATCAATGACGCGACCCCCATGGAAGGGGCCGCGGTCATTGATGCGCACCACAGCCTGGCGGCCGTTGCGCAGGTTGGTCACCCGCACTTTGGTGCCAAACGGCAGGTAGGGGTGGGCAGCAGTCATGGTGCCCTGCACGAAGCGCTCACCACTGGCGGTGCGCCTGCCGTAAAAACCAGGGCCATACCAACTGGCCTGGCCGGTCTTGGTCGCCAAGATCCTCAACACAGGCGAAGGCTGGGGAGCCACCGGTGCAGGCAACTCAACCGGTTCGGAATCCTGAGGATTGCTGGCATCGACGGCCTCACGAACAGCCAGCTGCTCAGAACTGGCGCTCGTTCCAGTAGGAGCGTCCTCAGCGTTGAGAGATGCCGCGCGGCCCGAATCTGCAAGGCCGGGGAGCATCGCACTGCCTGAGAGCAGCAGAACAAGGGCTCCTAGAGAAAAGGTTTGACGCATGACAAGCGGAACACGCTGCTCAGTGCAGCAACCTCGGAAAATCCGGATTCATCGCCGTTGGATTGGGTGTTCAGCTGATCCACTGCAAGCAATGGAGGTCTGCAATCAACCAATTCGGCGACGGAGTTCCTGACAAAAGAAACAACGCGCTGACCGTAACCGCTTCTGCTGCAGGCCAGGTGCGCTGCAAAGCCGGCCTTGATTGATCAGCAATGATCATCAACCGCTGCATCGCAGCCCCATACAGGCCTCTGGCGGACGCACCAAGCGAACTTGCATCAAGAGGGCTGATCAGAGAGATAAGCCGCCCTGATCTTTGGCTATGCCAATCGAGCAGGCGTCCATGCTTGCGTGTGCTGATGCAGGATCAACACACGCTCACTCGCCCGCCTACACCCTGTCATGGATTACCGCACAGCCGGAGTGGATGTGGTCGCCGGGCGCGCCTTTGTCGAGCGCATTCGCACCGGCGTGGAAGCAACCCATCGCCCTGAGGTCATTGGCGGTCTGGGCGGCTTTGGCGGGCTGACCCGATTACCGGCAGGGCTGCGCAAACCCTTACTGGTGGCGGGTACCGATGGCGTCGGCACCAAGCTGGAGCTGGCCCAGGCCCATAACAGACATCACAACGTCGGCATCGACCTGGTGGCGATGTGCGTCAACGATGTGATCACCAGCGGAGCCGAACCGTTGCTGTTTCTCGACTACATGGCCACCGGGAAGCTGAGCCCCGAGGCCATGGCCGAGGTGGTTGAAGGCATCGCCGATGGCTGCCGTCAATCGGGCTGCTCGCTGCTGGGTGGCGAAACGGCTGAAATGCCTGGGTTTTATGGCCCGGGGCGCTACGACCTAGCCGGCTTCTGTGTTGCGGTGGTCGACGAAGACGCCTTGATCGACGGCCGCAACGTGACCCCTGGCGACGCGATCGTTGCGGTCGCCAGCAGCGGTGTGCACAGCAATGGCTTCAGCCTGGTGCGCAAGATCCTGGACGCCAATGCCATCGATGCCAGCAGCACCCTGCCGGGCTCAGCGGAGCCCTTGATCACGGCGCTACTTGAGCCCACCCGCCTGTATGCCTCGCTGGTGAAGCATGTGCTGCAGCAAGAGATCACCGTCAAAGCGATGGCTCACATCACCGGCGGGGGGCTGCCTGAGAACCTGCCGCGCGCGCTGCCCAGCGGCACACGCGCCGCCGTTGACCCCGGCAGCTGGCAGCGGCCCGCCCTGTTCAGCTGGTTGCAAGAGGCCGGTGAGGTTCCCGAAGCTGACCTCTGGAACACCTTCAACCTGGGCGTCGGTTTCTGCTTAATCGTTGCGCCTGAGGACCTCGAGCAGACCCTGAGGCAGTGCCAGCTGGCCGGTCACCAGGCCTGGGCCCTGGGTTGCGTTGAGGCTCGCCCCGAAGGAGGCGAGACCCTGGTGGGTCTGCCGCTTTAACGCCCGGCGACGGCTCAGGCTGACTGCTACCTCACACACTGCCGTCTCACACGTCAGTGTGCTTCAACTTTGCAGCGACAAGGCCAGGTCCCAACGCAGAGCCCTAGGGTCTGGCTATGCGGGCTGGCCCACCTGAGCCAGCCCTGAGCGCGACTGACTGGGTTTCCGCCACGACGTGAACGTCCAGGAAGACGTCAATAACGACCACACATAGCTGTATGAATCACATGACCTCAAGGCAGGAGCCCAGCCCCCGCACAGGCGAGGCAAACCTGAGCACAGGCCGCCGCATGACCCGCCGGCGCAGCTCTGCCGGGCCTGCAACGCCCGTGCCGCCGCAGCGCCCCCAGCGCCCCCTGGCCCAAGGCGGCGGTAGCCAGCGCAAACCACAGGGGCAGGGGCCTCGGCCCACCTATCTGACCCTGCGTGATCACGGCAAGGTCTACGTGGCCGATCTACCGCGGCTCTCCGATGGGCAGCTCACGCAAATTGCCAAGGAAGCCCAAGATGTGCTCGAGAGCCTCGAGCGCCGGCTGCAGGATCTCAACGCCCAGGACAGCTTCACCGACACCAGCAGCAACGACACCCACATCCGTGCAGCCACCAAGCGTGATGTGACCGAACGGTTTCTGCGCGCGATCGACGAAGAGCAGTCCCTGCGGCGCAGCAACCCAGCCCTGCGGGCGGCGGCGGGTGAATCGCTGCCACGCGCCTTTCTGGAGTTGGCACGCCACCGCTTGCCCGGTTCCACCTTTGATGCCTTGTTGCAGGAAGCACTGGAAGCCTGCGGGCCCAACGCAGCTGCAGAAGCCGAAGCGAGCAACCGACGGGTGATCCCGATCGTGCGCCGCTCCGATGAGACGCCATCGCGCGTGCCCCTGCCAGTGGTGCTCACCCTCGACACCGAAGCCCAGATCAGCTGAGTCCGTCAGCCACTGCTGAATGGATTGGCGGGCATGCGAACAGGCAAGGCGCTAGCTGCAGCATCAAGCTCTTGACGCTCTGCCGCATCAAGCGTCCATGCCGCAGCGGCTGCAGCGTCTTGGGCCTGAGCGATGCTGCGCAGTCCCACGATCGGCATGGCGCCATGGCTGCGGCACCAGTTGAGCGCCACAGCAGCGGCCGGCACGCCGCGGCCGCTGGCGATGGCGTTGATGCACTGCAGCAACGGGGTGATCTGCGGCTGCAGACGCGCAAACAGCAGCCGGCGACCGCCGCTTGGCGCCTGTGCAGGCTGGTCTGGGCCACGGGCCAAGAGCCCCAGGGCTAAGGGGCTGTAGGCGATCAGCTCGATGCCGAGCTCACGGCATACCTCAGCCACGCCGCCTGGTGCGATCGCCTCGGGTGCCAGCAGCGACAACTGCACCTGCAGGCTGGCCACAGGCACGCCGCGGCGGCCCAGTTGATGGTGAATCTGCCGCAAGCGTCTGGGGCCCACATTGGAAAGCCCCAAGGAACCCACCAGCCCCTCGCTTACCAGATCAGCCAAGCCCTCGAGCAGGGGCCCTTCCTGCCAAGGGGCATAACGGGCCGTGCTCCAGTGCAACTGCACCCGCTCGAGGCGTCCGCCCAGGCGCCTGCTGGAGGCCTCAAAAGCCCGCCGCAGCCCCTGACGCCCAAGACGCCAAGGGAAGGGCGCCAACTTGGTGGCGACCACCAGCTGATCAGCACGTTGTGGTTCAAGGGCGCTGCGGAAGCGACCCAAAAGCGCTTCGCTGCGGCCCTGCAACCGACCGGTGCCATAGGAATCGGCCGTATCAAAGAAGCGCAAACCCAGCGCCACCGCTTGCTCAAAGGCGGCCTGCAGCTGCCCATCTTGATCGGTGCTGTAACCCCAAAGCAGTTGATTACCCCAGGCCCAGGTGCCCACACCGATCGCCACAGATGCCGGGTGATGCGCGAAGGTAGTGCCGCTCACCAACGGATCCGCTCAGCTCAAGCCCATGATGAGCCAGTGCCCTGCCGCGGCGAACGTCCCTGGCGTGCCGTCCTCGACGAAGGGCACACCTGCTGCTGCTCAAGCACCAGCCCCTGCGCAGGAGCCTGTGTTGTGCCAGCACTGCGGGCGCACCGCCAGCAACGGCATCAGCTGCCAGGGCGCCTGCGTGGCTGATTCGGGGTACTGAGATGGCCGGCTCTGGGCGCCACAGCCGCTCGCCTGTGTGGATTGGAGCACTGGCGGCCGCCCTGGTGATGCCGGCGTGGGCCGGCCAACTCGCAGCCGACTCGACAACGGCCAATTCAGATGGTTTCGGCCGCTGGGAAAGCCCGCTGCGGCGCTGCCAGTTGCTGTGGCCGGGCGCATCGACAGAGGGCAACGGCAGCAGCTGCCTCAAGCTCAGGCTCGATCAGAGCGTCGAAGGCATGCTGCGGGTGCGCTTTATCAACGCTGCTCTCGGCAGCCGCTTTGCCAGCGAAGAACTCACCTTTGCCGGCCTCCTGCTCAGAAGCGATCAACCCATGCGCTGCAAGCAGGGCGCCTGCGCCCCCAGCTGGCCGCTGCGCATGCAGGTGCATGGTGTCGCGAGCCGGCGTTTTGACGGCCGCGGCCTGGCAGCCCACGTGCCCAGCAATCAGCTCGCCAAAGGCAGTTGCCGCCTAGGGCCCGATCAACTGGTCTGCGAAGCCAAGGGGGCGAGCGGTCAGCTCTGGCAGGCCAGTGCAGAACTTCCCCGCCAAGGGCCCTTGCGGCCGGCAGCCACTCAGCCACAACAGAAACGCCTTTGAAGGCGGCACCCAGATTCGAACTGGGGATAAAGGATTTGCAATCCTCTGCCTTACCACTTGGCCATGCCGCCGGCCTGGGAGCAAACTCCCAAGAGCGGATCGTATCAGCCATGGCATGCCTCATCGTCTGCTGGTTCTAAGCAACGGCCATGGCGAAGACCTGATCGCCTTACGCGTGCTGGAAGCCCTGCGGCGCAGGCGACCTGAGCTGCAGATTGCCGTCCTGCCGCTGGTGGGCGAAGGCCATGCCTTTGCCAGGGCCGAGGCGGGCGGGCTGCTGCAGCGCGTCGGACCGCGTCAAAGCCTGCCCAGCGGGGGCTTCAGCAACCAGAGCCTGCGCGGCCTGCTGGCCGATCTGGCTGCCGGCCTGCCGCTGCTGAGCTGGCAGCAGTGGCGGCTGGTGCGGGCCTGGGGCCAAAGCGGCGACCCGATTCTGGCGGTAGGGGATCTCATGCCTCTGCTGCTGGCCTGGGGCGCAGGCGGTGCCTTTGGCTTCATCGGCACGCCCAAAAGCGATTACACCTGGGCCAGCCCGATGCCGCGCGGCTGGCCCACAAGCCCCCTGGCCGATGCCTATCACCGCTGCAAGGGCAGCGAGTGGGACCCCTGGGAATGGGCGCTAATGGCGAGCCGCCGCTGCCAGCTGGTGGTGGTGCGCGACCGGCTCACCGCCCGCGGCCTGCGCCGCCATCGAGTCAGAGCCCAGGCGCCCGGCAACCCCATGATGGATGGGTTGGCCCCAGCACCCCTGCCGCCCGTGCTGGCCGCGCGCAGACGCCTGCTGCTGCTGGCCGGCAGCCGCATGCCCGAAGCGCTCAGCAATGCCCGGCGGCTGCTGGCCGTGTTGGACCATCTGCTGCCGCAGGGGCCGCTCACCCTGCTGCTGCCCACCGGCAGCGCCCCAACACCCCAGCAGCTGGCGCCCCTGTTGGCACAACAAGGCTTTGCTGAGCTGCCGGCGCCGCAGCTCGCCGTACAGGCCGGCGGCAGCCCGCCGCCAGCAGCGATCTGGCGCCGGCGCGAGCTCGACATCTGGATCGGCCCAGGCCGCTTTGACGCCTGGGCCGGCTGGGCCGAGGCGGGTCTGGCCAATGCCGGCACCGCCACTGAGCAGCTCACGGGCCTTGGCATTGCGGCCCTGTCGCTACCTGGGGCCGGTCCGCAGTTCAAGGCGGGGTTTGCCTGCCGGCAGAGCCGCCTGCTGGGGGGAGCAGTGGTGCCCTGCCGCAATGCCGCCCAGCTGGCCGAGCGGCTGCAGCTGTTGCTGGCTGAGCCCACGCTGCGGCGCGAGCTGGGCGAGCGAGGGCGGCGTCACATGGGCGCAGCCGGGGGCAGCAGCGCCATCGCCCAGCTGCTCGATGAGACGCTGCTGAGCGCCGCGGCAGCAGGCTCTGCATGATGGTCCCATCGCAGAGACGATCACCGTGGCGGGCATCACCGATCGCAGTTACAGCATCTTGTGCGGGCGCATCGCCAGCCGCATGGGCATCAGCCAGTCGGCCGCGCGGCGGCGCGTTGACATCCGCGCCGCCCAAGAGGGGCAGCGCGATGTCGCCGGGCGCATTGCCACCGCTGAAGCCCTGCTGGCCGAGCTTGAGGCCAGTGGCGAGGATCACCACACCCTGCTGGGCGCCCAGCTCGGCACCGTCGGCAACGATGACCTCTACATGGTTGAAGACTGAAACCCCGCCTCAGCGATTGCCGCCGCTGCTGTGCTCAAACAGCAGGTGAAAGCGCTGACGATCAAGGTCAGCCATCACCGGCACACAGCCAAAGCAGCGCACCGCCAGATCCCAGCGCGCCTCGCGCTTGAGCATCAGCTCAAGGCGATCGCGCGCCGGCAGCAGGTAGCGCACATCGCCGGCGGCATAGGCCAGCTGGGCCTCTGACAGGTCTTCAACCCGGCCCCAATCGGAGCTCTGGGCCTGCTTGTCAAGCTCAACGCCCACCAGCTCCTGCACCACCTCTTTGAGCCCATGCTTGGGGCTGTAGGTGCGGGCCAGACGGCTGCCGATCTTGGTGCAGAAGATCGGATTGACGGTGATGCCCAGGTTTTCAGCCAGGGCCGCCACATCGAAGCGGGCGAAGTGAAACACCTTTTCAATCGCTGCGTTCTCCAATAGCGCCTTGAGCCGCGGCGCCTCGCTCTGGCCCTGCTGCAGACGAATGCAGCAGACGTTGTCGTGGTCGTCGCAGAGTTGCACCAGGCAGAGGCGATCGCGCCCATGGATCAGCCCCATCGCCTCGGTGTCGATGGCCAAGGCGCGCGCGCCGGCATACAGCGCCGCCCATTCGGCATCGAGGTCGCCATCAAACACCGCAAAGCGGGCAGGCGCAGGCAGGTTGCTGCTGGAGGGAGCCTGGGTCAAGGGAGCGAGAAGCAAACACCCCCATGCTGACAAGTCACAGAATGGAGCCCGTTTGGGAGCCAGCTCGGCCCCCGTCTTGCCATGGCCAGCACCGGTTCCACGCTTGTCTTAACCCTGCTGCTGGCGATCGGCCTGGGCTTTTTTTTGCGGGCCGCCAGCAAGGACCGCACCACCGTGGTCGAGGTGCACTCGCCCCGCCCGCCCCTTGAGGTGCTGGACGGCCTCACCAGCTGGTTGGTGGCGCGGGGCTGGCGCTCCGAAAGCGGCGACCCCGAGCGCCAACTGCTGCGCTTTCGCGGCCAGGTGGCCAGCAGCCCAGCTCTGGCGGTTCTGCTCTCGCTGCTGGGCTGTATCGGCGCCGGTTGCCTGGGGCTGGTGCTGCGTCAGCTCTGGCCACAGCTGCACTGGTGGCCGCTGCTGCTGGCCCTGCTGGGCCCGGGTGCTGGCTGGCTGTACCGGCGCCGCGCCGAGCGGGCAGAAACGCTGGAGCTGCGCCTGATTGAAAGCACCGCAGCCATGGGCGGCAGCAGTGTGCGCCTGCGTGCCCATCGCGATGAACTCATCGCCCTGGAGCTGGAACTGGGGGCCGAACTGGGTCTGGCCAGCGATGGCGCCTTGCTCAGTTCTCCGATTTGATGGCGTCCATGAAGCGAGCGGCGCCAGCAGCCTGGATCGCCAGCAGCCTGGTTCTGCTGAGCGCAGCCAGCCAGTCAGACGTGCTGGCCCAGGACCAGGGCAGCGCTTTGCTGCTGGCTACAGGCAGCCAGGGGCTCACCGGCCAGCGCTCACGCTTGCCCAAGGACTGGCAGGGTCTGCGTCCGATCGATGTGGGGACAAGCATTCTGGTGATGCCCGGCCATGCCGATTCGCAGGGATTTGGCGGCGGGGCCAGCGGTGCCGCCGTTGCTGTGCATGGGGCGCGGCCCATGGCAGCTGGCATGAGCGACGAGCTCTATTGGAATCTGCTCACGGTCGAGGCGGTGGTGCGGCAGGGCTTGGCCCGCGGCCTCAACCTTCGCAGCTACGACCCTGGCATTCGCAGCATCGCCAACGGCAATGACCCCCGCACCACCTGGAGCGTCGGCAAAGCCCACGTCCAAGACGGGGGTTATGCCATGGAAATTCACTATGACGCCCATGGCTCGGCCGGCATCGGGTCAGGCTTGATCCCACCGATTGGGGCGACGCCCAGCCAGCTCGATGAGAGCCTGGCCGCCGAATTCGGAGCCTTCCCGCGGTACTTCCGCGATGGTTTGGGGGCCCCCAAGCGCGGCATTGCCATTCTCGAAATTGGCAAGCTCGAAGGCCGCCTCGAGGCCAGCCTGCGCAACCCAGCTACGCGCAACGCCACCATTGAAGCCATCGCCGAACGGATCGTCACGGCTCTGGAGCGGGGCGTCAGCCGCCCCAGCAGCGATCAGCCGGCGATTGCCCTACCGCCGCTCAGCCCACCGCCTGATGTGGTTGGCAGCGCGCCTGCAGGCTCGAATCTTCCAGCCAGTTCTGGGGCCGAGTGAACACCTCGGTGAGCAGCGCCTCGCGGCTGCCGGGCTCTGGGGTGTAGCCGTACTCCCAGCGCACCAAAGGCGGCAGTGACATCAGGATCGATTCGGTGCGGCCATTGGTCTGCAAGCCGAAGATCGTGCCGCGGTCAAACACCAAGTTGAACTCGACATAACGGCCGCGGCGATACAGCTGAAACTGACGCTCGCGCTCGCCATAGGGGGTGTTGTGGCGTTTTTCGGCGATCGGCACGTAACTCGGCAGAAAGGCATTGCCGCAGGCGCTGGCCAAGGCAAACAGCTCCTCCCAACGGCGCGGTGTAGGCCCGATCGCGGCAGAGGCCGCGGCCGCCGGACCGGCGGGGTCCTGCCCCTTGTAGAGGACACCCGACTCGTCTTGATAGTCGTAAAAAATGCCCCCCACCCCGCGGGTCTCACCGCGGTGCTTGAGGAAGAAGTACTCGTCGCACCAAGGCTTAAACACGGTGTAAAGCGCCGGATTCACCGAATCACAGGCGCCTTTGAGGGTGCGGTGAAAGTGCTGGGCGTCCTCCAAAAAGGGGTAATAGGGGGTCAGGTCGGCGCCGCCGCCGAACCACCACACCGGGCCCGCCTCGAAGTAGCGGTAGTTGAGGTGAACCGTTGGCACGAAGGGATTGCGCGGATGCAGAACCATCGAGGTGCCGGTGGCAAACCAGCGCTGCCCGGCCGCCTCGGGCCGCTGGCTGAGAATCGATGGCGGCAACTGATCGCCTTCAACTTCCGAGAAGTTGACGCCGCCCTGCTCGAACACCCGGCCGCCTTTCATGACACGGCTGCGGCCGCCGCCGCCCTCGGGCCGCTGCCAGCTCTCCTCGGCGAAACGTCCCTCGCCATCAAGCGCTTCAAGGCCGGCGCAGATCGAATCCTGCAGCCCCATCAACAAGGCCTTGGCGCGGGCGCGTGAGTCAGAGGGAGGGGCTTGCGTCATCGCTGCGGCGCGCACAAAGGCAACGGATTGCTGTTCACCTTTTCAGCTTGCACGCCTCGGGCACAAGCGCGCTTGAGGGTCTGTCATGGGACAGCGCGCCTGCTGAGCCTGCCTAAGATCCCGCCCTGCCGAGCCGCACCGGCCAAACTGCCGCAATGACCTCCAACGCCGCCATCACCGCAGCGCTCGACACTCTGCGCGACGCCGGCAGCGGCCGCAGCCTGATCGAGCTTGGCTGGATCCAAGAGCCACGCCTGCAGAACAGCCGTGTGGTGTTTCGGCTGGCCTTACCTGGTTTTGCCCACAGCCAGCAGGGGCGCATCGCCAGCGAAGCACGCAACGCCCTGCTCGCCCTCGAGGGTGTTGAGGACGTCCAGATCGAACTGGCACCCCAGACAGGCGGCGGCCAGCAGCATGCAGGTGCACCGATCGGTGCGGCCGGCCATGGCGCAGCTCCGGGCCCAGGCCAGCTGCCGGAACGCCAGCCGATCCCCGGGGTCAAACAGGTGATCGCTATCAGCAGCGGCAAAGGCGGGGTTGGCAAGAGCACCGTGGCGGTCAACCTGGCCTGCGCCCTGGCCCAGAGCGGCCTGCGGGTGGGACTGCTGGACGCCGACATCTACGGACCTAATGCCCCCACCATGCTTGGGGTAGCAAGCCGCACCCCCGAGGTGCGTGGTGAAGGCTCCAGCCAGGTGCTCACACCGATCGAAAGCTGCGGCATCGCCATGGTGTCGATGGGCCTGTTAATCGCCGAAAACCAGCCGGTGATCTGGCGCGGGCCGATGCTCAACGGCATCATTCGCCAGTTCCTGTATCAGGTCGACTGGGGCGAGCGCGATGTGCTGGTGGTCGATCTGCCGCCCGGTACCGGTGATGCCCAGCTCACCGTCGCGCAGGCCGTGCCGATGGCCGGTGTGGTGATTGTGACCACGCCCCAGCAGGTGGCCCTGGCCGACGCCCGCCGCGGCCTGGCGATGTTCCTGCAGATGGGCATCCCCGTGCTGGGCGTGGTCGAAAACATGAGTGCCTTCATTCCGCCGGATGCCCCAGACAAGCGTTATGCGCTGTTTGGCAGCGGCGGCGGCGCGCGTCTGGCGGCCGAAGCCGATGTCCCCCTGCTGGCCGAGCTGCCGCTCGAGATGCCCGTGCGCGAAGGCGGTGACGCCGGCAGGCCTGTGGTGCTCAGCGCTCCCGACTCACACACCGCGCGCAGCTTTGCCGAGCTGGCCAAGACCCTGATGCACACCCAAGAGCAACTGGCGGCATGAAGCGATGCTGAGCCTGCTGAGCCGCCGCAACCGCATGTTTGCGGGGCCAGGAGCCAGCAAGCGGCGCTGGCTCCCGGGGGTCGACCGAGTGCTGTGGGGAATACCCCTGGCCATGATTGCGGTGGCCGGCATCCTGATTGCCAGCACCCAGCGCGAAGCCGACTACGCCGACTGGTACCAGCACTGGGTCACAGCGGCCGTTGGACTGGGCATCGCCCTGTTGCTGGGCCGCGTGCCACTGGAGCGCCTGCGCCACCTGCAATGGCCGATTTACGGGGCCACCGTCGCCAGCCTGATCGCGGTCCGTGTTGTTGGGGTGAGCGCCCTGGGGGCGCAGAGCTGGATCAACATCGGTGGCTTCCACGTGCAGCCCTCCGAGTTCGCCAAGGTGGCGGCGATCCTGCTGCTGGCAGGGGTGCTCTCGAAGTTCCCCATCGAGCGTCCTGTCGATCTGATCAGACCGACGGCGATGATCGCTGTGCCCTGGCTGCTGGTGTTTGTGCAGCCCGATCTAGGCACCTCGCTGGTGTTTGCGGCGGTGCTGCTGGTGATGGCCTTTTGGTCGGGCATGCCAGCTGCCTGGGTGCTGCTGCTGCTCTCACCCTTGATCAGTGCGATTGTTGCGGGGGTGTGGGCCTGGGGCCTGCTGGTCTGGATCCCACTGATGGGTTGGCTGACCTTCAAGAGCCTGCCCTGGAAACGCCTGGCGCCGGCCGTGGTGATGGCTATTGAAGGCGCCTTTGCCGTAGGGACCCCGTGGCTGTGGAGCAATGTGCTGCAACCCCACCAGCGGGCCCGGCTGACCATGTTTCTAGATCCCTCCCAGGATCCGCTGGGAGGCGGGTATCACCTGCTGCAGAGCACGGTGGGCATCGGCTCAGGCCAATGGTTCGGCCTGGGGCTGATGCAGGGCTCCCTCACCAAACTGCGCTTCATCCCAGAGCAGCACACCGATTTCATCTTCAGCGCCCTGGGCGAGGAAACCGGCTTTGTCGGTTCAGCTTTGGTGGTGATCGGTTTTGCGGTGCTGATGTGGCGCTTGCTTGTGATTGCCGACCGGGCCACCACTGACTTTGAGGCTTTGGTGGTGGTGGGCATCGGCGCAATGTTGATGTTCCAAGTGGTGGTGAACATCAACATGACCATCGGGCTTGGACCGATCACCGGCATCCCCTTGCCATTTCTGAGCTACGGACGCTCGGCCATGCTGGTGAACTTCATCGCTTTGGGGTTGGTCTCCTCGGTGGCAAGGCGCGGCCGCAAGAGCAACGCCAAGCGATGAGCCTGCAGCGCGTGCGAGAGCTGCTGGGGCAGGGCGTGGCGGCCGGCCAGGGCGATGACGACACCGTCAGGCGCCAGTGGTGGGCGGCGCTTGCCACCCTGCAAGACGACTTTCTGCTGAACCGTTCTGAGCTCAGCGGGGTATGGCTGGCGGCTCCATTGCCGGCTCTGTTTGATCCCCAGGTGCTGCTGCAGCTCAAGGGATGGATCTGGGCTCCGGCGGAACTCGATCTGCTGCTCAATGCTCCACCGGCACTGCTGCCAAGCGGTGGTGACAGCGGCCAAGCAAGCGCCAAACAGCTCGGCCAGTTCACTCGCCTGCCACTGCGCGATGACGACGGCACCGACCCGCTGCTGCTGGTACTCACCCCAACGCTGCAGCTGGCGATGGCCGTCGATGGCCCCCCCGGCTCACGGCGGCTGCTGCTGCGCTTTGAGCCGGCCCTGCTGTCGGAGGTTCTGAGCCTGATCCACGAGCGCCTGGAGCAAACCGATCGCGACGCCGCTGCTGCGTTGCGTCAGCAGCTGCAGGACCTGGGGCCGCTGCACAGCGATGAGGCCGCCGGGCTGCAGTTCTGGAGCAAACTTGCAGCCCGCCTGGCGGCCATGGCGCCCAGTGTCACCCTGCAGCCACTGCTGCTGAAGGAGACAGCCGAAACGCCCGAACCGCCCGATCGAAGCGGCGAGCTTGCCCTGCTCGAGGCGATCACCCATGAGGTGCGCACGCCGCTTGCGACCATTCGCACCCTGATTCGCTCGCTGCTCAAGCGCAGCGACCTGAGCGCGTTGGTGCGCCAGCGGCTCGAGCAGATCGACGGCGAGTGCAGCGAACAAATCGACCGCTTTGGCCTGATCTTTCTGGCTGCCGAGCTGCAGCGCCAAAGCTCAGCTGACGGCCGCGGCGAAGGCCAAAGCCTGGCCCGCACTGACCTGGCCGCCCTGCTGCGCCAGATGGAGGCGCTCTGGCAGCGACAACTGAGCCGCCGCGGCCTGCTGTTTGAGCTCAACTTGGCCGCGGACCTGCCGCTGGTGCTGAGCGATCCGGCTCGCCTCGAAACGATGCTCGGCGGCTTGATCGATCGCTTCAGCCGCAGCCTGCCCGGTGGCAGCACCGTGCAGCTCAACCTGCAGGCCGCCGGCAGCCGCCTGAAGCTTCAGCTGCACTGTGACCGCAGTGGCGAAGGCAGCCACCAGCAGGAGCAGGTGGGACCAGTGCTGAGCTGGAACCCCACAACAGGCAGTTTGCAGCTGAGCCGTCAGGCCACCCAACAGCTGTTTGAACAGCTAGGTGGGCGCCTGACTGAACGCAGCGGCAGCGGGCTGACGGTGTTCTTCCCGGTTTGTTGACGGGGTGTGAAGAGTGCGCCGCCACAGCGCGAAGCGCCAAAAACACGGTGCTACCTTCCGATCGAATGTCTGCCGATCCCTCGCGGCATCGCCATGAGCGCAACCCAGCTGAAAGGTCAACTCCCGAAGTACATCGGCAGCACCGGTGGCCTTCTCAATGCCGCTGAGACCGAAGAGAAATACGCCATCACCTGGACCAGCACCAAAACCCAGGCGTTTGAACTGCCCACCGGCGGCGCCGCTGAAATGCATGAAGGCGAAAACCTGATGTATTTCGCCCGCAAAGAGCAGTGCCTGGCCCTGGGCACTCAGTTGCGGACCAAACTCAAGCCACGCATCGAGGACTACAAGATCTACCGGATCTACCCCGGTGGCGACACCGAGTTCCTGCATCCCAAAGATGGTGTGTTCCCCGAAAAGGTGAACGAAGGGCGCGCCATGGTGGGTCACAACCCCCGCCGCATCGGCCAAAACGTGAACCCTTCGGCGATCAAGTTCACAGGCAAGAACACCTTCGACGCCTGAAGCGTTCAGGCCAACCCTTAGAAAGGCGGGGCCGGAGGCCCCGTTTTTTTTGCCGATCGGACGCGCCATGCCCAGCTCTGCCCGCGCTTCGCAACGCTCCGCTGCAGGCGACGCCCTGTTCTGCCAGCAGCTTGCTGCCGGCTGCAATTTCATTCCGCTGAGCCGCCGCTGGCCCGCCGATCTGGAAACGCCACTGAGCACCTGGCTCAAGGTGGGTGCGGCCAGCTCCCATGGTGTGTTGCTCGAATCGGTCGAAGGCGGCGAACAACTGGGCCGCTGGAGCTTTGTGGTCAGCGACCCGCTGTGGATCCTCACCAGCCGCGGTGATCGCAGCGAGCGCCGCTGGCGCGATGGCCGGCTCGAGCAGCTCAGCGGCAATCCGTTTGTGCTGCAGCAGCAATGCCTGGCTCCCCTACGCAGCGGCAGTGTTGAAGCGTTGCCGCCCGTGGGCCATCTGTTTGGCTTTTGGGGCTACGAACTGATCCGCTGGATTGAGCCCAGCGTGCCCGTGCATCCCAGCGCCGCCGATGCCCCTCCGGATGGCTGCTGGATGCTCGCCGACACCCTGCTGGTGTTCGACCAGATCAAGCGCCAGATCACGGCAGTGGCCTACGCCGATCTGAGCGCCGGTCAAGACCCAGAAGCCGCCTACAGCGATGCCCAAGCCCGCATCGATGCCCTCGAGGCGCGCATGCATGAACCCCTGCCCGCTGGGGTCAGCCCACTGAGCTGGCATGACGCTGGGCCAGGCGATGTCGATCGCAAACTGCAGATTCAAAGCAACTTCAGCCAGAGCGACTTTGAGGCCGCTGTGCGCACCGGCCGCGAGCACATCGCCGCTGGAGATGTGTTCCAGCTGGTGCTCAGCCAAAGGCTCGAGACCCGCATCACCAGGGATCCCTTTGAGCTCTACCGCAGTCTGCGGATGGTGAACCCCTCGCCTTACATGGCGTTCTTCAACTTTGGCGGCTGGTACCTGATCGGCTCCAGTCCTGAAGTCATGGTCAAGGCCGAACCCAACCCAGGCGGTGGGGTCAACGCCTCGTTGCGGCCCATTGCCGGCACCCGCCACCGCGGCAGCAACGACGCCGAAGACCAAGCGCTTGAAGCCGAGCTGTTGGCCGATCCCAAGGAGCGAGCCGAGCACGTGATGTTGGTGGATCTGGGCCGCAATGACCTGGGCCGGGTCTGCCGTGCCGGCAGTGTGCACGTGAGTGATCTGATGGTGATCGAGCGCTACTCGCACGTGATGCACATCGTCAGCCAGGTGCAGGGGCAACTGGCCGAGGGCCAGTCGGTGTGGGACCTGTTGATGGCGGCCTTCCCCGCCGGCACCGTCAGCGGGGCGCCCAAAATCAGAGCCATGCAGCTGATTCATGCGCTCGAGCCCGATGCCCGCGGCCCCTACTCGGGTGTCTATGGGTCCATTGACCTTGGCGGCGCGCTCAACACCGCCATCACCATTCGCACCATGGTGGTGCTGCCCGATGGCAGCGGTAGCTGGCGGGTGCAGGTGCAGGCCGGCGCTGGAGTAGTCGCCGACTCCAAACCTGAGCTCGAATACCAAGAGACCCTCAACAAGGCCAGAGGCATGCTCAAGGCACTGGCCTGTCTGCAATGAGCACACCCTTGCTGCTCAAGGGGTTTGAGGTCGAGATGTACACCGGCCGCCCCGACGCAACGGTGGTGGGCTGCGCTGCCGAGGTGGCTCGCGAACTCGATGGGTTTGTCACCGAGCCGGACCACCGCAATCTCGAGTACGTGACCGCACCCGAGGCCAGCTACGCGACCCAGCTGCAGCTGTTGCTGGAGCCCAGGCGGCGGCTGCGCAGCTGGCTGGCGCCTCGAGGCCTGACGCTGCTGCCAGGCAGCACCTTGAGCACAGGCGACAGCAGCCGCTTTGAGCGCTCGGACCCGAGCAATCCGTACCACGGGCACATCGAGAGCACCTACGGCACGCGTGTGGTCACCGCCAGCGTGCACATCAACCTGGGGCTCACCGACATGGAGCAGCTGTTTGCCGCCCTGCGGCTGCTGCGTTGTGAGGGTGCGTTGCTGCTGGCTCTCTCGGCCAGCTCACCGTTTCTGGACAACCACGCCACTGGCGCCCACTCGCAGCGCTGGCTGCAGTTTCCTCTGACCCCGGCAGCAGTGCCGCTGTTCCTGAGCCATCAGCACTACATCGCGTGGATGGAGCAGCAGCTCGCTGCCGGCGCCATGCAAAACGTGCGCCATTTGTGGACGTCGGTGCGGCCCAACGGCGACAACCGCCCCCACGATCTCAATCGCGTGGAGTTGCGCATCTGTGATTTGATCGCTGATCCGGCCGACCTGCTGGCGGTGACCGCCTTTGCCGAGCTCCGCCTGCACCAGCTGCTGCGGCAGGGAAACCTGCACGACCCCCTGCAGGCGAGCCGCCTGAGCCCCACGCAACTGGCCGAGCTGGCCGACGCCAACGACCGCGCCGCGGCCGCCAGCAGCCTGAAGGCGACACTGCACAACTGGCGCACCGGCGAGCCGATGAGCTGCCAAGACTGGCTGCAACAGCTGCTCGAGGAGATGGCCCCTGTGGCTGCCGAATTCAACCTCGCCGCTGTGCTGCAGCCGGTGCAGACGATCCTCGAGCAGGGCAACCAGGCCATGCGTTGGCTGGCCAGGCACCAGAGCGGCGAATCGATTGCCGCGATTGTGGCCAGCGATGCCGCAGCGTTGGCAGCGCGGGAGGAAGCTTTGGGATGATCATGAACCAATCCGCTTCCACCATCGCTATCACCTCCACGACGATGCGGCCTTCTGACCCGCTTGCCATGACCAGCGCGCCGCGGGTGCGCCGGCTGCTGGGCGAGCGGCTCGAGCTTGTCGAGGAGCTGTGGCAAGCCGTTCTGCGCAGCGAGTGTCCGCCAGAGCAGGCCGAACGCCTGCTACGGCTCAAACAACTGGGCGAACCTGAATCGAGCCCTGCCGATGCGAGCACAGCGATCGTGGCGCTGATCCGCGAAATGGATCTGGCCGAAGCCATCGCTGCTGCACGAGCGTTTTCGCTGTATTTCCAGCTGGTCAACATCCTCGAGCAGCACATCGAGGAGGACAGCTACCTCGACAGCCTGCGCGGCCAGGAGGAGCCACAACCGGTTGATCCCTTTCAGCCGCCCCTGGCAAGCCAGGTCGAGCCGGCGACGTTTCGTCAGCTATTTGAGCGGCTGCGCAGCCTGAACGTGCCCCCAGCCCAACTCGAGCAGCTGCTGCACGATTTGGACCTGCGGCTCGTGTTCACGGCCCACCCCACCGAAATCGTGCGCCACACGGTGCGCCACAAGCAACGGCGGGTAGCCCATCTGATTCAACGGCTCGAGCAGGCCGAGGGGCTGACCTTTGACGACACCCTGGTGATCAGACGCCAGCTGGAAGAGGAGATCCGTCTCTGGTGGCGCACCGATGAGCTGCACCAGTTCAAGCCCACCGTGCTCGATGAGGTCGATTACGCCCTGCACTACTTCCAGCAGGTGCTCTTTGACGCCATGCCCCAGCTCAGACAGCGGCTGCGCGCAGCCCTGGCGAGCAGCTATCCCGATGTCGAGCCGCCGCGCGATGCCTTCTGCACCTTTGGCTCGTGGGTGGGTTCCGATCGCGACGGCAACCCCTCGGTCACCCCGGAGATCACCTGGCGCACGGCTTGCTACCAGCGCCAACTCATGCTGGAGCGCTACATCAAATCGGTAAGCGAGCTGCGCGACCAGCTCAGCATCTCGATGCAATGGAGCCAGGTCAGCCCGGCGCTGCTCGAATCGCTGGAAATGGACCGGCTGCGCTTCCCCGAGATCTACGAAGAGCGTGCGGCCCGCTACAGGCTCGAGCCCTACCGCCTCAAGCTGAGCTACACCCTCAAGCGGCTGCAGCTCACCCACCAGCGCAATCAGCAGCTGGCCGAAGCGGGCTGGGAATCGCCTTGCGACGGGCAGATGGGAGCGGTCAACCCGTTTGATCCGGTTTCAGCCACACCGGAGCTGCATTTCTCATCGGCCGATGAGTTCAGGGCAAGCCTTGAGCTGATCGCCGAAAGCCTGGTGGCAACAGGCCTGAGCTGCGAGCCGCTGCAAACCCTGATCGCGCAGGTCCACATCTTTGCGTTCTGCCTGGCGAGCCTCGACATCCGCCAGGAGAGCACCCGTCACAGCGATGCCATCGACGAGCTGAGCCGCTACCTGCAGCTGCCGGTGCCCTACGCCGACATGGACGAGGAGCAGCGGATCGCGTGGCTACTGAGCGAGCTGCAGACCCGCCGGCCGCTGCTGCCCAGCTCGGCCCGTTGGAGTGAAGCAAGCGCCGAGACCTTTGCGGTCTTCCGCATGCTCAAGCGCCTGCAGCAAGAGTTTGGCGAGCGCATCTGCCGCACCTATGTGATCTCCATGAGTCACACGGTCTCCGACCTGCTGGAGGTGCTGCTGCTCGCCAAAGAAGCCGGCCTGGTGGACCCCCAGACCCAACGAGCTTCGCTGCTGGTGGTGCCCCTGTTTGAAACCGTCGAAGACCTTCAGGGCGCACCCGCGGTCATGGAGCGTCTGCTCACTGAGCCCTTCTACCGCCGCCTGCTCGAGAACGGCAGCGAAGCCGGCCTACCGCTGCAGGAGGTGATGCTGGGCTACTCCGACAGCAACAAAGATTCCGGCTTTCTCTCAAGCAACTGGGAGATCCACAAAGCCCAGATCGCGCTGCAGCAGTTGGCCAATCAGCAACGCGTCGCCCTGCGGATCTTCCATGGCCGTGGCGGCTCGGTGGGCCGTGGCGGCGGGCCGGCTTATCAGGCGATCCTGGCCCAGCCCAGCGGCACCCTGTGCGGGCGCATCAAGATCACCGAGCAAGGCGAAGTCCTGGCCTCCAAATACGCGCTGCCTGAGCTGGCGCTCTACAACCTCGAGACCGTCACCACCGCTGTTTTGCAGAACAGCCTGGTCTCCACCCCCGTGGATGACACACCCAGCTGGAATGCCCTGATGGCGCGGCTGGCTGCACGCTCACGCAGCCACTACCGCACCCTGGTGCACGACAACCCCGAGCTGGTGGCCTTCTTCCAGCAGGTCACACCGATCGAGGAGATCAGCAAGCTGCAGATCTCCAGCCGGCCCGCCCGGCGCAAAG
>JBMSMG010000023.1:0-22950 GCA_049421025.1 Prochlorococcaceae cyanobacterium | reverse complement strand
CGACCCCCACAGAGGCCAGGTTGAGGCTGGCGCTGCTGGGCACCCGGCCGGTGGCTACCAGCACGGCGTCGACCTCAAGGGTCTCCACCGGTTCGCGGGTCTTCATGTCGACCAGCTCGATCGTGACCGGGCAGCCGGGGGTGATCTTTTGGGCCAGCACGCCGGCTCTGGCGTCGATGTCGCGGCCATCGAGCAGGTGGCGCGCGGCGATCTTGGCAATGTCGGGGTCAAAGGTGGGCAGGACCCGATCGAGGGCCTCGATCACGGTCACCTCGCAGCCCAGGGCGGTGTACACATCGGCAAACTCCAGGCCGATGTAGCCGCTGCCGATGATCGCCATCCAGCGCGGCAGCCACTCGAGGCTCACCGCCTCATCGCTGGTGAACACGGTGCGGCCATCGGTCTCGATACCGGGGGGCACAAAGGGCTCGGAGCCTGTGGCGATGATCACCTCTTTGGCGCGGTAGGTGCGCTCGAGGCCACTGCCGCTCTCGCGCACCACCACCTGCTGGGCCCCGGCCAGCCGGCCTTCGCCATGCAGGATCGTGGCGCCAACGCGCTCGAGCGTCTTGGTGAGGTTGGAGCGGATCGTCGCCACCAGCTGGTTGGCGTGGTCGGCGATCTTTTGCCGCTCGAAGCGCACCGGCCCGGCGTGGATGCCGAAGCTCGCCAGGTGCTCCTTGTCGGCCAGCTCGCGCACGCGGCCGCTGGCGGCTAGCAGGGCCTTGGAGGGCACACAGCCGCGGTTGACGCAGGTGCCGCCCATGTCGCGGCTTTCAACGATGCCCACCTTGAGGCCGTGCTCGCAGCCGTGCTTGGCCGCATCGAAGCCGCCGTAGCCGGCCCCGATGACGAGTACGTCAAAGTCAAAGCTGCCGTCGCTCACGGGGCCCAGGAGATCAGATGCCGGGCATTCTCTCCTGCCGGTGGCGCTCCAGCAGCAAGGGTGCTGCCGCGACGGCCACATTGAGCGACTCAACAGCCTTGTTATGCGGGATGCAGACCCGATGGGTGGCCAGCTCCAGCAGTTCGGTGCTCAGTCCGGGGCCCTCGGCCCCGAGCAGCAGCAGCGTGGGCTTGCGCCAGTCGAGCTGCCAATAGGGCGCGCCCCCACCTGCTGGTGGCACGCTGGCTGCCACCTGCAGGCCGCGGGCTGCTGCTGCGGCGATCTGGGCCGCGATGGCCTCCCGATCGGCGCGCCAGCAGGGCAGCTCCAGGGCTGCACCGGCTGAAGCACGCAGCACTTTGGGCTGATAGGGGTCAGCGCCGCCGGCCAGCCAGAGCTGCTCGATGCCAGCGGCTAGGGCGGTGCGCTGCAGCGTGCCCAGGTTGCCTGGATCCTGCAGTCCATCGAGCACCAGGGCAAAGCGTGCCTGCGCAGGGTCGGCAGCTGCCGGGGGGCTGAGGGTCAGAACCACGCCATCGGGGTGCTCGGTGGTGGCCGCGGCGCTGAGCACAGGCTCGCTCGCCTCGATGAGCGGGCAGCCAGCGCTCAGCTGAGCGCACAAGGCCTGCAGCAGCTCAGGGTGCTTCTGCATCCAGGTTGGGCAGCAGAGCAACTGCTGAACGGGCAGCTTCAGACGCACGGCCTCTTGCGCCAGATGGGTCCCCTCGAGCAGCAACAGTCCCGCTGCGCGCCGTCCTGCAGGCGTGTGCAACTGGCGCAAGGCGCGCACCAGTGGATTGCGACGGCTGCTGATCAGCACGTGGGGCTGGGCATCGGCTTTTAGAAGCTCTGAACGTGGCCCACGTGCATCGATTCGTTGATGCTCAGCTGCTTGCCATCGAGTTGGAGCCCTTTCACTGAGGCGATCTCGCCTTTGAGCCCCTCGGCGCTCAGGTTTTCGACCATTTTTTTGATAATCATGGCCTCAACGGCCGCCTGATCAAAGGCATCCGGAGTAAGGCTCTCAAGAAACTTTCCGAGCTTGGAAGCAACAAGCTCGGGGGCGTTGCTGATCTTGAGAACGATCATGATTGAAATGCGGATGGGGAGACTTGAACTCCCACGACATTGCTGCCACTAGTACCTGAAACTAGCGCGTCTACCAATTCCGCCACATCCGCGTGACGAGGTGCTCATGAGCACCCACGCACCTTACGCCATGGGGGTTCGGCGGCGATGGCTCAAGCCAGTTTCCGCGGCGGCCGTCTAGACGGTCTCACCTTTTGTTGTCAAGATGCGGCCATCTGAAGCGACAGCCCTGGCCATGACAGTCACCGCTGTACGCAGCAAGGTCAATCTCACCCCCCAGCTTGAGATTGCCGGCGGCCGTCAGCTCAGTGGTGAAATCACGGTCAGCGGCGCCAAAAATTCAGCCTTGGTGCTGATGGCGGCCTGTTTGCTGAGCCGCGACAGCATTCGTCTACGCAATGTGCCGCCGCTCACCGACATTGCGGCCATGGCCGAGATGCTCTCGAGCCTGGGTGTGCAGGTGCAGGCTTCGGCCGATGCGATTGAGCTCTCTGGCGAGCGCATTAACAGCGCCGCAGCTCCTTACGAACTGGTCAACAGCCTGCGGGCCAGCTTCTTTTGCATTGGCCCGCTGCTAGCTCGTATGGGCATGGCGCGTGTGCCCCTGCCAGGCGGCTGTCAGATCGGCACCCGTCCGGTCATCGAGCACGTCAAAGGCCTCAAGGCGATGGGCGCCCAGGTGACCATTGAGCACGGCGTGGTCACTGCTGTGGTCCCGGGCCGCGGGCACCGCCTCAAGGGCGGTCGCATTCACCTTGATTGCCCCAGCGTCGGAGCCACAGAGACGCTGATGATGGCGGCCGCCCTGGCCGACGGTGAGACCGTCATTGACAACGCCGCCCAGGAGCCCGAAGTGGTTGATCTGGCCGGTCTGCTCATCGCCATGGGCGGCAAGGTGCGTGGTGCAGGGACTCCCACGATCACAATCGTTGGTGTCGATCGCCTGCACGGCGCCGATTACGCCGTGATCCCCGATCGCATCGAGGCTGGCACCTTTTTGCTGGCTGCAGCCATCACCCGATCGGCTCTGCGGATCACGCCGGTCATCCCTGAGCACCTGGGTGCTGTGATCACCAAGCTCGAAGAAGCCGGCTGCCGCATCGACCATGACGGCATCGGTCTGACCATCACCGCCCACCAGATTCAGGCTGTCGATCTGCGCACCCAGCCGTTCCCGGGCTTCCCAACCGATTTGCAGGCCCCTTTCATGAGCCTTTTGGCCACGGCCCGTGGCACCAGTGTCATCACCGAAAACATTTTTGAAAACCGTCTGCAGCATGTGGCTGAGCTGCAGCGCATGGGTGCCGCCATTCGCATGCAAGGCAACACCGCCTTCGTTGAGGGTGTGCCTCGGCTCAGTGGCGCCCCTGTGCAAGGCACCGATCTGCGGGCTTCAGCGGCCATGGTGCTGGCGGGCTTGGCAGCCGAAGGCATCACCAGCGTGCGCGGGCTCGAGTATCTCGATCGGGGCTACGCAGCCTTGGAAGACAAGCTCAATGCCGTGGGTGCCCAAATCGCGCGGGTTGACGCCGCGTAAGCTCCCTAACGCGGGAGCGTGCCGGAATTGGTAGACGGACTCGACTCAAAATCGAGCGCCTTCGGGCATGTGGGTTCGAGTCCCACCGCTCCCACTGTGACCCCAGCGATAGCGCCACCGCCCACAGCCGGGCCGGTGATGGACACCTACGCGCGCTTTCCGTTGCAGCTGGTGCGCGGCAAGGGCGTCTGGGTCTGGGACAGCAGCGGCCGGCGCTACCTCGACTGTGTGGCCGGCATCGCCGTGAACACCCTGGGTCACAGCGACCGCAGCCTGCGCCGCGCCCTGGGCCGGCAGCTTGGCCAGCTGCAACATGTCTCCAATCTCTACCGCATTCCTGAGCAGGAGCAGCTCGCCGGCGCCATTGCAGCGCGCAGCTGTTTTGAGCGGGTCTTTTTCTGCAATTCGGGTGCCGAGGCCAACGAGGCGGCCATCAAGCTCGCCCGCAAACATGGCCACATGGTGCGCGGCATTCCCTTGGATCAGCCGCCGTTGATCATCACGGCGCAGGCCAGCTTTCACGGGCGCACCCTGGCGGCGGTGAGCGCCACCGGCCAGCCCAAATACCACCAGGGTTTTGAACCCATGGTGCAGGGCTTTCGCTATGTCCCCTTCAACGACACGGCGGCCTTTGAGACCCTGCTGGCTGAGTCTGAGGCCCCAGGCCCGCGGGTGGCGGCAGTGCTGCTCGAGCCCCTGCAGGGCGAGGGGGGTGTCATTCCGGGCGATCCGGCCTTTTTTGCGCGGGTGCGGCAGCTGTGTGATCAGCACGGCATTTTGTTGATCTTTGACGAAGTGCAGATCGGGGTGGGTCGCAGCGGCCGGCTCTGGGGCTATCAGCAGTTGGGGGTGGAGCCCGATGTCATCACCTTGGCCAAGGGGCTGGGCGGCGGCTTCCCGATCGGTGCCCTAGCGGTCAAAGGTTCAGCAGATCTGTTCAGACCGGGCGAGCATGCCAGCACCTTTGGCGGCAACCCGATGGCGTGCCGCGCCGGCCTCACGGTGCTCGAGCAGATCGAGCGTCGCCAGTTGCTCAGCCATGTGCAGGCCATGGGCGCTCAGTTGCAGCAGCAGCTCTGCGCCCTGGTGCAGCGCTATCCGACCCTGTTTGAGGGGGTGCGCGGCTGGGGCCTGCTGCAGGGACTGGTGCTGCGCGCCGATGCCGGCATCAGTGCTCCAGAGCTGGTCAAGGCGGCATTGGCTCAGGGGCTGCTGCTGGTGCCTGCTGGCCCGCAGGTGGTGCGCTTTGTGCCGCCGCTGGTAATCCAGCCGCGCCACCTGCGCCACGCCGTCGGGTGTCTGGAGAAAGCGCTTGCGGTGCTGAAGGGCGAAACTTGAACCTGCGTTCAGCGCATGGGCCCGTGAGCGCTCAGGTTGACGACTTTGCCGATCTGATCGAGCCCTTCAGCCGCCGCGGCGTTGATCTTGGGCTGGAGCGCTTGCAGGCTGCGTTGGCGTCGCTGGGGAATCCTGAGCGCAGCTTTGCGGCTGTGCAGGTGGCCGGCACCAACGGCAAAGGTTCGATCTGCACCCTGGTGCATCAGGCGCTGCTGGCTGCTGGCATCAACGCTGGTCTGTACACCTCACCGCATCTGCTCAGCTGGTGCGAGCGCATTCGTCTGGGCGCTGAGCCCATTGCTGCGCCTGTGCTGCGCCGCCACCTTGAAACAGTGCAGCCTGTTGCCCTGGCTCACGGGCTCACGCCATTTGAGCTGGTGAGCGCTGCAGCGTTTGTGGCCTTTGCCGAGGCGCAGCTGCCGTTGGTGGTGCTTGAGGTGGGTCTGGGCGGCCGGCTCGATGCCACCAGCTGCCACCCGGCACGCGCGGTGATCGGCCTGGCTTCAATTGGTCTTGATCATCGCGAGTTTTTGGGACCCGACCTGGCCAGCATCGCCGCCGAGAAGGCCGGCGCCCTGCAGGCCGGTTCTGTGGCCATTAGCGGCCCCCAACACCCTGACGTGCGCGCCGTGCTCGAGGTTCGCGCCGCTGCCTTGGGGGCGCAGCTGCGTTGGGTTGAGCCATTGCCCCAAAACAGCCAGGGCGAACTGCGGTTCCAGGACCAGTGGTTGCGCTGCGGGCTCAGCGGTGCGGTGCAGGCCAGCAACGCCGCTGTGGCTGTGGGAGTGCTGCAAGCGCTCGCCGAGCGGGGCTGGTCAATCGATGCAGCCGCCATCGCTAGCGGTTTTGCGGCGGCCCATTGGCCTGGGCGCTTGCAGCAGCTCAGCTGGCAGGGGCTCCCGCTGCTGCTCGATGGTGCCCACAACCCCCCGGCAGCCCAGGCCCTGCGCTCCGAGCTCGATGCCCACCCCGAGCGCCATGGCCTCTCTTGTGGCCCGCGCCGCTGGGTGATCGGCATGCTCGCAGGCAAGCAAGGCCCCGAGATCCTTGAAGCCTTGCTGGCCCCCGGCGATCGCGCCTGGATCGTGCCGGTGCCGGATCACCCCAGCTGGAGCCATGCTCAGCTGGTAGAAGCCTTGCCGGCTCTGGCGGGGCAACTCAGCGAGGCCTGTGATCTGCAGGCAGCCCTGCGCGCTGCCAGCGCACAGGGCTCGAGCCGCACCGTTGTGGCGGGCTCGCTGTATTTGCTCGGCGCGTTGCTGCAGGGGAGCGGTTAGGGGCGTTTGCTGCAAAGTGGTGGTTGCGCCCGCAGCCGTCATGACCTTGCGTTCGAATCGCTTCAGAGCGCTGGTTGCGGCCTGGGCCCTTGGGCTGGTGTTGCTGCTGGGCTCGCTCCCGGCTTGGGCGGAATTCTCTGGGGTGGATTACACCCTCACCAACCAGAACGGTGCTGACTTTCACGGCCAGGACCTTGCTAACACCTCGTTTGCGGGAGCTGCCGGGCGCAAGGCCAACTTTGCCGGCGCCCAGCTGCATGGCGCGATCTTGACCCAGGCGGCCTTCCCCGAGGCTGACTTCTCTGGGGCAGATCTCAGCGGAGTGTTGATGGATAAGGTCGATTTTTCAGGGGCCAACTTCAGCGGCGCCAACCTGAGCGGGGTCATCGCTTCGGGCAGCAGCTTTGCTGGTGCAACGGTCACGGGCGCCGACTTCAGCGATGCCCTGATCGATCGCAACGACCAACGCGCCCTCTGCCGCGATGCTGAAGGCACCAACCCGATCACCGGCGTCGACACGCGCGCCTCGCTGGGTTGTTAGTTAACGCTCCAGCCAGCCGCGCAGTTTGCCTGGGTTGAGCAGCCCGTCGGGGTCATAGGCCGCCTTGGCACTGACCTGGTCGGCATCGACCACCCCCAGGCCGCCGTCTTCGACGGTGAACACATGGGGATTGAACAGAAACGCCCCCAGCTCGCGGCAGTCGGCCATGAGGTGCTCAAGCCGCTCGCGCCCCTGCCACGGAATCAGCGGCAGGCACACCAGCCGCTGGCAGCCCTGCTGCTTGATGCCTTCAAGATGCCAGTGGATGGCAGAGCCCCAGCGGCGGCGCAGTTCCACCAGGCATGCGCCCTCGCTCTGGGGCAGCAGCAGCTGCAGATAGGTCCACTCAGGGTTGGCTGAACGCCAGTGCAGGGTGGTGTGGTTCCAGCCCAGCTCCCGCAGTGGGATGCCCTTGCTGCTGCTCTGCGGCTCTTGCCAGAGCAGCGTGCCGCCAAGCTGCATCAGCCTGGCTGGCAGCACCGCCATGGCCGCGGGGTGCGCAAGCAGCAGCAGGCGATGCTCGCCCGTGGCTTGTGGGCAGCCCGCCGGCCAGGGCATGGCAGCGGCAACAGCGGCCTCAAGCAGGTTGACGCTGTTGAGCTCGATCGCCCAGCGGCTGACGTTTTGGGCAGCACTGAGGGCTTGCTCCCAGGCGTCAAAGCCGACCACCAGTTGCACCCAGTCGATGGCCTCGGTGGTGGGCAGGGTCAAGGCGGTGATGATGCCGTTGGTGCCGTAGGCGTGGTTGAGCGGTTCGCTGCTGGCTGCATCCAGCTGCAGCAGCCGCGGTCTGGGTTCGAGGGTCACCACCTCTAGGCCGAGCAGGTTGCCCGGATCGCGCAGGATGCCCCAGCGCTGTGAGCCGATGCCCACCGAGCCGCCGGCGATGAAGCCGCCGATGCTGGCACTGCGCAGCGTGCTGGGCATCAGCCGCAGGGCGCGGCCGGCGGGGGCCAGTTGCCGCTCCAGATCACCCATCAAGGCCCCTGCTTCGGCTGTGAACACCCCAGAGGTGCGATCCAGCTGCCGCAGCTGGTTGAGCCCGCTCAGATCAAGCACCACCCCGCCGGCGAGCGGCACACACTGGCCGTAGTTGCCGGTGCCGCCGCCGCGGCAGGTGAGCGGGACCTGTTGCCTGGCGCAGGCGGCCGCCACCGCCATCACCTGCTCGACGGTGGTAGGGCGGGCTACCAGCTGGGCATGCCGGCCTTCAAAGAGCGGTGCCAGCACCGGTGAGTAGGCAAAACAATCGCGCGATAGGCGCTGCAGATCGGCGCTGCGCTCGTTGCCCAGCAGCTCCAGCTCGGCCTGATTGCTCTCCAGGTCACGGCGCAGCGCCGCCAGGGTGGCGTCGCTTGGTGGCTGCGGCAGCCCGTTGGGGAGCCCGTTTGGCAGTGCCACAGCCATTGAGCTCACTGCAGTGCTGCGGCTGCGATTCAGCTTGGCATCGCTGCCGGCGCATCGTTGCGTACGCCATCGATCCAGACGCCTGATCGCATCACCCGCCGCTGCGGCGGGCGGGCCAGCACCTGTTGCCAGCTGTGGACCTCGAGCACCAGCAGATCGGCAGGACAACCGGGCCGCAGCACCCCATCCCAGTCGAGGCCCATCAGCCGCGCCGGGCTGGTGGTGAAGGGGGCCAGGCCTTGTCGCTGCCAGGGGTCGAGGTGGCTGGTGGTGAAGCAGAGCCTGAGCAGCTCGATCGGGTCGTAGTCGCCACCTGGGTACCAGGGGTCCTGCACGTTGTCGCCGCCGACAGAGACCTCAACGCCGGCCTGCTGCAGCGGGCGAATCGGTGCCTGCACCCTGATCCAGGGGGTCTGGCCGCTACGCCGCCCCAGCAGCCACAGGTTGGTGCGCGGCAGCGCCACCACCTGAATGCCCGCCGCCGCCATCTGCTCGGCCAGCTGGTTGCAACGCGCCTCGCTCAGCAGTCCCATGCTGCTGGCGTGGCTGCAGGTGATCGGTACCTGGGCCCCGAGCTCCAGCGCCGTGCGAACCACCAGCTCCACCCCTAGGCCGGCTTGGGTTTCGCCTTCATCGACATGCAGATCAACGCCGCAACCCAGCCGCGATGCCAACTGCAGTAGCGCGCGCAGTGCCAGCGCATCGCCGCTGCGGTGGCCAAACGGTGGCCCCAGGACCCCGCCGAGCAGACCGCCAGCGGCCGCGACCCGCTGGGCGAGGGCTTCGCCTTCGGGCGTCAACCAAAACCTGATCGGCACCAGGGCCACCAGCTGCAGCGTCAGGCGATCGGCCCAGCGCCGCTGCTGCTCAAGCAGCACCTGCCAGCTGGCCTCGCTGGCAGGCCCGCCGCCGCTGTCGATGTGGCTGCGGATCGCCCGCAGTCCGTAGCGCCAGGCCTGCTCGAGGGCGCGCTCGCTGCGCTGGTGCACCTGCTCGGCGTTGCGTTGCTCAAACTCGCGCAGGTTGGCAGCTAGGGCCCCCTCCATGGTGCCGCCGGGGTTGGCAAATGTGCCGTAGGTGAAGCTTTTGTCGAGGTGGGCGTGGGGCTCCACCAGCGGTGTGAGTGCCAGCGGTGCCGGCGCGCTCGCCTGGGGATCGGCAGCAATGGCGGCAACCCGCGCCCCCTCGATCTGCAGGCTGACCGCCACCAGCCCCTCGTCGTCGGGGGCGGGCAGTGCCACCCGTTGGCCGTCGATCAAGCAGCGCGGAATCCGCAGGCGCATCGCTCAGGGCGTCGTGCTGGTCTTGAGCACCACAAACTGACCGCCTACAGCCAGCGTCGTCACCGCGTAGCGGGGCAGGCGCCAGGTGCTGAGCAGTTGCTGGCCGCCAAAGCTGGTGCTGTAGAGGCTGGCAACCCCCAGGTTGATGCGCTGGCTGTGTTTGGCGGCGAGTTGACCCAGAACGCTGCGCTGCGACTGCACCATGGCACTGCAGTTCTGAATCACCAGCTGCAGCAGCATCGGCAACGCTGGCTTGTGGCAGAGCTCTTGCTCGACCAGCGCGACCAGCCGCACGGAGGCGAACTCCTCAAAGTCATGCGGTGTTGGATTGGTCAGCGCCAGGCCGCCCACCAGCGTCAGCGCAGTGATGCCGATCCACGATCGCGCTTGTCTGCGTTCGCTGAGCACTGCGAGAACCCCCAAGCGATCGGCCACAGGTTGGCAGCAATTGGATGCTTTGGCTTGCAGCTGTTGTGCTGCAGACGTCTTTGATACGCTCTGAAGGCCGCGGCGGGCGTAGCCAAGCGGTTAAGGCAGCGGCTTGTGGCGCCGCCATTCGGGGGTTCGAATCCCCTCGCTCGCCCTTTTGGGTGGGCCCTTGTGGGCCTCCACTCAGCTCTTCAGCAGGTCTTCAGCAGGGCATCGAGCAGCCCTGCAGCGCCCTGGCGCACAGGATCGCTGCAGGGCAGGCCAGTGCTTGCAGCGGTCTCGGCGATGGCGCGTGCGGCGGCATCGGCATCGAGCAGGCCTGTGTTGAGGGCAATCGCCCTGACCCGCGGCGCTGCCCGCCGGTCGCTGGCGGGGCGTGCCAGCGCTGCAAGCGCTTCTGCTGCTGCGATCAACTGCGGCAGCGGCGGAATCGGCAGATCCTCCAGCCCCTTGATGTGGCGTTGCCCGGCCCGGTGCACAAGCAGCAGATCGGTCGGCTGGCTGCCGCGGATCAATGGCAGCGTGGCGGTGGATCCAGGGTGGGCGAGCGATCCCTGCCCCTCCACCAGGATCCAGCTGCTGCTGCCGGCTGGCCCCAGGCCCGAGCGCTCGCCGGCGGCGGCCTCGAGCACAGCCGCCTCGACGGCGCCTGCGGCGTAATCGACCCGCACGGCATCGAGCGCGACGCCGCCGCCGCTGATCAAAATGCCGGCCTGACCGGTGCCAACAAAGCGTGCATCGAGGCCACGCCTGCGGGCTTCGGCGTGCAGTTCCAGGCAGGCACTCATCTTGCCCACCGCCATGTCGGAGCCCACGGCCAGCAGCCGCCGGCACGGCAGCGCCGCCGCGCGCCCTGCAGCCACCCGCAGGCCGCTGGGTTCCTGGCGCAGATCCCAGATCCAGCGCCCCGGTTGCAGCAGCGCTGCCAGCTCGGGATCAGCGCCAAGCAGGCTGTGCAGCCCGTTGGCCACGCTGAGGCCTGCGCTCAAAGCGGCAGTGACATCGAGGCGCACCGCCTCGGGCAATTGCCCGCCTGAGGGTGCCAGGCCGATCACGGCCACCTGCGGCGCATGGATCAGGGCTGCCTGCAGCGAGGCAACCACCGGCGCGGGGTGGTCGATGCCGCACAAGGTGAGCAGCGAGTGGCCTGCCTGCTCAGGATCGACCACGGCAACAACAGGGTTGCGGCTGTAGCGCAGCATGGCCAGCCCGGTCTTGCCGCTGAGGTTGGTGGTGCCGCCGTGGAGCAACAGCACCACGGGTTGCTGGGCAGTGATCGGTGCAGCGTGACTCATGGCACCAGGCTCTGCGTGCAGCCTGGCAACGCTTGCCAGCTGATGCCCAGTCCCGCGGCTTGCGGCGGGATCAGCACATCAGCGCTGATCCCGAGCCCTGTGAAGGGATCGTTGCTCAAGTTCAGATGGCTATCGAGGTCCGGCCACCGGATCAGTGGCAGCAGGTGGCTGGCGGCTCCGTTGAGCAGGCTGCCGTCGCCGTAGCAGCCCAGCATCACCCCAAGGTTGAGGTCCTGGGCGCGGCGGGCCATGCGCCAAGCCTCGCTGAGCCCACCGCATTTGAGCAGCTTGATGTTGATGCCATCGACATGGGGTGCCAGACGCTCCACATCGGCAAGGTTCCAGCAGCTTTCATCAGCCACCAGGGGCAGCGGGCAGCACGGTTTGAGGGCGGCAAAGCCGGCTGTGTCGGCCGCAGCATCGCGCTGCGGCGGCAACGGTTGCTCGAGCAGCACGACCCCCAGCTCGCTCAGCCAGGGCGCCATGGTGCGTGCGGCATCGAGGTCCCAGCCGCCGTTGGCGTCAACCTGCAGTTCCAGCGCACCGCCAGCCTGCTGCTGCCGCTGCTGCAAACGCTGGGCCACGGCACGCACCAGGGCGCGGTCGTGCTCGAGCCCATCGGGGCTGCCCAGTTTGAGCTTGATGCGGTTCGCCGGCAGCTGGCTCCACCAGCGCTCAAGCCGTGCCAAGACGGCCTCAACGCTGCCTAGCCCCAGGGTGACGCTGGTGGCAACGCAGCTGTTGATGTCGAGCCCCCAGAGCTGATGCAGCGGCAGGCCAAGCCGCTTGCCCCACCAGTCGTGCAGGGCCAGATCGAGGCCGCAGCGTGCTGGCGGCGAGAGACCCTCCAGCAGCGGGGCGAGGTGATCGCTGGGCCATGGAGCTGATGTGCCGTCTGCCAGCAGCCCCTCAAGCTCTGCTCCCACGTGGCTCACCTGGGGCGCTATGGCTTCCAGTTCTGCGGCAATGGTGTCGGTGCTGTAGCCCTGGTGCCCAGTGTCGAAGCTGCCGGTTTCGCCAAGACCCACGCAACCGCTGTGCTCCAGCATCACCAGCAGGTGTTCCACCCCGCTGCTGCTGCCGCGGCTGATCACCAGCGGCACCGCCTTGGAGAGCACGAAACGCTGAAGCTGCAGCCGCATGGCTCGAATCGGCTGGTGTCAACTTGGCATGCCTGCGGTGCGGGACACTGGAGTGATGACGGCGACATCGATCAAACCCATTGCCCAGACTGGGGCACCTGTGGAGCGCGGCAGCTACTGGATCACCACGTTTGGCTGCCAGATGAACAAAGCCGATTCCGAGCGCATGGCCGGAATCCTCGAGTCGATGGGCTACCGCGAGGCAGCAGCAGAGCTAGAGGCCGATCTGGTCCTCTACAACACCTGCACGATCCGCGATAACGCCGAGCAGAAGGTCTACAGCTATCTGGGCCGTCAGGCCCAGCGCAAACGCGCCAACCCCAACCTCACCCTGGTGGTGGCTGGCTGCGTCGCCCAGCAGGAGGGCGAATCGCTGCTGCGCCGCGTGCCCGAGCTCGATCTGGTGATGGGGCCCCAGCACGCCAACCGGCTCGATGTGCTGCTGGCCCAGGTGGAGCAGGGCCAACAGGTGGTCGCCACCGATGAGCACCACATTCTTGAAGACATCACCACCGCACGCCGCGACAGCCAGGTCTGCGCCTGGGTCAATGTCATTTACGGCTGCAATGAGCGTTGCACGTACTGCGTGGTTCCCTCGGTGCGGGGGCGCGAACAGTCGCGCCTGCCTGAGGCCATCAAGCTTGAGATCGAAGGTTTGGCTGAGCAGGGCTTCAAGGAGATCACCCTGCTGGGTCAGAACATCGACGCCTACGGCCGCGACCTGCCTGGCATCACGCCAGAAGGCCGCCGCGCCCATACCCTCACCGACCTGCTCCGCCATGTGCATGGCGTCAAAGGGATCGAGCGCATCCGCTTTGCCACCAGCCATCCGCGCTACTTCACCGAGCGCTTGATCGACGCCTGCGCCGACCTCGAGAAGGTCTGCGAACACTTCCACATTCCGTTCCAGAGCGGCGATGACGAGGTGCTCAAGGCAATGGCCCGCGGCTACACCGTCGATCGCTACCGCCGCATCATTGATCGCATTCGCGAGCGGATGAGCGATGCGGCGATCAGCGCCGATGTGATCGTCGCTTTTCCGGGTGAAACCGATGCCCAGTACCGCCGCACCCTCGATCTGATCGAGGAGATCGGTTTTGACCAGGTCAACACGGCTGCCTACTCGCCCCGCCCGGGCACGCCGGCAGCTGACTGGCCTAATCAATTGCCAGAGTCTGTCAAGGTCGAGCGCCTCGCCGAGCTCAACGCCCTGGTGGAACGCATGGCCAAAGAGCGCAGCGCCCGCTACGCCGGCCGCGTTGAGCAGATCTTGGTGGAGGGCATCAACCCCAAGGACACCCAGCAGGTCATGGGCCGCACCCGCACCAACCGCTTGACCTTCTTCCCGGCGACCCGGCCAGACGGTGGCAGCTGGCAACCGGGCGATCTGGTCGATGTGCGCATCGAGCAGGTGCGCGCCTTTTCATTGAGCGGCACACTGGCCTGACCCGTTTGCTCGGCTGCACCCGCAGTCCGCTCGCTGCCACCGATGAGCCTGAACCCCGCCGCTTCGCCGATCAGTGCTGCATCGCCGAGCGATGGCCCCATCAGGGTTGGCCTGATCTTTGGAGGCGACTCGGGCGAGCACGCGGTCTCGATTCGTTCGGCTGCGACGGTGGCCATGGGCCTGCGCAGCGGCAATAACGCTCAGCGCTACCGGGTTAGCCCCTTTTACATCGATCAGCAGGGGCGCTGGTGGGGTGAGCCTCTGGCCAGCGCTGTGCTGGAGCAAATCACACCGGCTACTGAGGCCCAGCTTGCTGCCGCCAACAGCGATCACCTGAGCAGCCTGGGGGGTGGCTTTGCCGGCTTTCCCCCAGGCGCTCTCGCCATTGAGGTGTGGTTCCCAGTGCTGCACGGCCCCAATGGCGAGGACGGCACGATTCAGGGATTGTTCACCTTGATGCGCAGGCCGTTTGTGGGCTCAGGGGTGCTCGGTTCGGCCGTTGGCATGGACAAGTTGGCCATGAAGGCCGCCTTTGCCGCCGCTGATCTGCCTCAGGTGCCCTACGGCGCGGTCGATGCCGCTGAGCTGGCCGAACCTGAACGCTGCGCTGCTTTGTTGCAGCGTCTGGAGCAACAGCTGGGTTATCCCTGTTTCATCAAGCCGGCCAACCTCGGCTCTTCGGTGGGCATCAGCAAGGCCACCAATCGCTCTGAGCTGCTGGCTGGTCTGAAGCTGGCTGCTGATTTGGATCCACGCATCGTGGTCGAACAGGGCGTCAAGGCCCGCGAGCTCGAATGCGCCATCAAAGGCGGTGGGGCCAGAGCACTGCGCGCCTCGGTGCTCGGCGAAATCTGCTTCGATGCCGATTGGTACGACTACGACACCAAATACAGCGACGGCAAAAGCCATACGGTCATTCCAGCTGTGGTGCCCGAGACGATCAGCAGCAGGGCCCGTGCCATGGCGATTCAGGCCTGTCAGGCTGTCGGGGCCACGGGCCTGGCGCGGGTTGATTTTTTCTACGACGAGGGCACTGGAGCGCTCTGGCTCAACGAGATCAACACCCTGCCTGGATTCACCAGCTTGAGCATGTATCCGATGCTCTGGGCTGCTTCAGGCATCGATCTTGAAACGCTCTTGCACGAATTGCTCGAGGGGGCGAGAGAATGGCACGCAAGCCTGGCTGCAGCCTGATCTGCCATGACCCACGGATTGCTCTGGCTGCCGCTGCTGCTGGTGTTTGTGCTGCTCACCGCCCTCGGCTGGCTCGAGCGGCGTCGGCAGCGGTTGTTTCGCGAATGGGCCGAGGGCGCTGAGCTGGCCAAGCTCGATGCCACAGGTGCTGCGCGGCTGGTCGATGGGGTGCTCAGTTGGAGCAGCTTTGAAGCAGGCCAGCTCAAGGAAATCGATTCCTTTGTGATCAAGCAGCTTGAGCTCGTCGAGCTGCTGTCACTGCGCTCAGGGGAAGCCCCGCTTACCGAGGAGAGCCAGGGGGCCTGCCGTCTTCACCTGGTTGGCGGCGGCGTGCAGAAGGATCTGCCTTTTGCCGACGCTGAACGCGCCCGTCGCTGGATCGATGAGCTGATGGCGCGTTCTCGCTGCGAACTGTGAGTCAGGCAGAGCGGCGGCAAGCGCTGCGCAAGCAGCGGCGCCAGGAGCGCTGGCGCCAGTTTTGGCGCTTCTCGGTGTTTACCGCCACCGCACTGGGCCTGGGCTATGCCCTGCTGCGGCAGGGATGGGTGCTCGGCAGCCCCGAGCAGGTCGAGGTGATCGGCAGCCGTCAGGTCAGCCGTGAGCAGGTGATTCAGGCGACTGATCTGCGCTTTCCAGCGCCATTGCTGACGCTGCAGCCTGCGCGGCTGGCCCAGCAGCTCTCAAGCACGCTGCCGGTGGATCAGGTGCAGGTGCAGCGGCTGATGGCCCCGCCGAGGCTGCGGGTGCAGTTGGTCGATCGCCGCGCCGTTGCACGAGCTGAGCGCCAGGGCACCGGCGGCCTCGAGCGCGGCTTTGTTGACCATCTGGGTCATTGGATGACCACCCGCCAGCAGTCGGGTGCCGTGCAGGATGCGGACTTGCGCTTGCAGGTGCAGGGCTGGCAGCAGCGCTTCCGTCCGGCTCTGGCGCTTGTGCTCAGCCGCCGCAGTCAACTGGGCGCGGCGCTGCAGACGATTCGCTTTGAGCCGGGCGGCAGCCTGTGGCTGCAGACCACCAGCCTGGGCGCGGTGCGCTTTGGCCCTCTGGATGCTCGCCTGGGCCGCCGCATCGATGTGCTGGAGCACCTGCTGACCACCTTGCCTGCCGAGCTCAAAGGCCGCCGCCTGCAGGCGATTGACCTGAGCGATCCGGAACAGCCTGAGATCAGCCTGCCGGCTCCGCTCAAGCCGCCGGCCCCCCAATCCAACAGACCTTGAACACAGGTCGTTGCGCCTTGGAGCCAAACGCGCAAAGGTGTGTCATCGCCGCAGACCCCACGCAGCTTTGAACGACATAATGCAGCCCATCAGCAACGGCATTGAGGCCCCGATGACGCAAGCCGGCTCCAGCCCCGCGGGGATCGTGCCCAGCCAGTCGGCCCGCATCGAGGTGATTGGTGTCGGCGGCGGCGGCAGCAACGCTGTCAACCGCATGATCACAGCCGATCTTCAGGGTCTGGGCTACCGGGTGCTCAACACCGATGCCCAGGCGCTGCTGCAATCAGCCGCCCAGCAGCGCATTCAGCTGGGGCAGAAACTGACCCGCGGGCTTGGGGCAGGCGGCAACCCGGTCATCGGCCAGAAGGCCGCTGAAGAATCGCGCGCCGAGCTGCAGCAATCCCTGCAGGGCGCTGATCTGGTGTTCATCGCCGCCGGCATGGGGGGCGGCACCGGCACCGGCGCGGCGCCGATCTTGGCTGAAGTGGCCAAGGAGGTCGGCGCGCTCACCGTTGGCATCGTCACCAAGCCATTCGGTTTTGAAGGCCGCAAGCGCATGCGTCAGGCCGAGGAGGGCATCGCCCGCCTGGCTGAGCATGTCGACACTCTGATCGTGATCCCTAACGACCGCCTGCGTGATGCAATCGCCGGCGCACCGCTCAATGACGCCTTCAGGGCCGCAGACGATGTCCTGCGGATGGGTGTCAAGGGCATCAGCGACATCATCACCAAGCCCGGGCTTGTCAATGTCGACTTTGCCGATGTGCGCTCGGTGATGGCCGATGCCGGCACGGCTCTGCTCGGTATTGGCGTTGGTTCGGGCCGTTCGCGTGCCAGCGAAGCCGCCCAGGCCGCCATGACCAGCCCCCTGCTCGAGTCAGCCCGCATTGATGGGGCCAAGGGCTGTGTGATCAACATCAGCGGCGGCAAGGACATGACCCTTGAGGACATGACCACCGCCTCCGAGGTCATTTACGACGTCGTTGACCCTGAGGCCAACATCATCGTGGGCGCTGTTGTCGATGAGCGCCTCGAAGGCGAGATCCACGTCACCGTGATTGCCACGGGCTTTGAAACAGGCACCGCCTACCGGGCGGAGCGGCCGGCGTTTGCTGCTGCAGGCGGCTTTATGGCGGCCAGCGAGGAGCGTGGCGCCAAAATCCCGCCGTTTCTGCTGAACCGTCAGGCCAAGCCCGCCGATCAGGCCTGAGGTCGCTCGGCCTATGGCAAAAGGGTGACCCGGATTCCACGCCTGCTCTGAGCATCCCGTGTGGCTGCTCCCTTCCGGTCCTGACCAGGTTTGGGCGTCAGAGCCGCGTGGGTCCGAGTCGCTGAGATGCTAGCAAGGGAGCCTGGTCTTGCTCGCGCATCGATGCTGCGACCCGGCGACTGGCTGAGCCGCAAACAGGAAGGAACACCGCTGGCCCTGCTCACCGCCTGGGATGCGATCAGCGGTGCCTGGGTGGCTGAAGCCGGCGTCGATGCGGTGCTGGTCGGCGATTCGCTGGCGATGGTGGCTCTAGGGCATGCCACCACCCTGCCGGTGACCCTCGACGAGATGCTGCACCACTGCCGTGCGGTGGGCCGGGGCGTCGCCTCGGTGCTGGCAGATCCAGCGGCCCAGCCGCTGTTGATTCTGGATCTGCCGTTCTTGAGCTATCAGTGCAGCGGCGATGAGGCGGTGGCAGCCGCTGGCAGGGTGCTCAAGGAATCACCGGCCGCGGCGGTCAAGCTTGAGGGTGCTGAACCCGAGACGCTGGCGGTGATCGATCGGCTTGTGCGCAGCGGCATTCCGGTGATGGGGCATCTGGGCCTGACCCCACAGGCCGTGCATCAGCTCGGCTACCGCCGCCAGGCCACCGATCCGGTGGCCCAGCAGCGCGTGTTGCAACAGGCCGAGTCGTTGCAGCGCGCCGGCTGCTTTGCCCTGGTGATCGAGCATGTGCCCGCCGAGCTGGCGGCTCGCCTTCAGCAACAGCTGGTGATTCCGGTGATCGGCATCGGTGCGGGTACCAGCTGCGATGGTCAGGTGCTGGTCACGGCCGATCTGCTGGGCTTGACCCCGCGTCAGCCCCCCTTTGCCAAGGCGCAGCTCAACCTGCGCCAGCAGGCGTTGCCGGTGCTGCAGCAGTGGGTGGCGGCCCAACGCGCTCCCACCAGCCCAGCAGCTTCGCCAGCACCGTATTGCTCAACGCCAGTCCAGCCGGATCGCTGAGCCGCCAGCGCGGCCCCTCGATCAGTAGTAGACCTTGCTCTTGCTCAGGCTTGAGCAGCCTGCTGAGCGCCTCAAGCGCGCCCGGCTCCAGGCCAGCGTCAGCCAACAGCTGGGCCATGGGCACCCCCTCGCGCCGGCGCAGCCCCACCAGCAGCAGCTCATCAAGTGGCAGTGAGCTGGCAGGCGGCTGAGGTTCTCCAGCGCCATGGTTCAGCAGGCCCTGCTCGAGGTTCTCAACCCAGCTCGCATAGGCCTGCCGCGTGCGCGGACGCGCCAGGCGCTGGCCGCCATGGGCGCTGGTGGCCCCCAGTCCAAAGGCCCACCAGTCGGCACCGCTCCAGTAGACGCGGTTGTGGCGCGAGGCGTGGCCCGGCAGGGCGTAGTTAGAAATTTCGTAGTGCCCGTAGCCCGCTGTGCCGAGCAGCTGGCTGCTCAGCTCGTGCTGATCGGCAGCCAGATCGGCATCGGGCAGTAGCAGCTCACCCCGATCGGCCCGCTTGCCGAACACGGTGCCGGGCTCCACCGTCAGCCCGTAGATCGAAAGGTGGGGTGCGCCAGTGGCGATGGCTTGCTGCAGTTGAGATCTCCAGTGCTCCAGGTCGGGCGCGGCTTGATTGCTGCCAAGGGCTGGTACCGACTCGATCAGATCGAGGCTCCAGCTGCTCAGCCGCCCGAGCTGCAGGGCTGCCTGCAGCCAGCTGCAGGCCAGTTGCAGGTCACGGCTGTGGTGCCGCCGCCCCAGACCCTGGAGCACGGCATCGTCAAAGCTTTGCCCGCCAAGGCTCACCCGGTTGACGCCTGCCGCCAGGTAGCCCGCCAGTCGCTGCTCGTCGAAGCTGGCTGGATCGAGCTCCAAGGTGATCTCGGCCCCTGTAGCAAGGCCGAAGCGTGCGGCCAGAGACTCCAGCAGGGTGCCCACCTGGGCCGGGCTCAACAGCGATGGGGTGCCGCCGCCCAGATACACCGTGCTCAGTGGCACGCCCTTTGGCGTGGCTGCGATCTCACGCAGCAGCAACGTCAGATAGGCCGCAATCGAAGCCGACCCGGGAGCACCGGCTTCGGCGTTGGCCAGGTCGCCCAGGGGCACCACGGCAAAGTCGCAGTAAAAACAGCGCCTGTGGCAGAACGGAATATGCAGATAGGCGCTGCGTGGTTGGAAAGCCACCCCGGTGCTCGCGTGCGGTTGTGGTCGGTTACCCAGGCAGGCCAAAAGGGCTGGAATCAGGCAAGCTGCCTGACGGCATGGTCAATACCCTCATCCTGATCCTGTTTGTGTTCTCCGGGGCAGCGGCGGGCTGGCTCGGGGAAGACCTGCTGCCTGAGCAGCTGCTGCTGCAGGTTGATGATCCTGATCGCCTGCGCACCCTGCTGGCACTTGGGGGCTCGGGGTTTGGCCTGACCTCTGGGCTGCTGTTTCAACAGCTGCGCCGCCGGCTCATGGCCCAGGTGCGCAGCATGCCCACGGACCTGCTGATCAGCCGCGCCGTGGGGCTGATCCTGGGTCTGCTGGTGGCCAATCTGCTGCTGGCGCCGATCCTGCTGCTGCCGCTGCCCTGGGAGATCATTTTCGTTAAGCCGCTGGCGGCGGTGCTCAGCAACGTGTTCTTCGGGGTGCTCGGCTACAACCTGGCCGAGGTGCACGGACGCACCCTGCTGCGCTTGTTCAACCCCAGCAACGCCGAGGCCCTGCTGGTGGCTGAAGGGGTGCTGCAGCCGGCCAGCGCCAAGATCCTTGATACCAGCGTGATCATCGACGGCCGTATTCGCGGCCTGCTCGAGTCGGGCCTGCTCGAGGGTCAGGTGATCGTGGCGCAATGCGTCATCGACGAGCTGCAGGCACTGGCTGACTCCAGCAATGCCGACAAACGCGGCAAAGGGCGCCGCGGCCTCAAGTTGCTCACCGAGCTGCGCGAGAGCTATGGCCGGCGCATCGTCGTCAACAGCACCCGCTACGAGGGCAAGGGGGTTGATGACAAGTTGCAGAAGCTTGCCGCCGACACCGGCGGCACCCTGCTGACAGCTGACTACAACCTGGCCCAGGTGGCCCAGCTGCAGGAGCTCAAGGTGATGAACCTCAGCGAGCTGGTGATCGCCCTGCGTCCCGAGGTTCAGCCTGGCGATGAGCTGCAGCTCAAGATCGCCCGTGACGGCAAGGAAGCCGATCAGGGTGTGGGCTACCTCGATGACGGCACGATGGTGGTCGTCGAGGGTGCCCGCGGGCGCATTGGTGAGCGCCTGCCGGTGATCATCACCGGGGCCTTGCAGAACCCAACCGGTCGCATTGTCTTTGCCCGCCTTGATGGTGCACCTGATGTTGCTGCTGCTGCCGCCAGTGCCAGCGATGAGAAGGCCCCAGGCCGCAAGCGCCGCAATGCCAAACCCGCTGCCGGTGCCAATCCGGACGCGGCAAACCCCCGCTAGGCTCGCGGTTCATGCCTGATCTGTGTCGCCGATGACGGTGTCAGCCCCTTACTACGGCGATTCAGCGGTGATGCGCACGCCTCCGCCCGATCTGCCAAGCCTTCTGCTCAAAGAGCGGATCGTGTATCTGGGTCTGCCCCTGTTCAGCGACGACGATGCCAAACGTCAGATGGGCATCGATGTCACCGAGCTGATCATTGCTCAGCTTCTGTATCTGGAGTTTGACAACCCCGATAAGCCGATCTTCTTTTACATCAACTCAACCGGCACCAGCTGGTACTCAGGTGATGCGATCGGCTTCGAGACTGAAGCCTTTGCGATCGCCGACACGATCAGCTACGTCAAGCCACCGGTGCACACGATCTGCATTGGTCAGGCCATGGGCACCGCCGCGATGATTCTCAGTGCCGGCACCAAGGGGCATCGCGCTGCCCTGCCGCATGCCTCGATCGTGTTGCACCAGCCCCGCAGCGGCGCCCGCGGTCAGGCGACCGACATTCAGATCAGGGCCAAGGAGGTGCTGCACAACAAGCACACCATGCTTGAAATGCTCTCGGCCAACACCGGCAAGAGCGTTGAGCAGCTCTCGCGCGACTCGGACCGCATGACCTATTTCACCGCCGATGAGGCCAAGGAGTACGGCCTCATCGATCGGGTGCTCACCAGCCAGAAAGACTTGCCTGGTGGTGGGGCCGCTGCCGCTGTGGCGGCCGAGCGCAGCCCGGCCGGTATCGGCTGAGGCTGACGGGCTGAGAAGCCCGCCCTGCGAGCTCATCTGACGATTCCTTTCCTTCAACCTTCACCGCCCCAGCCATGCCGATCGGCACTCCCAGCGTTCCCTACCGCCTCCCCGGCAGCCAATACGAGCGTTGGGTCGACATCTATACCCGTTTGGGGGTGGAGCGCATTCTGTTTCTGGGCTCTGAGGTCAACGACGCTGTCGCCAATGCCCTGGTGGCGCAGATGCTGTACCTCGATTCGGAGGACAACTCCAAGCCGATCTATCTGTACATCAACTCGCCGGGAGGCTCGGTGACCGCCGGTCTGGCGATCTACGACACCATGCAATACGTCAAATCTGACGTGGTCACCATCTGCGTGGGTCTGGCCGCCTCGATGGGAGCGTTTCTGCTGGGCGCCGGCACCAAGGGCAAGCGGCTTGCCCTGCCCCACAGCCGCATCATGATTCACCAGCCCCTGGGCGGCACCAGCCAGCGCCAGGCCAGCGACATTGAAATCGAGGCCAAGGAGATCCTGCGCATCAAGGACATGCTCAACCGCTCAATGGCTGAGATGACCGGCCAGGCCTTCGAAAAGATCGAAAAAGACACCGACCGCGACTACTTCATGAGCGCCGCCGAAGCCAAGGACTACGGCCTGATTGACCGCGTCATTGCCCATCCCAGCGAGGCGTAATCAGCCCTTGCCTGTGTAGGTGAGCAGCCTTCCGGCGGCTCTTGGGTCGATCGGCAGGCCTGTCGGATCCAGCAAGCCAAGCTGAGCCAGCAGACCAGCCTGATCCCAGTAGATGTGCTCGTAGGCGACTTTTCCTGCCTCCATGCCCACGATCACCACCAGGGCCAGCTCGACCCGGCGGCCCGTTGCCGCAACCCCGGGAAGCAAATGGCCGATCGGTTCGCTGTGGGTGAAGCGGATCACCAACTCATCGACCAGCCGTTCCAGGGTCTCGGTTCGCGAAATCGTGATGAATTCGGCATCCGGCGGAAAAAACTGGCCGATCAGCTTGGTGGCGTAGAACTCAGCCACGCCAGCAGCTCCGCAGCCGCCGGTGCCCGAGCCCAGGTTCAGCAGATGGGGCTCATCAACCATGGTGGCCAGCGTGCCCGTCAGATCGGCGTTGAGCTCGGCCTGCATGTGCGCTTCAAAGAGTGTTGAAGCAGTGCTTGTTGTGGTCATCGAACTGCAGCTGCGCAGAGCGCTGACCGTAGGTGGCATGTGCTGTTTCGTCAGCGTCCAGGCGCTTGCGTAAGCTCGACCCTTGCCCCTAGCCCTGCTGCTCGCCCCGATGGCCAAGCTGTATTACGACTCCGACGCCGACCTCAGCCTGCTGAACGGCAAAACGGTGGCCATCGTTGGTTATGGCTCCCAGGGCCATGCCCACGCCTTGAACCTCAAGGACAGCGGGGTCAACGTGGTGGTGGGTCTCTACGCAGGCAGCCGCTCGGCCGACAAGGCCAAGGCCGATGGCCTTGAGGTGCTCAGCGTGGCCGA
>JBMSMG010000022.1:0-23515 GCA_049421025.1 Prochlorococcaceae cyanobacterium | reverse complement strand
TGCCAGCCGCGTTTCGGTGTAACGCATGGCAGCCGGCGGGTCGTCGTCAACCGAGCCGAAGTTGCCGTGGCCATCGAGCAGCGGGTTGCGGCTGGCAAAGGTCTGCACCAGCCGTACCAGGGCGTCATAGACCGCCTGGTCGCCATGGGGGTGGTATTTGCCGAGCACGTCGCCGACGACACGTGCGCACTTGCGGTAGGGCCGATCGGGGGTCAGCCCCAGCTCGTGCATCGCATACAGGATGCGCCGTTGCACGGGTTTGAGACCGTCTCGCACGTCGGGCAGGGCGCGCCCGACGATGACGCTCATGGCGTACTCGAGGTACGAGCGCTGCATCTCCTGATGCAGGGCAATCGGCTGAATACGGGGGTCTTCGGAGCGCTCCTCGGCCATCCGGTGCTGCGATGTGAGGGCAGAAGGTGGCGCTCAGCCTACAGATCTTCTTCGGTCTGTCCTTCTGTTGAGGCGTTGGCGTTGGCGCGGTCGACCACCGGTTTGAGCTCTTGCTGCGCCAGAAGTTGCTGGGTTGCGGCCCGCAGTTTCGGGCCCCACAACTGTTCTTTCTGGTAGCTCTCGAGAACGTAGTTGGGTTCGCCGTTGAGGGCTTCGCTCGCTAACCGAATCGCCTCATCGCGCTGTTGGGGTCCCTGAGCAAACAGGCCGGCGGCCAGGGCCAGCATCGGTTCTGAGGCATCGGGCTTGATCTTCAGGGCGCGTCTGAGCCGATGGATAGCCGCCGGGCGATCACCCTGTTCAAACAGCAACAGGGCCTGGTTGTTGATCGCTTCCCAGAAGTCAGGGCGCAGCGCCGCGGCCCGTTCGTACTGGTTCAGTGCTGCAGCTCGATTGCCGCTGAGCAGTTGGGCATTGCCCAGGTCGAAATGGGCTCCTGCGTTTCTGTTGTCGAGCTTGATGCCCTGCTCCAGCAGTCCAATGGCTTCTTTGGGATTGCCGTTGCGCAACGCCAGTGAGCCTTCGGCAAACCAGATGCCCGCGTTACGCGGATCGAGTTCTTTGGCGCGGGTCAGTGAAACGGCCGCGTCTTTGTTTTGGTTGCTGCGCAGCTGTGCCTCGGCCAGCAAGAGCCAGCCCCGTGGATCGGCGGGCAGCAACTGCACCGTTAGAGCAGCCAGGCGCGCTGCATCGCCGGCTTGTCCCATGCGCAGCAGCCGCGCCGCGGCCTGAGCAATGCCGAGGCCTGCGCCCTCAAGTTCCTGCTCACGTGGCACGTACACATACGGAACCAGCGCGCGCGCCGGCGCCAGCGGGGTGAGTGCGGCCGCGCTGCTGAGCAAACCAGCAGCAACAACCGGGGACAGCCAGGTGCTGAGGGCCGCTGCAAACCCTGTGCGCCGCGCGCGCTCCGTCATGGCATCGAGAAGGGTTGTCTCAGCCTAGGGAGCGAATGTTGCGTCGCCACTGGGCCGGTTTGATGCGGCGCAGGGCAGAGGCCCGCAGCCGTTCATCCCACGTCTGATCACTCCACCCCAGGGCCTCTTCGGCTTGCAGGTTCAACACCCATGGCCGCGGCGCCGCGGCGCTGTCGGTGCTGCTGGGCGGCTGGCGGTTCCAGGGGCAGACCTCCTGGCAAATGTCGCAGCCTGCTACCCAAGGAGCCATGGCGGTTGTGATCGCGGCCGGCAGGGTTTCAGCGCGGTTTTCGATGGTGTGAAACGCGATACAACGGCGGCTGTCGACCACAAACGGTTCGACGATGGCTCCGGTTGGACAGGCGTCGAGGCAGGCGGTGCAGCTGCCGCACAGGGGTTTTGCCGGCTCATCGGCTGGTAACTCCACGGTCATCAGCAAATGACCCAGCAGCAGCCATGACCCGTGCTGGTGGTTGATCACGTTGCTGTGTTTGCCGATCCAGCCCAGGCCCGCTTCCTCGGCCCAGGCCTTGTCGAGCAGTGGGGCACTGTCGACGCAAGCTCGCCAGCGCAGTCCGGGACACTGCGCTTCGAGCCAGCGGCCCAGCTGGCGCAGGCGCTGATCGATCACCCGGTGGTAGTCGCGGCCCCAGCCGTACCGCGCGATCGCCAGCGATCCGGGTTGCCGCTCTGTGGACACGAAATAGTTGAGACCCACCGCCAGCACGCTGCGCACCCCCGGCAGCAGGGCCTCAATCTGCCGCCTGCGTGGATCGGCCATCCAGGCCATCTCTGCCTGGTGGCCCTGGTTGAGCCAGCGCTGTAGGGCTGCTGTGCGCAGCGGCAGTGTTTTGGGATTGCTGGCCGAGGCGATACCGACCGGGGCAAAACCCAGCGCCCCGGCCTGCTGTTTAAGGGCTGCGGCGAGGGTTTCAGGATCCGTTGCGCTGGTTCTGGCAGAACTGCCCGCCACCCGTACAGTGCGAACCACATCCAGTCTGCTGTCTTCTGTCTGTGAGCTCTGCACCTGCTGCGCGTCTGACCCCTGTGCTGCGTTGGATCGGCATCACCCTGGTGGTGTTGCTAGGCCTGCAGCTGTTTGTGCTGCTCACAGGCTGGAACTGGGGCGAAGAGAGCTACCGCCAGCTGTTTGTTCAGGTGGCGGTCAGTCAGTCCCCCATGGCTTTGGTGGGTCTGGTGTTGATGCTGCTGGCCTCTCGTCTGGACGGCCTTGGTGGCCGCACCCCGTTGCGCATCACCACCGGCGTGATCAGCGCTGTGCTGGCGCTTGTGATGGTGGTGGCCGTGCCGGTCTCGATCAGCGGCGATCGGGCTTTGGTCGATCAGGCTGATCAGCAGCTGCAGGCTGGTTCAGCCCAGGTCGACATGATGCGCTCCCAGTTGGCTGGGGCGAGCCCTGAGGCCCTCGACCAGCTTGTCGAGCAGGCCGAGCAGGCCGGTCAGCTACCCGCCAAGGCCACAGCTGAGCAGAAGCGCTCCTTCGTCAAGGAGCTCATGGGTCGCCAGATCAAGCGCGCTGAGGATCAACTCAGCCAGCAGCGCAAGGCCCGCGACATCACCGTCAATCAGCGCCGCATCGGTGGCACGGTCAGTGCCGTGGTGTTGCTGGTGGCTTTTGTGCTGATTGCCCTGGTCGCCCTGCTCTGACGGTCATCCCAACCGCCAAGCAGGCTGTTGCTTTCCCCCGTCTGGCTAAGTTGCAGGCTGGTCTCACGTGGTTGGCAGGGATTCACAGGTGGTGCCATCTAGTCCCAGACCCGATGAACCTTTGGGGGATCGCCTTCAGCAGGATCTGAAGAACGATCTGATCGCCGGTCTGTTGGTGGTGATTCCCCTGGCCACCACGATCTGGCTGGCCACGACAGTCAGCCGTTTCGTGCTGGCGTTTCTGACCTCGATTCCCAAGCAGTTCAATCCGTTCAACACCCTCAACCCGGTGTTGCAGGAGCTGATCAACCTGGGTGTGGGCCTTTTGGTGCCCTTGCTTGGCATCTTGCTGATCGGCTTGATGGCCCGCAACATCGTCGGGCGCTGGTTGCTCGAGTTCGGTGAGGGAACGCTGCTGCGCATTCCCTTGGCTGGCTCTGTTTACAAGACCCTCAAACAGCTGCTGGAAACCTTTCTGCAGAGCAATTCCAGTCGTTTCCGCCGGGTCGTTCTGGTCGAGTACCCCCGTGAAGGTCTCTATTCCCTTGGATTTGTGACCGGCGAACTGGGCAACTCCCTGCAGAGCGGTTTCGGCGAAACGATGTTGAGTGTGTTCATTCCCACCGCTCCCAATCCGACCACCGGCTGGTATGCGGTCGTACCCGAGAGATCGGTGCGCGATCTGGACATCTCCGTGGAGGATGCCTTCCGCACGATCATCTCGGCCGGCATCGTCAGCCCCGATGATCGCGAACCCGTGTCCAACCGCAGCTTCTCCAGCCTGCTGGCGCAGTTGCGGGCTCCCCAGCTCTCCTGATGCAGAGTCGAACCCTCGCCCGCGAACTGGCGCTGCTGATGCTGGGCCAGACCAGTGATCGCGATGAGCGTCAGGCCGAAACGGCCCAAAGAGAGCTTGCTGACAGCGCCCTCAGTGAGCTGTTGCACCGTGCGCTTGCCGGCTTGCAGGAGCACGTGCGCGAAGCCTTGGATCGTTCTGCTGATGATCTGCAGAACGCCCAACAGGCTCTGCTCGACAGCGAACTGCAGGACGGCGGCGAGAGTGCTCAAGAGCAGCAGCTCCCCAAGGTGCGCAGCCATTTGCGTGAGGGATTGGCGTTGGCTGAAGCAGCGCTCAATCGCCTCTCGGCAGGTCTCGAATTGCCGCGCTTGCTGATGCTGGCCGATCAGCACGAGGTGCGCCGTGAGGCCATCGCCCGTACCAGGGCGGTTCTGCAGAACAGGCAGGAGCTTGATCAGCGTCTGGATCAGGTCATGGAGGGATGGCGCCTGATGCGTCTGCCTCGCATCGACCGCGACATCCTGCGGCTGGCGGCCGTTGATCTGGAAACCTTTGGCACACCGGCAGCTGTGGTGTGCAACGAAGCGGTTGAACTGGCCCATCGCTACAGCGATGAGCAGGGCCGCCGCATGATTCACGGGGTGTTGCGCCGCTTCACCACGGCTGAGTCACGCGCCTGAGCCCACCCAAAGCCATGGTTTACGACTGGTTCAATCGCACCGCAGCCGAAGGCGGCGACGAGGCTTCGCAGCAGGACGCACCGCCAGCTGAGGCGCTGACCCCTGATGCCAGTGCAGAGCAGCAGGCTCCGGCCGAAGCAGCTGTCGACACCGACTCGCTGGCTTGGGCCAAAGAGGCCTACGCCCGGCTCAAGGCCCAGCAGGAGGCGGCTAAGGCGGCCCCAGCCGCCGCCGCACCCGTTTCTGCTCCAGCTGCTCCGGTTCAAAAACAAGCAGAACCTGAGGAGGTTTCTGAAGCGAGGCCGGCACCGCAGCCTGAGCCCCAGGCTCAGCCACAGCCAGAGCCGCAGCCCCTAGCTGCTGCAGTAACGCCACAGCCCGAGCCAACGCCAGAACCCAAACAGGAGCCACAACCCGAACCCGAACCCGAACCTGAGCCGGCCTCTGCCCCTGCGCCGCTGTCACTGCTTGAGCAGGCTGCGGCCCAGCGCGCTGAACGCCAACAGGCGCTCCTGGTTGACACCCCTGCCCCGAGCAGCACCGAGGCCCACGACGACAGTGATGAGCCCAGGCTTGGGGCGTTTGATGAAAGCTTCACCTGGTCGGCTGAGGTGCTCGCGGCCCAGGGCAAACGGGCCGATCAGATCTCGCTCGAAGAGATCGATTGGCTCTCGAAATTGCGCCAGGGCCTGGAAAAGACCCGCCAAGGGTTTGTCACCCAGCTGCTCGAGAACCTGGGCGACGATCCGCTGTCGCCGGAAACCCTCGATGAACTCGAGACCGCCCTGCTGCGTGCCGATGTGGGCGTGCAGGCCACGGACCAGGTGCTCGAAGCCCTGCGCCAGAGGCTCAACACCGAGGTGGTGGATCCAGCCGAAGGCATCCGTTTTCTCAAGGAACAACTGCGCGCTTTGCTCGATGCGCCGATCCGGCGATGCGCGCAGCCCCTGCTGGCACCGCAGCGTGGTCGCCTCAATGTGTGGTTGATGGTGGGTGTCAACGGCGTCGGCAAGACCACCACCTTGGGCAAGCTGGCCAACCTGGCGGTGCGCAGCGGTTACAGCGCCCTGATCGCTGCAGCTGACACCTTCCGTGCGGCGGCTGTGCAGCAGGTGCAGGTCTGGGGTGAGCGCAGTGGTGTGCCGGTGATTGCCAACCCCAGTGCCAATGCCGATCCCGCAGCTGTCGTCTACGACGCCATCGGTGCGGCCCAGGCCAAGGGCACCGAGCTGGTTCTGGTGGACACGGCCGGTCGCTTGCAGACCAAGCACAACCTCATGGAGGAGCTCTCCAAGGTGCGCCGCATCGTCGACAAGCTGGCTCCAGATGCGGCTGTTGAATCGCTGTTGGTCCTCGATGCCAGTCAGGGTCAGAACGGCCTCAAGCAGGCGATGGCGTTTGCCAACGCCGCTGGACTGACCGGCGTGGTGATCACCAAACTCGACGGCAGCGCCCGCGGCGGTGTGGCTCTGGCGGTTGCGTCGGAGGCCGATCTGCCGATTCGCTTCATCGGGGCTGGTGAGGGCATTCGCGATCTGCGCCCCTTCAACAGTTTCGAATTCGTTGAGGCGCTGCTCTCGGGCTGAGCAGCAAAAACATCGCTACCCTGCGGGTCGCTGCCGCTGACGGCCGTGTGGACGGCCTCAGAATCTCTGCGTCAGCTCCTTGACAGTCTCAGCAAGGAGCAGCGCCGTAACCAGGACCTGCTGGTGTCGCTGGCGTTCGCCCTGCGTAGCTTCACCAATCTGGCTCGCTTCCTTGAGCTGGTACCCCTGCTGGCGGTGCGTTTGGTCGAGGCCGAAGGGGCGCTGCTGGTGGTGCTCCACGATGACGGGCGGCTCTGGCGCGAGCAGCTGCAGGCCACCGCATCGGAGCGCTGTGCGGAGGTGCTGCGTCAGCTCGCCCTGCTTGAAGATCGTGAACTGCAGGAGTTCAGCGGCGAGGAGGCGCTCACCCGTTTTCTTGATGCCCGGGTGGCCCGCAGCTTGCCGTCAGCCCAGCTGTTTGCCACCACCATCGCCTGTCGCGGCCAGGGTCGGGGCCGTCTGTATGTGTTCAGCACCAGGCCTGGCTTCAGCTGGAGTGATGTGCATCGTCGTCATGTGCAGCTGGTTGCTGATCTGACGGCGGTGGCCCTCGAGCACGATGCGCTTGAGCAGCAGATCCGCCGGCACGAACGCCTCGATCGCCAGCTCAGCACTGGTGCGCAGATCCAGGCCCAGTTGCTGCCCGATCACTGCCCTGTGATCGAGGGGGTGGAGCTCGCTGCGCGCTGCCGGCCGGCGTTTGAGGTCGGCGGTGATTACTACGACTTCATTCCGATGCGGCCGCAGCTCAGTGGCCGCCGGCGTGAGCAAGGGCGTTGGGCCCTGGTGATGGGCGATGTGATGGGCAAGGGCATCCCCGCAGGCCTGTTGATGACCCTGCTGCGGGGCATGCTGCGCTCAGAAGTGCTGAGCGGCCATGAACCAGGTCGCATCTTGCATGACCTCAATGCCATGGCGCAGGAGGACCTGGCCCAGTCGCACCGCTTTGTGACCCTCTTCTATTCCGATTACGACCCCCGCACCCGCCTGCTGCGCTATGCCAATGCCGCCCATAACCCGCCGTTGATCTGGCGCCGCCAGAGCGCTCAGGTGGAGCGGCTCGATGCGGCCGGGCTGTTGATCGGTCTGCAGGGCGAGGCTGACTACAGCAGCCAGCAGCGCGTGCTTGATCCAGGTGATGTCCTGCTGTACTACACCGACGGTGTCACTGAAGCGGTGGGCTTCAGCGGTGAACGGTTTGAGGAAACCCGTCTGGCTGCCGCCCTTGAGCAGATCTGCCGCTCCGGTGCCCAGGCCCAATCGATTCTTGAGCAGCTGTTTGGGCGTTTGGATCGGTTCGTCGGCGCTGATCGCTCCTTGGAAGACGATGCCTCGATGGTGGTGCTCAAGGTTGATGAGGCTGTTTCGTTGCCGCCGCTGGCCTGAGGCCGTTGTTGACGCCCCAATGGCAAGCTGACTGCAGCAGAGGGCTCCGGGAGTGAGCGGGCATGGCAGTCGATTCCTCCAGCTCCGCCTGGAGTCAGCGTTTTGAGCAGGGGCTGCATCCGGCGATCGAGCGCTTTAACGCGTCGATTGGCTTTGACATTGCTCTGCTGCAGCAAGACCTTGATGGCTCGGTGGCCCATGCGCGCATGCTGGGCGCCTGCCGAGTGATCGAGCCTGCTGAGGCCGAGGCGATCATCACCGGGCTTGAAACCATCCGCAGCGAAGCGGCTGCAGGAGCGTTCAATCCTGCGCTTGAAGACGAAGACGTTCACTTTGCAGTTGAGCGGCGGCTGATTGCGCTGATCGGTCCGGTGGGCAAGAAACTGCACACCGGGCGCTCGCGCAACGACCAGGTGGGCACCGATGTGCGCCTGTGGCTGCGTGCGCAGATCGATGCCATTGACACCGATCTGCTGCGCTTTGAGCGGGCCTTGCTCGATCAGGCCGAGCGCCACGCAGACACCCTGATTCCTGGTTACACCCATTTGCAGCGGGCCCAGCCCCTGTGTCTGGCCCACCATTTGCTGGCCTACATCGACATGGCCGAGCGCGATCGGGCGCGGCTTGCCGATGTGCGCCGCCGCGTCAACATTTCGCCGTTGGGGGCGGCAGCACTGGCAGGGACCCCGGTGCCGATCGATCGGCGCATGACCGCTCAGGAGCTGGGCTTTGCGCAGATCTATGCCAACAGCCTCGATGCGGTCAGCGATCGTGACTTTGCCGTTGAGTTCATGGCCGCGGCTTCGCTGGTGCTGGTGCACTTGAGCCGCCTGAGCGAGGAGGTGATCCTGTGGGCCTCTGAGGAGTTTGGCTTCGTTTCTTTGAGCGATCGCTGCGCCACCGGCAGCAGCCTGATGCCCCAGAAGAAAAATCCAGATGTGCCCGAATTGGTCCGCGGCAAGAGCGGCCGGGTGTTTGGCCACCTGATGGGCCTGCTCACCATGATCAAGGGTCTGCCTCTGGCCTACAACAAAGACTTCCAGGAAGACAAAGAAGCCCTGTTCGATGGGGTGCGCACCGTGCGCGACTGCCTTGAGGCCATGGCCATTCTGTTTGAGGAGGGCTTGGAGTTCAGGCCTCAGCGCCTTGAGGCTGCGGCGTGCAGCGATTTCTCCAATGCCACCGATGTGGCCGACTATCTGGTAGCCAAAGGGGTTCCGTTCCGCGAGGCTTATCAGCTGGTGGGCGGTCTGGTCAAAACCTGCCTGGCTGAAGGCGTGTTGCTGCGCGATCTGCCACTGGCGCGTTGGCAGCAGCTGCATCCTGCAATTGGTGCAGACATCACTGAGGCCATTGCTCCCCGTCAGGTCGTGGCTGCCCGCCGCAGTGAAGGCGGCACCGGATTTGAACAGGTGCAACAGCAACTGCAGCAGATTCGCTCTCGGCTCGGCAGAGCCCCCCAGGCGACTTAGGCTGAGCAGGTTGTGTGCTGTCTGGGCCTGCTTAGCGGGCCTTTCGCTTCGTGAGCATCTTTGTTGGCAATCTTCCGTTCCGCGCCGAGCAGAACGATGTCGCCGAGTTGTTTTCACCCTACGGCGAGGTGGTGAACTGCTCGTTGCCGCTTGAGCGCGACACCGGTCGCAAGCGCGGCTTCGCCTTTGTCGAAATGGTCGATGACGAGAGCGAAGGTCGGGCCATCGAAGCTCTGCAGGGAGCTGAGTTGATGGGCCGCCCCCTTCGCATCAACAAGGCTGAGCCCCGCGGCAGCGGCGGTGGCGGAGGCGGTGGGGGTGGTCCCCGTCGCGGTGGTGGCGGCGGTTATGGCGGCTCCGGCGGTGGCTATGGCGGCGGTGGTGGTGGCGGCTACAACCGTGGTGGCGGCGGCTACGGCGGCGGCGGCGGCGAGCGCAGCTCCGGTGCCCGCGGTTGGGAAGATCGCAGCTATGGCGGCGGTGGCGGCGGCTACGGCGCTTCCGACAGTTTTGATGCTGGTCGTACCCGCAGACGCCGCAGCAGCGGCTCTGATGCTGACGGCTATCCCGGGGCTGAAGGCTGAGTCAGCCGGCCCTTGCTTGGCTCAGTGAGGCTGCCTAGAGGCCTCGCTCTTCCAATTGCAGTGCGGCGTGCTCCAGCACCTCAGGGCCTGCGCTGCGCGCTCCGGCCTCCCGGGTGAGCTGGGCTCTCCAGTGGCGTGCACCGGGAACCCCCTCCACCACATGCACCAGGTGCCGGGCAATCGCCCACAGCCGCCCGCCCTGCTGTTGCCAGTGGCGGGCATGGGGCACCAGCCCCCGAACCACGTGTGACGCCTTGGGCAAGGCTGGGCAGTTGCGTCCATGGATCAACCCATCCACCGCTGCCCAGCGCAGCGGATGGGCGTAGGCGGCGCGGCCCACCATCACCCCATCGACGTGTTGCAGCTGGGTGAGGCAGTCATCGAGCGTGTCCAGTCCCCCGTTGAGTTCAATCGTCAGGGCTGGGCGCTCCTGCTTGAGCCGGTGCACCAGGTCGTAGCGCAAGGGCGGAATCGTGCGGTTCTGCTTGGGGTCAAGGCCATCGAGCCAGGCCTTGCGTGCATGCACGGCAAAGCGCTGGGCGCCCCCTGAGGCCACGATGTCGACGAACCGCAGCAGGTCCTCGTAGCTGTCGAGCGCGTCGATGCCGATCCGGTGCTTGACGGTGACAGGCAGGCCGCTGGCGCGTCCCATCGCCTCCACACAGGCGGCCACCCGCTCAGGATCGGCCATCAGGCAGGCGCCAAAGCGTCCCTGCTGCACCTTTTCGCTGGGGCAGCCCACGTTGAGGTTGACTTCGTCATAGCCCCGTTCAGCCGCCAGCTCTGCTGCCTCAGCCAGCAGAGCTGGCTCGTCGCCCCCGAGCTGCAACGCCAGCGGGTGCTCGATCGGATCGAAGCCGATCAAACGCTCCAGCCGGGCGCGCCGACTGGCGCCGTCGGGGTCGCGTCTGGCATGGTGCAACGCCTTGGCCACCACCATTTCGGTGTACAGCAGGCTGGCCTGGCTGATCTGCCGCATCAGCACCCGGAAGTGCCGATCCGTGCAATCCAGCATGGGCGCCACACTGAAGCGGTAGGCCTGGCTCATCGCTCCATGCTGCCCAACCATGCTCTCTGATCAGGTTTCGGTGTTGGTGGCTGGGGGGGGCGCCTCCGGTTTCATGGCGGCGATCGCCGCTGCTGAGGCCGGTGTGGCTGATGTGCACCTGCTCGAGGCCACCGCTGAGCCGTTGCAAAAGGTACGCATCAGCGGTGGTGGCCGCTGCAACGTCACCCATGCCTGTTGGGATCCGCGCGTCTTGGTGGGCCATTACCCCCGCGGCAACCGGGCCCTGCGCGGTCCGTTCTCCCGGTTTGCCACCGGTGATGCGGTGGCTTGGTTTGACGAACACGGTCTGCAGCTGGTCGAGGAAGCCGATGGGCGCCTGTTTCCGCGCTCCAATACCTCTGAGTCGGTTGTTTCTACCTTGCGCCAGGCCGCCCAGCGGGCTGGCGTACAGGTTCACACCGCGCTGGCGTTGCAACAGGTCAGCCCGATCCCAGCGGGCTTCCGGTGCACGTTGCGCTCTGCTGCAGACAGTTCACCCAAGCAACGTCAGCTGAGCTGCAAGCGGCTGGTGCTCGCCACAGGCGGCCATCCCAGTGGCCGTCATCTGGCAGCAGCACTGGGCCACAGCATCGTGGCCCCGGTGCCGTCGCTGTTCAGTCTCACCCTGGCTGAGCCGTCGTTGCGAGAGCTGGCAGGGGTCGCCATGGATCCTGTGGATCTGCAGCTCACGATCCCCGGCGCCCATGGCCGCTCTGAGCTCCACCGGCAGAACGGCGCGGTGTTGATCACCCATCAGGGTCTCAGCGGGCCGGCGTTGCTGCGGCTCACCGCTTTTGCCGCGCGTGACCTCAAGCAGGCGGGTTACCGGGGCGAGCTGGTGGTGAACTGGGCCGCGGGGCTACCCCCTGAGCAGCTCGATCAGCAGCTTGATCAGTTGCGTCAGCAGCAGGCCAGACGTCAACTGGGCAGTTGGCGTCCCTGGAGCAGCCTCAGCCGCCGCCTCTGGCTGCATCTGCTGCAGGCCAGTGGTATCGACCCCCAGGGGCGCTGGGCTGATCTGCGCCGCCTGCAGCAGCAGGCTTTGCTGCAGGCGCTGAGCGCCAGCCGCTATGCCGTGATCGGGCGCGGACCGTTCGGCGAAGAGTTTGTTACTGCTGGTGGGGTGGAGCTGGGTGAAATCAACCTCGCCACCATGGAAAGTCGCCGCTGTCCGGGCCTGCAGATCGTGGGCGAGCTGCTCGATGTCGACGGCATCACCGGCGGGTTCAACTTCCAGCACTGCTGGACATCGGGGTGGTTGGCTGCTCAGGCCCTGGCAGCAGCGATGACGCCGAAACCGTTTATTTGATCTGCTCGAAGATGCCGAACATCGGTAGATACATCGCCAGCAAAATTGAGCCAACGATGCCGCCCACGATCACAATCATGGCTGGCTCCAGCATCGAGGTGATCGCTTTGACGGTTGCGGAGACTTCGTCTTCGTAAAAATCAGCAACCTTCGAGAGCATGGCATCGAGTTCGCCGGTTTCTTCACCAATGGCGAGCATGCCGATCGCCATATCGGGAAAGACGGCTTTGCTCGCCAAAGCAATGCTCAGAGGAATGCCCTGGGTGATGTCTTCGCGGCTGGCATTGATGGCATCGCTGATGATCGAGTTGCCGGTGATCTCGCGCACAATTTCGAGCGCCATCAAGATCGGTACACCTGCACGGGTCAACGAGCTGAAGGTGCGGCAGAACTGTGCAGTTGCTGTTTTCTGAATCAGATCGCCAAACAGGGGGATCTTCAGGATCAAGGCATCCACCTTGCGCCGACCGATCGGTGTGGCGTAAAAGCGGCCGAACAGAACAACCCCCGCGACAATCACACCAACAATCAGAAAAGCGGCCGGTGAGCGCAGAAATTTGCTCAGATCAATCATCAGCTGCGTGAACAACGGCAGCTCAGCGCCAAGGTCATCAAAGATGTCGGCAAAGGTGGGAATCACGAAAATCGTCATCCCCAAAAACACCAAGATTGCAATAAACAGAACAGCAACCGGGTAGCCGAGAGCCCCCTTGATCTGGTTCTGCAGCTTGGCGTTGTCCTCGAGCAATTTGGCCAGGCGCCGCAGCGATTCATCGAGCACGCCGCCCGCTTCGCCCGCCTCGACCATGGCGATGCTGAGCTTGTCAAACACCTTGGGCCAACGGCGCATCGCAGGACCCAGGGCGACGCCCTGGTTCACATCCAGGGTGATGGCTTCGAGCGCCCGTTTGAACAGCGGAATCGTCTGCTGTTGGGCGACCAGCTCAATCGCCCGCACAATTGGTACACCCGCGTCCACCATGGCCGCGAGCTTGTTGGCGAACACAGCCTTGTCGCGGATGCCGGGTTTTTTCTCGGTGAGGCTGGCGAGCGTCTGGCTCAGGCCTGATTGTTTGGCGGCCTGCTCTTTGGCGCGTTGGCTGCCGACCGATGCTTCCGCCTTGCGATCGATGCTCTCGGCCTGAATGCCTCTGCGCCTTAAGTCACGCCGCGCCGAAACCGCATCGACGGCTTCAAGCGTCATCGTTTCAGTCTTGCCGCGACTGTTTTTGAAGGTGGCGACAAAGGCTGGCACGACTGTTACTGCAGCTGGTTCACCAGACGCTTGAGTTCCTCGGGCTTGCTGGTCTTGTTGACGGCCTCTTCGAGTGTGATGTCCTTGTTGAGCACCAGATCGGCCAGAGCCTTCTCCAGGGTCTGCATGGCGTTCGCTCCACCGGTTTGGATCTGGGAGTACAGCTGCGCGGTCTTGCCTTCGCGAATCAGGTTCGCGATGGCCGGAGTGTTGATCATGATTTCTTGTGCCATCACCCGTCCGAACTGTCCGGGCTGAGGGTTGTGCCGTTTGCAGAGGGTCTGAGCGAACACCGCCACCAGGCTGTTGCTGAGCTGCACCCGGATCTGGGTCTGTTGCGCCGCCGGAAAGACATCGACCATGCGGTCGACCGTTTGGGCGGCCGAACTGGTGTGCAGGGTGCCGAAGACCAGGTGCCCTGTTTCGGCAGCGCTGATCGCCAGTTGGATGGTCTCGAGGTCGCGCATCTCGCCGACGAGAATCACGTCGGGGTCTTCGCGTAGGGCTGCGCGCAACGCGTTGGCAAAGCTGCGTGTGTCTTCATTCACCTCGCGTTGGTGAAACACGCTGCGGCTGCTGGTGTACACAAACTCGATCGGATCTTCGATCGTGAGGATGTGCTCAGCGCGGGTTTGGTTGATGTGCTCGAGAATCGCCGCAAGCGTTGTGGTCTTACCGGAACCAGTGGGGCCTGTGACAAGCACCAGCCCCTTGGGCATGCGGCTCATCTCTTCGACAACAGGCGGCAGCCCCAGGCTGTCGAGTGAGGGGATCTTGCTGCCCAGGGCGCGCAGGCAAGCCGCGTAGCTGCCCTTCTGGCGGTAGACATTGACGCGGAAACGTCCCACTCCGCGCAGTCCGTAGGAGCAGTCAAGCTCCCAGTTCTGTTCAAGCTGTTTGCGTTGGCTGTTGTTGAGCAGGGTGAAGATCAACCGGTTGCAGCTTTCTTCATCCAGCACCTCGTCGTGCATGGGCCGCAGCTGCCCGTTGAAGCGGCCGTAGGGAGGCAATTCCGCGCTCAGGTGAAGATCGCTCCCGCCGTTGGTGACGAGCTGCTCCATCAGCTCTTCCATCGAAAGTGCCATCGCCGCCGCCTATCGACTGGTGAGACAGTAAGGGCATTCCAGCCACTCGTCTCGCATTCCGCCACCGCATCCTTTGCAGGTGAGGCTGTTCAGTGCTCTGACCCGTTGTTCCGATTCCAGGCCTGAATCGGTCAGCAGCATGCGCTCCACCTCATCGAGGGTGGTGTGGCCTTCGCGAACCAGGTCCAGTCCGTAGCCCAGCAACGATTTCATGCCGTTTTCAAGCGCAAGGCGCCGCAACTGGTCGGTGCTGGCGCGCTTGGCGGTGGCGGCGGCCAGGGCCTCGTTCATGCGCAGCACCTCGTAAACGCCAACCCGGCCCTTGTAGCCCGAGCCTTGGCAACGGCTGCAGGTTCCTGCGCCACCAGGCGGGGTCGTTTTGGCCCGAAAGAAGGTCACGTTGGTCTCGGCGCTGGCCAGCAGGCCAAAGCGACTGAGCTCCTCAGGGCTTGGGCGATAACTGTCGCGGCACTGGCTGCAGACGCGGCGCAGCAGGCGCTGCGACACGATGCCAAGCAGCGAGGCGCTCACCATGAACGGTTCGACGCCCATCTCGTCGAGGCGGGCGATCGCGCTTGGGGCGTCGTTGCAGTGCAGGCTGGTCAGCACCAGGTGTCCGGTGAGAGCGGCTTCGATCGCCGTCTTGGCCGTTTCCAGATCGCGGGTCTCACCCACCAGCAGTACATCGGGGTCCTGGCGCATGAAGGCCCGTAGCGCTGTGCTGAAGTCGAGCCCCTTGTCGCGGTTCACCTGGGTCTGGGTGATGCCCGGCAGGGTGTATTCGATCGGATCCTCCACCGTCGAAATGTTGATGCCGGGGCTGTTGCGCTCCGCCAGCAACGAATAGAGGGTCGTGGATTTGCCGGATCCGGTCGGGCCAGTCACCAGGATCATGCCGAAGGGTTTGGCGCCGATCTCGCGCACCATGGCCCGCGATCCTGGGCTGGTGATCAGCGTGTCGAGGCCGAGCTGGGTGGCTGAGCTGTCGAGCAGTCGCATCACCACCTTTTCGCCATGGCGGCTGGGCAGGGTGCTGACGCGAAAGTCACGCTTTTTGCCTTTGTAGAGCCTGCGGATACGGCCGTCCTGCGGCATCCGCCGTTCGGCAATGTCGAGGTCCGCCATGATCTTGAAGCGGGAGGTCACTGCCGGAATCAGGGTTTTTGGCAGATCCTCAAAGTGTTTTTGCAGTACCCCATCAAGGCGAAAGCGCACCTCCAGGCTCTGCTCCTGGGGTTCGACATGGATGTCACTGGCGCCACAGTCGATCGCTTCAATCAAAATTCGGTCCACCAAGCTCACCACCGGTGACGCATTGGCAACCGATGAGGAAGTTTCAAGGTCTTCGATCTCCCTGACTTCTTCGAGCTGGGGCCCATCGCTGGGCAGATCGAGCTGGTCGATGATCGAGCGGGCGGCTTGCACAGCATTGACGCTGCTGACCGGTGTGGTGTCGCTTGGCTCTTCGAGGACTGCTTCTGTTTGGGTCGGTTCTGCAGATGCCGCCTCTGGCGTGTGTGCCTCCAGGGCAGCGCTGATGTCGCCGGCCAGGGCCAGTTTGAGTTCGCCCGCAACGCCAAGGCCAGCCAATTCGGCGATCAGGGCCTGGCGCTCGTCGTTGCTCCAGTGGGTTGGAACGGCAAGTCGCGCCGAGCCGTTGTGCCGCGCCAGAGGTAGGACCCCGATCTCCCTGGCCCGTTCCACAGTCAGCAATCCGGCTGGGCCTAGCAGCTGCGGATCCGCCGCATGCAGTTCGGCTGGCTGCAGCACGGGCTCGCGCAACAGCAGTTCAACTTCAAGCCGTTGCTGCTCGGCAGTGGTGGCATCGGGCACCGGCCGACTGGTCGTCAGGGTCATGATCACAAGAGGTGCGGGCTTCCGCCGCTTGTGGGAGGCGGCCCCTGCGCTCCAACATGTCTAAATCCGATTGTTGTGGGCGTCAGCATGCACGGTGAGAGTTTTGACGGTGGCGTTGACCCCCAGAGCGCTCAACAGGCCGTTGACACGAGCGAGGACATGGCGTCCTCGCCACTGAGCGACCTCGAGGGACAAGCCCCTGCGGTTTCGCAAGAGGGCCAAGGCAGCACCGAGGATCAGCCAGGCGATCCGGCCGCGAGGGTCTCTGAGCTTGAGCAGGAGTTGGCGAGCCTCAAAGAGCAGCACGACAACCTCAACAGCCAGTACATGCGCCTGGCGGCCGATTTCGACAATTACCGCAAGCGACAGAGCCGTGATCTGGACGATCAACGTCTGCAGATCACCTGCACCACCCTCTCAGAGATTTTGCCCGTGGTCGACAACTTCGACCGCGCCCGTCAGCAGCTCAACCCTCAGCATGAGGAGGCACAGTCCTTGCATCGCAGTTACCAGGGGCTCTACAAGCAGCTGGTCGATGTCTTCAAGCAGCTGGGTGTTGCGCCGATGCGCGTCGAAGGAGAACCCTTCGATCCCACCCTGCATGAGGCTGTGCTGCGCGAGCCCAGTGATCAGCACCCTGAAGATGTGGTGATCGAAGAGCTTCAGCGCGGCTACCAGCTCAATGGCCGCGTCCTGCGCCATGCCCTGGTCAAGGTGTCCATGGGTCCAGGGCCTGCATCTGGCAGCGCGGTCGAAGCCGCTGAACCCCCCGCTCAGGAGCAGGCCGACTGATGGCCGATTACTACGAGCTGCTGGGTGTCGGCCGCGATGCCGATGCCGACACCCTCAAGCGGGCGTACAGGCGCCTGGCGCGCCAATACCACCCCGACGTCAACAAGGACCCGGGTGCTGAGGACCGCTTCAAGGAGATCGGCCGTGCCTATGAGGTCTTGAGCGATCCCCAGACGCGGGCCCGTTACGACCAGTTCGGCGAAGCCGGTCTTGGTGGTGGCGGCATGCCCGACATGGGCGATATGGGCGGTTTTGCCGATCTGTTTGAAACCTTTTTCAGTGGCTTTGGCGGGGGTATGGGCGGCGGTGCTGCCCAGCAGCGTCGCCGCGGGCCGCGGCAGGGCGACGATCTGCGCCTCGATCTAGGCATCACCTTTTCTGAGGCGATCTTTGGGGTCGAAAAGGAGGTGCAGTTGCGTCACCTCGAAACCTGCGGCAGCTGCAGTGGCTCAGGGGCCAAAGCCGGCAGCGGTCCTGTGAGCTGCGGGACCTGCGGCGGTGTGGGCCAGGTGCGCCGCGCCACACGCACCCCCTTTGGCAGCTTCACCCAGGTGGCACCCTGCCCCAGCTGTGACGGCGCCGGTCAGGTGATTGCCGATCCCTGTAGCGCCTGCGGCGGCCAGGGATTGCAGCAGGTGCGCAAGAAGCTGCGCATCAACATTCCTGCCGGGGTCGACACCGGCACCCGGTTGCGTGTGGCCAATGAGGGCAACGCAGGCCCGCGTGGTGGTCCGTCAGGGGATCTCTATGTGTTTCTCAACGTTCAGAACCATCCCCATCTGCGCAGGGATGGTCTGCAGATCCACTCCGAGATCAGCCTCAGTTATTTGCAGGCGATCCTCGGTGACACCATCGAGGTTGAGACCGTCGATGGCACTGAACCCCTCGAGATACCGCCTGGCACCCAGCCTGGCGCTGTGCTCAGCCTGAGCGGCAAGGGGGTGCCCAAGTTGGGTAATCCTGTGGCCCGGGGCAACCATCAATTCACGGTCAAGGTCCAGCTGCCGACCAAACTCAACACCGAGGAGCGCGCGCTGCTGGAAGAGCTCGCAGGCCATCACAGCCGCAAAGGTCACAAGCATCCCCACAAGAGCGGTTTGTTCGGCGGCCTGTTTTCTCAGCACGACTAGGCCGTGAGCGAGGCTGCCCCGGCTGTTGATCTGGACCTACGCGGCACCCCTTGCCCGCTCAACTTCATCCGCACCAAGTTGGCCCTGGAGCGCCTGGCCCCTGGCGCCCAGCTCAAGGTTGCTCTTGATTGCGGCGAGCCTGAGCACATGGTCAGCGAGGGTGTCGCCCAGGCCGGACACGCCGTGGCCTGCGAGCCCCATCCGCACGATCCCAAGGCGGTGGTGCTGGTGATTGATCCCTGTGGCTGAGTCAGCCAGTCGCCGCGGACGCGTGGTGGCGCTGCTGGCCAATTTCTGCTGGGTTGAGCTGGATCAACCCGGCCCAGATGGCAACCAGCGCCTGCTCTGTACGCGCCGCACGCGCCTGAGCAAAAGCGGTCAGAGCATCTGCGCTGGCGACTGGGTCATGGTCGATGGCATCGACTGGCCCGCGGCGCGGGGGGCGGTGGCAGCGGTGGAACCGCGTGGGTTGCAGTTGACCCGCCCGCCTGTGGCCAACATCACACGGGTGGTGGTGGTGGTGGCCCTGGCCGAACCTGCCCCTGATCCCCTGCAGCTCACCCGTTTTCTGATCACCGCCGAAGCCACCGGGGCTGCGGTCGAGTTGGTGTTCAGCAAGGCTGATCTGCTCGCGGACGAGCAGGTGCGCGCTTGGCTCGATCGGGCTGCGGCGTGGGGGTATCAGCCGCTGGCCCTGTCACAGCGGGATCCTGAGGCCCTCGAGCGGCTGCGTCAGCGCCTCATGGCGCCTGGGGTGTCGGTGTTGTGTGGTCCTTCAGGCGTGGGCAAGAGCAGCCTGATCAACGCCTTGATCCCCGCCTTGGAGCTGCGTGTTGCGGCCGTCTCCGGCAGGCTCCAGCGGGGCCGGCACACCACCCGCCATGTCGAGCTGTTTGCGTTGGCTCCCGGGGCGCTGCTGGCTGACACTCCAGGTTTCAACCGCCCGTCATTGCCGAGCGATCCGCGCGAGCTCATGGCGTGTTTTCCCGAGTTGCGTCCACCGCTGTGGCAGGGCCGCTGCCAGTTCAGCGACTGCCTTCATCAAGACGAGCCAGGGTGCGGAATCGCAAGGCCCTGGGACAGGCATGCCCTCTATGGCGAGTGCCTCACTGAAGTGCTCGCCGGCTCTGAGGTCCCAGGTGCGCCATCGCGTCCTGGAGCTGGTGGCAGCTTGCGCCAGCGGGGAAGCCGCTTGGAGCCCAGGCTGGCTGATCGTTACCGCCGCCCATCGCGGCGAGGTCAGCGCCAGGTTGATGCGGCCGAGCTCAGCCCCCCAGACCCGGAAGGTTGAGGTTGAGCCCGCCGGTCAGCTCTTCCATGCGCTGTTTCATCGTGCTGGTCGAGAGCTCATAGGCGGCCTTGAGGGCTTCGAGCACAGCGGCTTCAGCGGCCTCGTTGCCGGCGCTGAGCAGTTCAGGGCTGAGGCGCACCTTGAGGGGCTGCTGATTGCCCGACAGCCAGACACTGGCCAGACCGTTGTCGCTGCTGCCCTCGAGCTCCATGGCATCGAGCTCTTCTTGCAGTTTCTGGGCGTCCTGCTGAATCTGCTGGGCTTTTTTGAACGCTTCAGTGAGCTGGCCGAAGTTGGGAAGTCCGAAACCGGCCATGCCGAAACCAATCGCTCGGCGCAGGCTAGAACCCCAGCCGCTTCACTTCCGTGTGCAGGGCGATGCCATGGGCGTGTTGCACCTGTTCCTGCACCAACGCAATCAACGCTGTGATGTCACGGGCTTGAGCATGCCCGAGATTGACGATGAAATTGGCATGCACCGGTGAGACCTCGGCATCGCCAATGCGATGACCCTTGAGTCCGAGCGCTTCGATCAGCTGGCCCGCCTTGTGCGGCTCTGGGTTGCGAAACACACTGCCGCAGCTGGGTTGTTGATAGGGCTGAGTGCTGGTGCGGCTGTGCAGGTTGGCGCTGGTTTTGGCGCTCACAACGGCAGGGTCCTGACCGCTGCTGAGCCGGAAACGGGCGCTTAAGACGATCCAGGGTTCCTGTTGCAGCTTGCTGTGCCGGTAGGCCAGATCGAGCTCAGCGGCTTTGAGTTCGCGGGTTTGCCCAGGCGCGTGTGGGTCCAGCACCACCACCGACTCCAGGCAATCGGCGATGCAACCACCCTGGGCGCCGGCATTCATCACCACGGCCCCACCGACGGTGCCTGGAATGCCCACAGCCCACTCCAGGCCGGCCAGGCCGGCCCGGGCGGCTTTGCGGGCCAGCGTGGGGATGGGTTCTCCAGCTAGAGCGTCAATCAGGCCATCCTGCGGTTCTAGGCGGCTGCCCTGCAGACGCCTGAGGCACAGCGTCAGGCCATCGAGTCCCTGGTCGGCCACCAGCAGGTTGGAGCCCGCCCCGATGCTGCGCAGTTCAAGCTGCTCTGATCGGGCCCACTGCACCAGGGCGCTGATCTCCTCAAGGCTGCCTGGTTCAGCCAGCCATGCGGCCGGGCCTCCCACCTTCCAGGTGGTGTAGGCGCTCAGCGGCACCTGCTGTTGCACCGACCCCGCTGCAGCAGCGGCAGCAGCGGCAGGGCCGGCCATCTCTAGGCCGCCAGCAAAGGCAGGGAACTCCCCTGCTCTTGCAGTTGGCTCAGGCGCTCCCAGAGGCCATTGATATCGCCGGCCCCCATCGCTAGTACGAGGTCTCCAGCGCTGCTTGTGCGTGCCACCAGGGCGGTGAGCTCCTGGTGGTCGGCGGCAACCTCAATGGGTAGACCCGGCGCCAGCCGTTGGATGGCATTGGCAAGGGCCGCGCTGCTGATGCCCGCGATCGGTGCTTCACCAGCGCTGTATAGGGGTGCCAGCACCACCGCATCGGCTGAGCTGAGCGCTTTGGCAAAGCCATCGAGAAATTCGGCTGTGCGGCTGTAGCGATGCGGCTGAAACACAGCCAGCACGCGCTGCGGCGGCTCGGGTAGTGGGCTTTTGCCGCTGCTGACCATCAGCCTGGCCATCGCCAGGGTGGCGGCCACTTCGCTGGGATGGTGGGCATAGTCGTCGACCACCATCCGTTGCTGCCAGGTGCCGCGGTAGTCAAAGCGTCGGCCCGGTGCCTTGAGCGCGGCGACGGCCTGCTGCAGCTCAGCAAACGACACGCCCTCAAGCCGGCAGGCGGCCACCGCTGCCGTCACGTTGCTGAGGTTGTGGGCCCCCGGTAGCGGCACCTCAAGCGTGCCTACACAGCTGCCGTGTTCATAAAAATCGGCGGTGGTTCCATCGCCGCGGCTCGATCGCGCGATCGCTGCAAACGATGCGCCTTGCGGCTCTTTGATGGACCACCAGTGCTGCGCTTCAAAGTGCTCGACCAAGACCGTGCAGTCCCGGTTCGCCAACAGGCGGCTGCAGCCCTTGCTGAACCGCTGCATCGTCGCCACCAAGGCGTTCAGGTCTGGGTAGTGATCGGTGTGATCGAGCTCCAGGTTGGTCAGCACGCCCAGCTGTGCCTTGAATTTCACCAAGGAACCGTCCGATTCATCGGCCTCGGCCACCAGCAGCCGGCCCTGTCCCTGGCGGCCGTTGCTGCCAAAGGCGGGCACGACTCCGCCAATGACGGCGGTGGGGTCGTTGTGGGTTGCGGCCAGCAGCGTGGCGATCAGGGTGCTGGTGGTGGTTTTGCCATGGCTGCCGGCCACGGCAATGGAAGGCTGGGCGTTGATCAGGGCTGCCAGCACATCGGAGCGATGGCAGATCTTCAGCCCGGCCTGGCGGGCAGCCTGCAGTTCCGGATTGCTTTCAGGAACCGCTGAGCTGATCACCACCACAGGACTGTTAGCGGTGCCGCTGCGAATCGCATCGATCGTGGCGGCCGATTGCTGGGCGAACACCCGCACCCCTTGCTGGCGCAGCTGGGTCAGCACCGGCTGCTGCTTGGGGTCGGAGCCACTGATGTCAAAGCCCCGTTGAGCCAGGATCCCGGCCAGGGCAGACATGCCGATGCCGCCGACCCCTATGAAGTGGAGAGGTTGGCGACGATCGAGGACGAAGGCCAAGGGCAGTCTCCAGCGGTGGGGGAAGGAACGCGGGGCGTGCCAAACCTGCATCCGAAATTAAGGCCAGATCGGTGCCGTGTCCTTTACGAGTTGCGTCGCCTTTGGCCAAGAGTCCTCGAGCCAGGCCTGGTCTGGAGGGAGCTCCTCAATTGATGTCTGTATGATCCGACGCCAAAACCACCCTTGCTAGCGGGTTTCTCCGCTTCATGCCATGACCCTGCGCGTAGCGATCAATGGATTCGGTCGGATCGGGCGCAATTTCATGCGCTGCTGGCTCAGCCGCGGGGCCAACACCGGCATCGAAGTGGTGGGGATCAACGGCTCCGGTGACACCACCACCAACGCCCACCTGCTCAAGTACGACTCGATGCTGGGCCCCCTGCGCGGCGCCGAGATCAGCACCACCGACAGCACGATCGTCATCAACGGCAAGACGATCAAAACCTTCTACGACCGCAACCCGGCCAACCTGCCCTGGAAGGAGTGGGGCGTCGATCTGGTGATCGAGTCGACTGGCGTGTTCAACGACGACGTCGGTGCCAGCAAGCACTTCGAGTCGGGTGCCAAAAAGGTCATCCTCACCGCTCCTGGCAAAGGTGCCAAGGTCGGCACCTTTGTGGTCGGGGTCAACGCTGATCAGTACCGCCACGAGGACTGGGACATCCTCAGCAACGCCAGCTGCACCACCAACTGCATGGCGCCGATCGTCAAGACGATCGATCAGGCCTTCGGCATCGTCAAAGGCACGATGACCACCACCCACAGCTACACGGGTGACCAGCGCATTCTCGACGCTGCCCACCGCGATCTGCGCCGCGCCCGCGCCGCTGCCGTGAACATCGTTCCCACCAGCACTGGCGCCGCAAAGGCCGTCGCCCTGGTGTACCCCGAAGTCAAGGGCAAGCTCAGCGGCATCGCCCTGCGCGTGCCCACCCCCAACGTGTCGGTCTGCGACATGGTGTTTGAAGTGGGCCGCGATACCAGCGCTGAAGAGGTCAACGCCGTGCTCAAGGCCGCGTCTGAAAGCGGCATGAAGGGCATCATCAAGTACTGCGATCTGCCCCTGGTCTCCAGTGACCATGCCGGTACCGACGAGAGCACGATCGTTGATGCCGATCTCACCCTCGTGATGGGCGGCAACATGGTCAAGATCGTCTGCTGGTACGACAACGAGTGGGGCTATAGCCAGCGCGTTGTCGACCTCGCTGAAATCGTCGCTAAGAACTGGAAGTAAATCGTCTTGCCTGGTCAGTGGACCGGGTTCTTGATCGCGTCATCAGTTCTTGCTGCAGCTACTGCCACTCAACCGCCCGCAAGGGCGGTTTTTTGTTGGCCTTGGGATCTTCAACTCCCCGCTCGCCAGGTTGCCCTTTGCTCATTGCTCATTGCCCTTTGCCCGTTGCGGGCCGAGGCCTCAGAGGCTCAGGACATCAGCGCTTGACCCACTTGACCATGGTCAAGTGCAGCAGGATGGCGGCTGCAGGTGATCTGCACCGAACAGG
>JBMSMG010000021.1:0-24660 GCA_049421025.1 Prochlorococcaceae cyanobacterium | reverse complement strand
CCAACGCGTGTGCAGACCCGCGTGCAGCGACGTCTGCAGCAGCTGATCGATCAGCGGATCGAGGCTGGCGTTGAGCCCCGGAACCGGTTGCACGTCGCCCAGCAAACGCTCCCATTGCAGCCAGTAGCTGTTGAGGGAGCGCCACAGCATCAAGCGTTGGCGCCAGCGCTGCTGCTTCAAGGGCTTGGCATGGGGTCCTGTGCGCTCGAGCTCGATCCAGCGCGCCATGGCATCAAGGCGGGCGGTGAAATCGGCCGGATCGAGCGGCTGGGGACGCGGAGAGCGGCCCGCCAGCCAACGGCTGTAAGCCTGCAATTGATCGTTGAGCTGGCGGCGCAGGGCGGCATCGGCCTGCTGCAGCAGCTGCAGCCGGTTGCGGGGCCACAGCAGCAGTCCCACGGCTAACGCCACAGCGCAGCCGACGCTGGTGTCTAGAGCGCGGTTGAAAACGTAGTTCCAGTTGAGCTCGGCATGGCCCGGGATCATCAGAAACATCACGCTCACCAGCGCGGCGGTGCTTAGCCCCGCCTGCCAGCCCAGCAGCCGCAGCACCGGCACCATCAGCAGGATCGAGACGAGCACACCGATCCATCCCGAGAGGATCGTGTGCACCCAGAACGTGACCAGCCCTCCGGTCACGGTGCCGAGAATGCGCGCGCGGGCTGCTGCCACGGTTTTCTCGTCGTTGTCATCCACGACAACCACAACGGCCAGCAGCGGGTACCAAACAAATTCGATGCGCTGAAAAAACACCGCAATCGCAGCGGTCAAAAAAGCCGCCACCGCCAGCTTCAGGCTTTTGCGCAGCAGCTCTGAATTCATGCCGCGGCCACCCCGGCAAGCGCAGCCTGGCCGCACGCGTCACCATGACGGCAGCCTTGCAGGAGCAGCATGGACACCCTCCCAGCCGTCGAAAGTCTGCTGCGCATGGGCCTGGCCGTGTTGTGCGGGCTGGCGGTTGGACTCAACCGGGCCCACCACGGCAATGTGCCGCAACCCAACCGGTTGCGGGTGCATGTGCTGGTTGGCCTCAGTGCCTGTCTGATGGTGCTGGCCGCCGGAGACCACGCTGACGCGCGCAGCCGCGCGATCCAGGGGGTGGCGACCGGCATCGGTTTTCTGGGGGCAGGTGAAATCCTTGTGCCACACCAACGGCCCAAACACCACCCCCTGCAGGTGCGCGGGCTGACCAGTGCCGCCTCGATCTGGTTCACCGCGGCCCTTGGCGTCACGGTGGCCGCATCAACCCCGGTGCTGGCTGGCGCGGCGCTGGTACTGGCCTTGATCACGCTCTCGAGCCATGGCAATGGCCGCCCAGCCGAAGGCGAACGTGCCGACCACGATGCATCAGGCCATCAATAAAGAAAGCGGTAGCGCTCTTCCGCAGGGGCCGCTGGAGCCTCGGGTGTACCAGGGGTCAGCGGATTGGGCCACTCCGCATCCCAGTAACTGATGCCATTGCGCATGAAGGGCCGCCCGCCCAGCCGCTTGGTGTCGAGCTCGGTGGTGCCCATGGCGGTGATCAACCCACCCAGCTCCATCGGGCCAAGGTCGGTTTTGATGTCCTTGCCGGCGGCTGACAGCAAGGCCGGCAGCCGCACCAGGTGCTCGGGCCTGGTGAGCTTGCGGAACAACGCCTGCCAGGCCAGCTGCTGACGCTCGAGCCGGCCGATGTCGCCCAACTCGTCATGGCGGAAACGCAAAAAGCCCTCAAGCTCACGGCCCTTGAGGGTCTGCAGTCCTGGCTGCAGGTCGATGTAGAGCCCCTGGCTGCGGTCGGTGTAATACAGCCGCTTGGGCACGTTGACCTCAATGCCACCGAGGGCATCGGCCATGCGCCGCACAGCGCCGAGGTTCACCATCACATGGTGGGTGATCGGGCGGCCCAGCTTGCGCGAGAGCTCCCGCTTGAGCAGATCAAGGCCGCCAATGGCGTAGAGGGCGTTGATTTTGTTAGGGCCGTAGCCCTCCGCTTCGATGTAGGAATCTCGCGGCACCTGGGTGATCCGCGTGATCCCGCCGTCGACCCGCACACTGGCGATCACATCGGTATTACCGCCGCCAACATCGGTACCCAACAGCAAAATGTCTTGATCACCGACACCGGTCCAGGCGGTGAAGGGATTGGTGACGGCGTTGTTGCTGCTCTGATCGCCGCCCAGCAGGTCAAACAGCGGCACGGCCAGCACAAGTCCCGCCGTCAGGCCGACGGCCATCGCCAGCACAACCTTGCGCGTTCTGCGGCGGCGAGCCGAGGGGCGTTTCATGCTGGCAACGCTATTGCAAGGTCAACGCAGGGCCCTCACAGCTGCAGCAACTCATCGGCGCGCAGCCCCACCTGCACCCGCCAGAGGTTGGCGTAGGCGCCGCCGCGGGCCATGAGCTCCTCATGGCTGCCACGCTCGATGAGGCGCCCCTGCTCAAGCACCACAATGCAATCGGCGTGGCGCACCGTCGAGAGCCGATGGGCAATCACCAAAGTTGTGCGATCGGCCGTGAGGTGATCAAGCGAACGCTGGATCGCCGCCTCGGTCTCGTTGTCGACAGCGGCAGTGGCCTCATCAAGAATGAGCACCGGCGGATCTTTGAGGATCGCCCGTGCCAGGGCGATGCGCTGGCGCTGGCCGCCGCTGAGGCGCTGGCCGCGCTCACCGACGACGGTGTCATACCCCTGTGGCAACAGCTCGATAAAACCCGCCGCTTCGGCCAGCTCAGCGGCCCGTGCAATCGCCTGAGGGGTGGCATCAAAACTGCCGTAGGCGATGTTCTCGGCGACCGTGCCATGAAACAGAAACACCTCCTGACTCACCAGGCCAATGGCGCTGCGCAGATCCTCAAGGCGCAGCTGCTCGATCGGTATGCCATCAAGCAAGATGCGGCCGCTGCGCAAGCTGTACAGACGCAGCAGCAGCTTCACCAAGGTGCTCTTGCCAGAGCCAGTGGAGCCGACAATGCCGATCGTGCTGCCGGCTGGAATGGTCAGATCAAAGTGCTCCAGCAGCGGTTCACGCTCCCGGTAGGCAAAGCAGACATCGTCAAAGCGGATCTCGCCTTCCACCATGCCCAAAGGCAAAGGTGTGCTCCCCCCCGCCTGGGTCACCGGCGTATCGAGCAGATCGAGCACCCGCGTCGCTGATGCCATGGCGCGCTGATAGTCATCAAGCGTGCGGCCCAGGGTCGTCAGGGGCCACAGCAGACGTTGGGTGATGTACACCAAAAAGCTGTAGGTGCCAACAGCGATCACCCCGCGCCAGGCCTGCAACCCGCCGATCACCAAGATCGCCAGAAAGGCAAACAAAATGGCAAAGCGAATCAACGGCACAAACGCAGCAGAGAGCCGGATCGCACGGCGGTTGGCCGCTCGGTAGGCCTCGCTCTGCAGTGCCAGCCGCTCCAGCTCCCAGGCTTCGGCTGTGTAGCTCTTGATCGTGAGCATGCCGCCCAGGTTGTTGGCCAGACGGGCAGCCAGATCGCCGGCCTTCTCACGCACCTGCCCGTAGCGGGGCGCGAGGCGTTTCTGAAAGCGCAGTGACCCCCAGAGGATCACCGGGATCGGCAGAAACGACACCCCGGCAACAGCCGGGGAGAGCCAGGCCATCGCACCACCAACAGCCAGCACCGTGGTGATCAGCTGCAGGATCTCGTTGGCGCCGTGGTCGAGAAAACGCTCGAGCTGGTTGATGTCGTCATTGAGGATCGCCAGCAGCCGCCCGCTGCTGCCCGCCTCAAAAAAGGCCATCTCAAGCTGCTGCAGATGGCCGTAAGCCTCAAGCCGCAGCTCGTGTTGCACGGTCTGGGCGAGGTTGCGCCACAGCAGTCCATAGAGGTACTCAAACAGCGACTCGGCGCTCCAGATCACAAACGAGAGCACCGCCAGCACGCTGAGCTGGGCTGGCACGGTGGTGAAGCCAAACGCCGTCAGCCAGGCGGTGTTCTGGCGCACCACCACATCAACCGCCAGGGCGATCAGCACCGGTGGCGCCAAATCAAAGAGCTTGTTGAGCACCGAGCACGCCGTAGCCAGCCAGATCAGGCGGCGTTGCGGCGCCAGCGCGCCCAGCAGGCGCGGCAAGGGCGAAGAAGCCATTGAGGAAGCAGCCATCACAAGGGTGTGCACCAGGGCACTTGGCAGATTGCGGTGTCTTGACTAGGTGTGGAGAACGACCACGCTGCGCTGCCATGGCCCACTGCCGCGCTTTTCTGAGCGTTGATCCAACCCTTGAGGGGATCAACCACATGCTGAGCGAGGTGATCGCTCAACTCGGCCTTGAGATCTCGGAACCTCCGCAGGAGCGGCCCTGGTTGATCGCCACGGATCGCCCGCAAAGGGGACTCAAAGCCCGTGAATACGTTCGGGTGTTGTGCGATTGGAGCAACCTGCGCAACACCGGTGAAATGGCGATTGAAACGCGCAGCGGAGAGTCGATGGCCCACAGTGACACCCGCGCAAAAAGCCTGCTGCAACAGTTGTGCAGCAGGCTTGAGAAGGCAGGTGCTGGCCGCTGAAACGGGTCAACGCTTCAGCGGCTGAGCGTGGTCACCAGCGGTTGCCGCCACCACCGCCATAGCCGCCGCCACCGCCACCGCGGTTGCCGCCGCCACCGCCGTAGCCGCCGCGACCACCGCCGCCACCACCACCACCGCCTTCACGGGGTGTGGCCTTGTTGACGCGGATCATGCGGCCCATCCACTCGACGTCCTGGAGGTCGTCGATGGCCTTTTGCTCGGCTGCATCATCAGCGAGCTCAACGAACGCGAAACCGCGCTTGCGGCCGGTTTCACGATCGAGGGGAAGGCTGCACTGGCGAACTTCGCCGTACTGGCCGAAGAGATCAAGCAAGTCCTCGCGCTCAGCCTGGAACGAGAGGTTGCCGACGTAAATGGTCATTGAGTGAACTGGATCAATCCTGGAACTGATTCGTCTGATGCTGGGTTCCTAGGGATTGCCAGTGAAAGCTGGGTGAGCCGAGGGAGCCTTGAGACCTTTGGAATCAACTTCACCCTACTGCTCCGCCGAACCAGCTCCAGCGTGTGGAGAAGCATGAAGCAGAGGTGAAGGGAATCTGATGAAGGCGAGCTGCTCCCCAGTAGTGTCCCATTGTCAGCAAATCCTGATGCGCCAGATCATCATGACGGCCCCCGTGACCTGGAGCCTCGCCTGGAGCGAGGACGGCGAACTGGCTCCGCAGGATCGCTTCGACCTGCTTCAGGCCATGGTGTGCAGCGAAAGCACCAGCGACGTGCAGGTGGCCCTAGTGGCTGCCGTCGAACGGCTCACCAGTGTGGACTTCACCACCCTGGCCAGCCGCGACGTCACAGGCCTCTGCGCCTGAGGGCTGGGGGGCACGCGGCCCCGCGCTCAGCCCTGAACCCTTGAGATCTGCAGGGGCTTGTTGAGAACCCGCAGCTGCCGCAGCCCCTCAAACACCTCGGCAGGCATGCCCTTGGGCAGATCCACCATGCTGTGGGTGTCAAAGATCTGAATGCGGCCGATCGCCTTGCCGTTGAGACCGGTTTCGCCGGCAATGGCGCCAACGATGTTGCCGGGCTTGACGCGGTCGCGCCAGCCGAGCTCGATGCGGAAGCGCTCCATGTGACTTTCGGGCCCACGGGCGGGGCGTTCGCCACGACCCTGACGAGCACCACCGCTGTGGGAGCCCTGGCGCTCAAAGCTGCCGCCCTGGCGAGGTGCGGCAAACAGGGTGTCATCACCCTCCAGCAGCAGCGGCTGGCCGGACAGGCCCAGTTCAAGGGCCGCCAGAGCCAGTGCCTCGCCACTGCAACCGAGCTCACCGGCGACGCGCTGGACCATCTCGCTGAGCAGCGCATGCTCCTGCTCGCTGCAGCTGGTGCCCTGCACGGCAGCCGTCAGACGAGCGCGCAGTCGATCGAGGCGGTTCTGATTGATCGTGGCGTTACTGGGCACCTCCATCGGCTCGATGGAGCGGCCGACAGCGCGCTCAAGCCCCGTGAGGAAGCGACGCTCACGCGGGGTCAAAAAGAGAATCGCCTCGCCACACCGGCCTGCCCGGCCGGTGCGGCCGATGCGATGCACGTAGGCCTCGCTGTCAAAAGGAATGTCGTAGTTGATCACCAAGGTGATGCGCTCGACATCAAGTCCGCGGGCCGCCACGTCTGTGGCCACCAGCACATCGACCTTGCCGCTCTTGAGCCGCTCGATCGTGCGCTCACGCTGGGCTTGGGGCACATCGCCGTTGAGCACTGCTACGTCATAGCCGTGCTGCTCAAGCGATTCGGCCACGGTCAGGGTGATCGCTTTGGTGCGCGCAAAAATGATCGTGGCCTCTGATTGCTCGGCCTCAAGCACGCGCTCAAGAGCCGCAAGCTTCTGCGGTCCGTTGACCATCAGATAACGCTGCCGGATGCGGCCCGAATCAGCAGCTTTGGTCTTGATGGTGATCTCGGCCGGGCTGCTGAGGTACTTCTGAGAGATGCGGCGAATCTCGGTTGGCATGGTGGCTGAAAACAGCACGACCTGGCGCTTCGCAGGCAGCTGCTCGAGCACCCATTCGACATCGTCGATGAAGCCCATACGCAGCATTTCGTCGGCTTCATCGAGCACCAGCGCCCGCAGCGCCGAGAGATCAAGAGTGCCCTGACGCATGTGGTCCATCACCCGGCCTGGGGTGCCCACAACGATCTGTACACCACGCTTGAGATGGTGAATCTGATCGCGGAAATCAGCCCCGCCATAAATCGCCAGAGTGCGCACACCGTCAAGGTGCGCGGCATAACTGTTGAACGCTTCAGCCACCTGCATGGCCAGTTCGCGGGTGGGGGCCAGCACCAAAACCTGAGGCTTGCGCAGGCTGGGATCCAAAGAGGCCAGCATCGGCAGTGCAAAGGCTGCGGTCTTGCCGGTACCGGTCTGGGCCTGACCGACCAGATCGCGCCCCAGCAGAAGCTCGGGAATGGCGGCGCTCTGAATGGGCGATGGCTCTTTGTAGCCAATCGCTTCAAGCGCTTTAAGCAACGGCGCCGAGAAACCGAAGCGCTCGAAGCCACTCGCTTCAAGAGACTGGGCTTGATCTGACGCGGCAGATTCTTCTGCCTCGACGCGCAGATCGAGATCGACGGAACAGCCGAAGCTGCCGTCCAAAGACTGTTGGTTCACGGGATTGGGGCCTGAATGATCCTTCGACGCAGGCCCGGCAGAAACCCCATGGATTGGCATTCACAACATGGGTGAATGGCAAATCCGAAACGACTGCCCTGCCCTTGAAAAAGGCTTTCGAAAAGATTAACACTCGCGCGGTGCACGGCCGAAATCATCGGCCAGACGCTCGATGTCATCTTCACTGAGCCAATCGCCTCGCTGCACCTCGACGATCAGCAGATCGTCACTGCCGGCCACAGCGCGGTGCACCGCACCACAAGGCACCAGCAAGGTGGTGCCAGGTTCAGCAAGCTGTTGGCTGCCGCCGCACTCGAGCGTGCCGTTCCCTGCCACCACCACCCAATGCTCCTGGCGGTGCCGGTGGCGCTGCAGGCTGATGCGTTGACCAGCGCGAATGCACAAGCGTTTGACCTTGTAGCCCGCACCGCCGCCCAGGTCTTCAAACCAGCCCCAGGGACGCTCGATGCGCTGCAGCGGTTCGGCTCGGGTGGTGTGCATCGCGTGCGGTTGATCCATGGCGGCCAGGCAAGCCAGCGCTCAGCGCGGGGTGATCAGCACAGCTCGCTCACGGGCCCTGGTGAGACCGGTGTAGAGCAGACGCGGATCGTGATGGCGGCTGGCCGGCAACAGCAACAGAACCTCGTTGTACTGGCTGCCCTGGGCTTTGTGAACCGTCAGCGCCAGGGCCGGTTGTGCCAACGCCAGCCGCGAGGGGTGCAGCAACCGCGGGCCATCGAGCAGCACCCAGCGCTCATGGCCCCGCTGCACCAGCACGCCAATGTCGCCATTGGCGAGCCCCTGCTCCGGCCGGTTACTGCGGTTGAGCACAGGCGTTCCCAGCGGCCAGCGCTGCACCGGCACGCCCTCGGTCTCACCCAGCAAGGCGCGGTGCAGCGCATCAACACCCCAACGGCCCTGCCGAACCGGGCTGAGCGCGATGCACTGCTCGAGTGCGCGCAGCAACGGTTCACAGGCCGCCGCGTCGAGATTGTCAGCCCCATCGACGGGCCAACGCAGCGCTGCAGCCAAATGGCTGAGCTGCTGCTGATGCTGGCGCAAGCGATCCAGCAGCAGGTCTGGCAAGCGCGTTGGATCACTGGGCCGCCACTGCACGTTGTCAGCGGGGTTGAGCCGCTCAAGCCAGGGCTGAAGCGGCGCTAGCGGATCCGGCTGGGGGGCGGGGGCCTGCGCCTGCAGGGGCGCACGCAGGCTGGCGGCCAGCTCGGCGATGGCCCCGTTGTTGCGGTAAGTGGTGCACAACTCCACCGCAGCAGATCCAAGCTGCTGCAACCGCTCAAAACGGCAGAGCTCGGCCAGCACAGCACCGGTGCCCACAGGCGGCAACTGAGCCGCATCGCCCACCAGCAGCAGCCGTGCCTGCGGAGGCAGGGCCTGGATCAGGGCCTGCATCAGCGGCAGATCGACCATCGACACCTCATCGACAACCAGCAGGTCCAGCTGCAGCGGACGCCCGCGATGACGACCAAAACGGCCGCCGCCGCGAGCCTCTAGCAGCCGGTGCAGGGTGGTGCACGGCAGGGTCTGCAGCCCATCGGCCAAGGCGGGCTCGAGCGCGGCGGCCCCCTCGCTGAGCGCCGCAGCCAAGCGGCCAGCCGCCTTGCCGGTGGGCGCTGCCAGATGAATCTGCAGCCCAGGCTGCTGGCGCCAAGCCGCCGCCAGCATCTGCACCACAGTCGAGGTCTTGCCGGTTCCGGGGCCGCCGCGCAGCAGCACCAAGCGGTGGCGCAGCAAGGCAACAACCGCATCGCACTGGGCCTGATCAAGGCCGGCAGCGCGCGCTTGCTCGCCCGCCTGGGCCAGGTTCTGAGCCGAAGCCTGCGGCTCAGGTGCAGCGCCCGCCAGCTCAATCAGCCGCTCGAGGCACTGCATGAGCTGCTCATGCCAGCGGCGCCAGCGCAACCAGGTGCCGTCTTGCACGAGCGGCGCCTCGAGCGCCGCGGGATCTGCGGCTGCTGACAGCGCTTGTGCGCTGAGCAACCACCCACTGGCTTGCAGCGCCTCAAGCGCCTCATGGGGCCAGGCTGAACCGGCTAGCGCTGCCGGGGGTTCTGAAGCCAAATCAAGCCCCAGCTCGCCCTGCTCAAGAGCGTCCACCAGCGCCGTGATCACAGCTGCCAGCAGGGCTTGCTGGGCAGCACTGCCCGCTGGTGGCAAGACGCGCTTGAGGCTCTCCAGCAGGGCAGGCGCGAGGCTGCTCATGGTTCCCCCTGCTGCAGCAGTGCATCGAGCGCCAGCAGCCGCGACAGCGGCGGCCGCTCGACAAACACACCTGGCACACCGCCCCAAGAGCCGTTCTGCCTTTGTGGCTCAGCCGCTGCGCCGGCGACACCGCGCACAAACACGTAGGCGTAACCGCCCAGATGGCGCTCGGGGTCGTAGCCGCCCAGGCGCCAGCGCAAATAGCGATGCAGCGCCACCAGGTACAGGTGGGCCTGCAGCGGATAGTGGCTGCGCTGCATCAGATCAGCCATCGCCGGTTGGCTGTAGTCGTTGGGGCCGCAGCTCAGCACCTGGCCCTGGGCGCCACGCACCCCCAGCCAGTTGCTCTTCCAGTCAACGATCCACCAGCGCTCGTCGGCGCAGAACAGCAGATCGATCGAACCGGTCAAAAAGCCGCGGCTGGCCACATCGAGTTGCAGTAGCCGCTGGGCGTAGTCGGGCCCAAAGCGACCGCCTGGATGCTGCTGGAACACAGCAGCAAGACCACTGCTGCGCACCAGACGAGCAGGCTCCTGCGCCAGCGGCAGATCAAAGTTCATCTCATTGAGCCAGCTGCCGCGCTGCAGATCGGCCAGGCGCCAGGAGCCCAGCTCACCGCCCAGGGGCGTCAGCACCAGCTGGCTGAACCCAGCGAGCAGAGGCCCGCTGAGCTCAGGCGCCAAGCCGGCACGGGCCAGCTCCTGGGCGATCACGGCGTTGGCCTGATCACAGCTGCCGCTGGCCAGGTCTGGGTAATCGATGCACTCGAGCATGCGGTGCAGCGCATCACCAAAAGCAGCGCCGCGGGGCACCTCAGCCAGCGGTCCCAGCACAGGCCAGGGGGCTGCCCCTAGATCAGATGCTGCGGCGGGCAGCTCGAGCAGCGCGTCGCGCTCGAGCACAGCGTCGCTGTCGCGGCCCTCATCGCGAACCTCGGGAGGCAAGGCGAGCTGGCTATGGGCCCAGGCCGAGTAACTGGCCCGTCCCCACCGCCGCTCCAGCGGCCGGCTAGGACGGGGACCCAACTGCAACGCCGTGGTGACCTGGGGCGCGCGCCATTGCGGCGCCAGGCCTGCCAGCGCTGCAACATCGATGTGATGCAGCGGCAGCGGCCGCAGCTGCTCGCCGGCCAGCAGCCAGGACCCCAAGGGGTTGGCGTCCTCGGCGCGCTCGACGCCGGGCCAGCCCAGTACCAACAGGTGCTGGGCCCGGGTGCAGGCCACATAGGCCAGACGCTCAGACTCCTGGCGTTGGGCCACCAGGTGCTGCTGGGCGGCGAGGCGGCCCACACCCCAGTCGGGGCTGAGGTGCAGATCGAGCTGGGGGGCGTCCTGATTGGGCGGCAGCCAGCGCCGGCCCAACCGCTGCGCGCCCCCGCGCGCCGGTGGCTTGACCCCCTGCCACAAATACGGGCAGATCACCACGGGGTATTCGAGCCCCTTGCTGCGGTGCACCGTGACCACAGCGATGGCCGATTCGGCGGCATCGCTGCGGCACAGATGGGCCTCTGGGGGGTCACGGTCGTCTTGCAGCCGCAGCCGCCGCAGCCAGTCGGCCGTGGCGGCAAGGCCCATGCCCTGGCGGTGCATCTGCTCTTGAACCAGCTCAGCGGCCTGTTGCAGATCAGCTAGGGCCCGGCCGCGCAGCGACAGCCGCGCCAAACCGCTGATGCCCAGCAGTTGAGACACCACTGCACACAGCCCGTGCTGCGACAACTGAGCGGCCAGGCGATCGAGCTGGCTGGCCAACTGATCCCAGCTGGCCGCGTCGGCCTGTGCGATCGCCCCAGCAGACCAGCCCAGCAGCGGCGAGGCGGCCAACAGCCGCAGACGGCTCTGATCACCAGGGCTGACCAGGGCATCGAGCAACCGCTGCAGCGCCGCAGCGCCCACACTTTCAAACACATCGCCCCGGCTCACCAAACGGCTCGGCAGCGCCCGGCGCTCAAGCGCCACACGCAGGGCTTCGGCCTGATCGTGGCGGCTCACCAGCAGGCACAGATCACCGGGCTGCAGCGGCCGCTGGCTCTGGCCCTCGTCAAGGCCTAGCTGACGCTCGAGCAGGCCCTGACAAAACGCAGCCACCTGCTCATCAAGCTGATCGGGCTCCAGCTCCAGCAGTTGCAGCGGCGCTTCAGCGGGGGGCAGGGCCAGCTGGCCCTTGTCGGCCATGGCGCGCACCGCGGGCACCGGCAGATCCGAGCGCACCAGGCCGGGTTGCATCAGGGCATTGAGTCCTGCCACCAAGGCCGCGCTGGAGCGGCGGTTGTCGCTCAGGCCAAAACAGGCATCGGCCTGCGCCGCAGCCGTGCGGTAGGTGGCGAGCTCACCGCCGCGAAAGCGATAGATGGCTTGCTTGGGGTCACCCACCATCACCAGCAGATGGCGGCCTGGTTCGGCAGCAAAGGCCGTGCGCAGGATGCGCCACTGCATCGGATCGGTGTCCTGAAACTCATCGATCAGCGCGGCGCGGTAGCGCTGCGCCACCGCCGCCAGCACAGGGGTGGGGGTGGTGGCGGCGGGTCCTGGATCCAGCTGCTCGAGCAGCTGAGCAAAGCCCATCTGGGCACTGCGCTGGCGCCTACGCGCCCATTCGGCGCGGCACCAGTGGCTGCAGTGCAGCAACACCAGCTCGGCCGGACCGTCGACCAGAGCAGCAATCGCCTCAAGCAAGGGCCGCTGCGGCAGCGAAACCGCATCGCCATGGACGCGGGCCGCTGCTTTGCAAAACGGTCCTGGATGGAAGTACTCGCGCAGATCAACCTGGGCCAGAACCGCTTCGTAGTCAGGCAGCTGGCCGGCCAGGCCGAGCAGCCAAGCCTGCACTCGCTCGAGCCGATCGGACTTGGCTTTGAGCCGGTAGGGCCGGTAGTCAGCCCCCAGACTCTTGAGCTCGGCAGCGGCGGCGGCAAAGTCAGCTTCAAGGGCCTCGGCGCGCTCGCTCCATGCCGCAACAAAGCGCTGCCAAAGCCCAGGCCACAGAGCTGGCAGCTGCTCGGCCAGCGGGCGCTCGCTGCTGAGGCCCTCAGGCAAGGGGGCGAGCGTCAGCGACGGATCGCCATCGAGGCTGCGCAACAGCCCGGCGAGCTGCTGCGGATTGACCTGCTGACGCAGCAGGCCGGCCAACCAGCCGGCAGGCAGCGGCAGCACCTGCTGCTGCCAGTAATCGTGCACCAGCTCATCGAGCCGCTGGTTGCCCTCGCTCTCGAGCGCCACCGCTGGGCCCAGGGCGGCCTCGAGCGCATGGCGCTGCAGGGTGCGCCGGCAGAAGCCATGAATGGTGGTGATGTCAGCGCGCTCGAGCTGCTCAAGCGCCAGCAGCAAACGAGAGCGCAGCAGCGGATCGCCAGCACCTTGGTGCTGCTCGAGCCACTGCTTGAGCACCGCATCGGCCCCCTGCGCTCCGGCATCCAGCCGCGCCAGAGCGTCCTGCAAGCGGCGGGCAATGCGATCGCGCAGCTCAGCGGCGGCAGCCTCGGTGTAGGTGACCACCAGCAGCTCATGGAGCTGCAGGGGTTGTGTCCCCTCGCTGAGCAACCGCAGCACCAGATGCGCCAGGGCAAAGGTCTTGCCCGTGCCGGCGCTGGCCTCCAGCAGCCGGATGCCTGGCGTCAGCGGCATGCCATTGGCCTCAAACGCCGGCAGAGGCGTGCTCATGGCTTGCACTCCTGCCAGTGCTGCAGCAGCGGGCCATACAGCTGCAGCGCCAGCTCCTGCACAGCTGGTGTGAGCAGCTCAACAGCTGGCAGATCGGCGCCAAAGCACAACGCCTGCACCGCATCACTGCGCTCGGAGCGCTGCCGGTAGCCGCCCTGCCAAGCAGCGCTGGCCCGGCTCAAGCCTTGGGCAGCCCGCGCGGTTTCAGCGCGGGCATAGGCCCAGCCGGTTTCAGGCGGCAGGGGCCAGCAGCGCTGGCGGTGCTGGGCGCACCAGTGCAGCAGCTGCTGCAGGTGCTGCTCGGCCTGCTCGCGCGGCGGGGGAGCAAGCTGCTCCAGCAGCCGAAAACGGTGCTGATCGCGGCCAATCAACAGGGCCAAAGCGGGCGGTTGATCGGCGCTGCAGGCCAGCAGCAGCTGCAGCCAAAGCAGCAGCCGCTGGGGCGCCCTGGGCTTGGCGGTGTGCACCAGCACCAGCTGTTCACCCCGCCAGCTCAGCTCGGCCTGCAACTGCTGCCAGCTGTGCGCTCGGGTTTGCGGGGCTCCGAGCTCGGCCAACAGGGCAGCGAGCGAACCCCAGCGCTGCTCGAGCTGGCGCACCTCAAGGGCCCCTGCGGCCAAGGGAGGCAACAGGCCGCGGCCGCGCTGCAGGTGATTCCAGTCCGGTGGGTCCTGGTCATCCAAGTGGCCACGCAGCAGGGCCGCGCGTTCGCGCTCCGTGAGCTCGAGCGCCTCAAGATCCTGCAGGGGGTGGTCAAACTCTTGCGGCCGCAGCCCCAGGCCCTCGAGCCAGCAACGCTGCGGCGCCGTAAGCCACGCCTGCAGTTCGCTCCACAGCAGCGATGCCGGGTCCACGAGCTGATGGGGTGCCACAGGCGAGGCACTGAAGGCCAAAGCGCGCGGCGCGGCCGCAGGATCCGTAGATCCCTGGAGCTGCGCATCCAGCTGCTGGCGCGCCGCCAGCAGCCGCTGGTCGCAGCTGGCAGGCGGCCAGGCACCGTCAGCGGCAAAGTTGCCGCGCGCCAGGGGGTTGGGGGCGTACTGACGCAGCGGCACCACAGCGAGCTGCTGTCGCAGCAGCTCGAGCCACTGCCGCACGGGTGTGGCAGGCTCCAGCGGTTCGCCGGTGCGCTCGTCGCGGCAGCTCCAGGCGATCAGCAAATGCTGCCTGGCCGAGAGCAGGCTCTCAAGCAGCACATAACGATCCTGATCGCCGCTGCTGGGATCACCCAGCCGGCGCTGCTGCTCAAGCAGGTGAAACCCCGGCCGCTCGCGCCGCCTGGGAAACACCCCGGCATCGAGGCCGAACAGCACCACCAACCTGTGGGGAATGGCACGCATCGGCTCGAGCGCACTGATCGTGAGTGCGCCCGAACGATGGCCAAAGCGGCCGCTGTCTTGGCTGAGCCGCTCAGAGAGCACCTCAGCCACCACCGGCGCCGCCAGCTGCAGGGGGCTGGTCTCGGCCACGGCGAGCCAGTCGCTCAGGGCGGCATGGATCGCCTGCAGCTCCCAGGCCTGCTCACCGCCATCGCCAAACAACAGCGCCAACTGCTCGCGCAACCCCTCGACCCAGGCAGCTGGGGTGCGGGCGCGGCCCAGCCAGCGCAGGCTGCTGAGCAGCTGGCGCAGCAGTTGCAGCCAGCGCTGCTGCTGCTCAAGGCTGCCCTGCATCGCCAGTGGAGCCACCTCTGCTGGTGCCAAACCAGGTGTTTCGGGCAGCACCAGGCCCAGCAGCAAACGATCAACCGCCCAGCTGAGGCTGTGGCAGCGCCCGCCGCCGCGATCGCCTGCATCGAGGCCCCACCGAAACCCGGCTTGCTGCAGCAGCTCAGAGATGGCACCGGCATCTTGTGCATCGATGCCATGGGCCGCTAGCAGCGGGGCGCAGCAGAGCAACGCCTCCAGAGCCGAAGCGCTCAGGCGTTGGCCTCCGAGCTCAAGCAGCTGCAACAACCCCTGGGCAATGCCGGCCTCGCTCTGCTGGCTGCGATCGGTGAGCCGCCAGGGCAGCACAACGCCGGTGGCTTCACTGTCACCAAACACCGCAGCGATCAACGGCGCAAAGGCCTCGATCTGCGGCGTCATCAGCAGCACATCGCGGGGCTGCAGGGTGTCGTCAGCGGCCAGCAACTGCAGCACCCGATCGCGCACGATCTGGAGCTGGCGCAGGCGTCCCGGGCAGGCATGAAATTCAAGTGAACAGTCCTCTGCCGCCCGCTTCAACGGAGCGGCCAACGGCTCAGGTTCATCGTTGATCAGGCGCTGCTGCAGCTGCTCGAGCAGGGTGGGCTCGCGCCCCTGCGCCCGTGCCACCGCCGCCGGGGCGAAGAACAGATCGCCCTCACGGCGCTCACCAAGCTGGGCCTCGCCAGTGCCCTCGAGCAGCTGCTGAAACTCGCCGCCCAACCGCCCAAAGCGCGCCTCAAGGCCAGGAGCGCCCAGCAGCCAGTCGCCATCGAGGGGCTGGGCCAGAGCCACCGCATCGCTGAGCTGCCGGCGGCGATCGTTGCAGCGCTGCCACAGGTCGCGGCAGGGGGTCAGCAGATACAGATCGACTGGAATGACGGCGCTGATCGCCTGCAGCAGCTGCACCTGCACGGGCGCCATGGCACTGAGGCCAAACAACCGCAGGCGCGCAGGCAGACCATTGGATGGCACAACGCCCTGGCTCAACTGTGCGATCGCCCGCTGCACCTTGAGTCCGAAGGGTTCGACCACAAGCTGCTGCCGCAACAGCGCCAGCAGCTGCGGCTGCCAGCCCTCGCCCTGGCCATGCCACCAAGCACTCAGCACATCGGGGCGGTAGAGGGCATAGTCGTCAAACGCATCAGCAATGGCGCGGCCAAGCTGCCAGCGGGCCTGATCGAGCTGGGCCGCGCTGCCCCCCCGCTGCTCGAGCCACTGGCGCAGGGGCTGGGCATCGGGGTGCTGCACCACCACCTCGAGCTGCTCAAGCAGCGGCCACACCAGTGCATTAGCCCGCCAGGGATCAGGGCCCGCCGGTTCGGCCTCGGCCAGCACCGCCGCCACCAGGCGCCTGAGCGCAGCCCCTGGAAACGGGAAGCGCAGGTTGGCGGCAATGCCACCCAATCCCACAGCCAGCTGCTCGCCGAGCCAACGGCTGGTGGGCCAGGTGTTGACCACCACCTCAACCGTTTCGAACGGGCCCGGTGGATCCAGCCGCAGCTGGGTGGCCAGCAGATCGGCCAGAAACTCAGCCCTGTTGCCGCGGTAAACCGTCAGCAAGGCAGTGGCCTAAGCCAGGGAGGCGGGTTGCACCTGCGCCATCCAACCAGCAGACGCGCTCCAGGGGCGCAGACCTGGCACAGAGCGCACAGCACCGGTCTCGGGGCAGTAGGCACTCAGCTCCCCGCCATAACAGGCGCCCGTGTCGATCATCACGATCTCGCCAAAACGCTTCACCGCCTGCACCGGGGTGTGGCCCACGATCGCGGTGCCAAAGCGGCCGTCATAGGCCTGCCAAAAGGGTGCACGAATGCTCAGGTGGGGCTGCCAGTTGAGCGGATCAAAACCGGCATGGGTGGCAACCCAGCCCTGGCCTTGATAGGTCAAGGGCAACTGCTCGAGCCGCTCAAGCCAACTGCGGCACAGGCGATCACCCAGCTGGCGATAGGTGTCGCAGCCAGCCAGAGAGCTGGAGGCTCTCCAGGTGCCCTGGCGCAAAGACAACACCAGGTCTGCCTCATGGTTGCCTTGGAGCCAGATCGCCCGGCCGCTTTGGACCAGGTCCCAGGCCAGCTCCATCGCCTCAAGAATGCGCGGGCCGCGGTTGATGACATCCCCGCAGAGCACCAGCCGATCAGCAGCGGGCAGCTGCTCATTCAGCTGCTGCAACGAGCGCGCGCAGCCGTGCACATCGCCGATGACCCAGTGGCGCTGGGTTGGGCTAACGGGCGTCATCAGGACTGTGCGTTAGCGACAGTTTGCCTGCCAAAGGCCGCAGTTGTCAGCCCCCCGACCCAGCTCAGCTGCACGACAGGGCACTGTGATGCCGACTACGGTCGGTGGCGCCTGCGATCGAGCCGATGAGCGACACCGCATCATCTGAGCTGCGCCAGCTGCCTGTCGGGCAGAAGATCAAGCTGCTGGTCAAAGCCCTCGATGGCGCCAAACGCACCAACGAGGCGCTGGCGCAGTGCAGCGATGGCGAAGCCATGCTCGATGTGCTGCTGGAGGCTTCGGCAAAACTCGGGCTGGGCCTGAGCCGCCGCGAGCTGGCCGACACCCCACCGATTCGCGACTGGGTCTGGTGGAAAAACAAACAGGCCCTGCTCACCATCGGCGACAACAAACCCCGCTACCAGCAAGACGGCGGCCAGGGCCGCAGCTGAGCCAACGCTGCGTGGCTCAGCTCAGCTCGGCCAGCGCATCGGGAATGGCGCTCGACGGTGCTTCAAAGCTGCCGGTGCAGACAAATTCGAGCCGCAGCTTCAAAAAGGTGATGAACTTTTCATCGGTCGAGACCACTGCGGCAGCAGGCCTCGGCACGGCAGCCGCCTGGGCCGCCAGCTCGGGGGCTTCCAGAAATGCCGGCCGCCGCAGCAGCCAGAAATCAATCGCTTTGCCCTGCTCGCCGTAGTTGCGCACGCGCTCGCGCAGCACCTCTTCGAGCGGCTCCTCCTCGGTCAAAAACGCCTCGCTGGCGGCAACAAAGTGATAGGTGCTCATGGGATGAGGTCGCCAAAGAGGGGGTCGCGGCGGGGATTCTGAACCAGGGCCTTCATCTCCCGCACGGCCTGCTGCAATCCGACAGCCAGGGCCCGGGCCACGATCGTGTGGCCGATGTTGAGCTCCTCGATGCCCTCGATCGCAGCAACAGGCTCAACGTTCTGATACGTGAGTCCGTGGCCGGCGTTGACGCGCAGGCCATGGCTGCGGGCCTTGAAGGTGCCCTCGCAAAGGCGTGCCAGCTCTCGGGGCTGGGCCTGCCAATCGGCCTCGGCGTAGGTGCCAGTGTGCAGTTCCACCCAGCGCGCGCCGGTGGCAGCGCAAGCCTCGAGCTGGGGGCCATCGGCATCCACAAACAGGCTGACGGCGATGCCGGCGCCCTGCAGGCGGGTGACCATGGCTTGCAGGGCCTGCCGCTGACTGGCCACATCGAGCCCGCCTTCGGTGGTGACCTCCTGGCGCTTCTCGGGCACCAAGGTGACCATGTCGGGCCTGATGCGCAGCGCGATGGCCTCCATCTCAGCTGTGGCAGCCATCTCCAAGTTGAGGCGGGAGCGCACGGTCTGGCGCAGCAGCTCAACGTCGCGGTCCTGAATGTGGCGGCGGTCTTCGCGCAGATGCACGGTGATGCCATCGGCCCCGCCCAGCTCAGCCAGCAGGGCATAACTCACCGGGTCCGGTTCGACCGTGCGCCGCGCCTGGCGCACATTGGCAATGTGATCGATGTTGACGCCCAGGCTGGCCATGGCCTTGCAACCGTTGTGGCGATCCTATGGATGGCCCGCCGATGCAGCGCTGGCATCACCGCACGCTTTAAGTTGCAGATCCAACTGGCCCCGCGCGGTTGTTTGGCGCAACTTCAGGCCCCATGACGCGCGAGCAACAACTGTGCAACGGCATTAGCCCCTGGCTCTCGCCGCTGGCCATGGTGCTGACCCAAGATTTGGTCCTGCGGAATTTCTTCCGCCACGTGAGCGTGCTCGACAGGCAGCATCTGCCAACCGGTGGGCCGGTGCTGCTGGCTCCCACCCACCGCAGCCGCTGGGATTCGCTGCTGCTGCCCCATGCCGCAGGCCGGCGGGTGAGCGGGCGCGACTGCCGCTTCATGGTGACCATCGATGAAATGCGCGGCCTGCAGGGCTGGCTGCTAAGGCGTCTGGGTTGTTTTGCGGTCAACCAGAGCCGGCCGTCGCTGTTGAGCCTGCGCTACGCCGTCGAGCTTCTGCAGCAGGGTCAGCAGCTGGTGGTCTTTCCGGAAGGCCGCATCAAACGCGACGAGGAGAATCCGATTCGGCTGCATCAGGGGCTCGCTCGCCTGGCCCTGTTGGCGCGCAGCCAGGGCATGGACGTGCCCATCGTGCCGATTGGTCTGGCCTATCAGCACAGACCGGCGCACTGGCGCGACCGAGCGGCGGTGTGTTTTGGCCAAGCCCTACGCGTCGATGGGCGCGGCCGCGACGGGGCCGGGGCCTTCAACCAGCAGCTTGCCCTGGCCATGGAGCAATGCGAGCGGCGCGCCTGCGCAGCCATCGATGCACGTCCTGCACTACGCGTGCAGCCTGGCGGGTACCCGTAGAGTCAGCCCCAATTGACTTGCTCCAGTGCTTCGCCAATCCGCTCAACGCGCCGTCGCTCTGGCCGCTCTGCTCGGCCTTGCTGCTGGACCGGCTGCGGTTCTCGCTCCCGGTGCATGGGCCCAGGGCGAACCAACCAAAGCGCTTGAAGCCTCAGGCAGCCCGTTCAACCTGAGTGCCGTCAACACCCTGCTGAGTCGGGGTGATGCCGCCGCCGCCAGTGGCAACCTGAGTGAAGCGCGCCGCCTGTATGACCAGGCCCGTGATGCCACCAGGCGCCTGCTTGGTTTTTATCGCGATCTGAGCGGTTCGTTCCGTGGCCTGGATGCGCGCATCCCCCGCGAGATGGACGGCAAAGGCCGTGAAGCACTGGAGACCATGGCCAAAGCCAACCTGCGCCTGGCAGCTGTGTTCCGCCGTCAGAACCAGCCTGAGGTCGCCGTTCCACTGTTGGTGGAAGTGGTCAAGGTGATGACGCCCGCCAACGAAGACGGGCGCAAGGCCTATCAGCAGTTGGTGGAACTGGGCTTTGCTGCCACCCCCTACAACGCCCCTGGACCCAGCAGCGGCAGCTGAACCAGCAGCGACCGCTCAAACCGTCCGGCTGGATCGGGCACTCCTTACATTCCCCTCAGTTCAAACCCTCGGCATGGTTCAACCAGAGCAGGTCAGACAGGCGATCTTGAACGCCCTGCCCGACGCCAGTGTTGATGTCGAAGACCTCACCGGTGGGGGAGACCATCTGCAGGTCAAGGTTGTCTCAGCTGCTTTTAGCGGTCAAAGCCGGGTGCAACAGCACCAAATGGTGTACCGCGCCCTCAAGCAGGAGCTGGCCAGCGAGGCCATCCATGCCCTGGCGCTGCAAACCAACACACCGGCCTGATCCTCCGCCAACAGCCAACCATTCACGCCCCAAAACCAAAGCACCGACCATGGACGCCCAGCTCAAGCAACGCATCGAAGGCCTGATCGCCAGCAGCCCGATCTTCGTGTTCATGAAGGGCAGCAAGCTGATGCCGCAATGCGGCTTCTCCAACAACGTGGTGCAAATCATGCACGCGCTGGGCGTGCCGTTTGAGACCTTTGACGTGCTCTCCGACATGGAGATCCGTCAAGGGATCAAAGACTTCTCAGATTGGCCGACGATTCCGCAGGTCTACCTGAATGGTGAATTTCTCGGCGGCAGCGACATCCTCATCGAGATGTACAACTCAGGTGAGCTGCGCGAAAAGCTTGACATCGCCCTGGCCAGCTGAAGGTCAGTTGCGGCCAGTCTCAAAGAGGGTTCTCGGGTCGCCGTCAGGCCCGACAAAGCTCGAGGGATCAAGGATCCAGCGATCAATCAGCTCCTCCAGCCGGCGCTGCGACAACGGATCGAGCACCGCCGTGCGCCGCAGCGCATGCAAATAGCCATCGGCGTACAGCCGCATCTCAGCAGGGCTGTGATACCGATGCGCCAGTTCCTGACAGGCGTCGCACAGCGACTGGAAGTGGCGGATCGCGTCTGGATGTTGAAGGGCGGTCATGCCAGGGAGGGTTCCCTCGAACCATTGTGGTGGATCAAGGGGTGGTTGTGGAGTCTCTGGCCCGCCGAGGGTGCCAGATCGAAAGGCATCGCCTGATACGAGGAGAAATGGCTTTCGCCCGTTAACTTGGTCGCACGTCTGGAACCCTGCGGTTCATCCCCATGGATCTGCCGCCAGCCAGCCCTCAGCCATCCAGCCAACCCAAACGGGTGCTGGTGGTGGATCCCCATGCCACCTTGCGCACAGTGCTGGCTCAGCGTCTGCGCCAGGATGGTCATCTGGCAGCGGCGGTCGGCAGCGCCCGCGAAGCGATCGAGATCTGCCAAGAGCAATCGCCCGATCTGCTGGTAGCCGCCGAGCTGCTCGAGGAAACCTCAGCCCTGCGCTTGGCGGCTCAGTTGCGCACCCCGGTCATGGTGCTGACCGCTCGCTCAGGGTCTGAGCCTGTGGTGACCCTGCTCGATGCCGGGGCCGACGACGTGCTGCGCAAGCCCTTTGGCTTAGAAGAATTGGCTGCCCGCTGCCGCACCCTGCTGCGGCGCAGTGGCACCGGCCTGCAGGAGCGGGTCTGCGTCGGTCCGCTCGAGGTGCACGTACTGCTGCGGCAGGTCACCCTGCGCGAGCAACCGGTTGAGCTCAGCCCGCGTGAATTTGCCTTGCTCTGCGCGCTGCTAATGCCACCAGGGGTGGTGCGCAGCCGTCAGGAGTTGCTGCGCATGGCCTGGCCGCCCTTCAGCGGCGGGCCGCGCTCGGTCGACACTCAGGTGCTCACCCTGCGCCGCAAGCTCGAGCAGGCCGGCCTGGGCGAGGGCGGCGGCATCGAGACCATGCGCCAACAGGGGTACCGCTTCAGCCTCGAGACCCTGCCAGCCGAAACCGAAACCAGCGGCAATGGCAGTGGCACTTCACTGGCGATGCCCCTGAGCTGAAGCTTGCCTCAGGCAGGTTGGGCGATCAGCAGGGTGCGCAGCATCCAGGCGAGCTCACCGGTGAGCATGAGCCCGCACAGCAGGGCCAACAGCTGGTAGGTCCAAGGCGGGGTCAGGCGCCCCACAGCGCTCACATCGAGGGATGACGCGTCACCAAAGCGTTGCAAAAACTCGTCGAAGCGAGCGATGCGCTGGGGCAGCAAAAATGCACCGCCACCCTGCTGGCGCACGTAAAACACGCGCCCACCCTGACTGGTGCCCACCGGGGTGAGTCCGGTGATCTGCTCAAAGCGCAGGGTCCAGCCGCGCCGCAGCAACCACCGGCACCAGGCGGGGTAGCCGACGCTGATGCTGGTGCCATCGAGCACCACCTGCTCGCTGGTGAGGGCCCACACCAGCACCAGTCCCACCACAAACGCGCCCAACAGCACAGGCACCAGTGACGCCGGCGCCAACACCGGCAAGGGCACGATCAACGCCGCATACAAGCTGATCAGCGTGAAGCGGATCAGCGGCGCCATCGGATAGATCGTCGCGCTCACCGGTCCTCAGGTGAACCGGGCAGGGGCTCAATCAGCTCAGGCGGGCTGTAGCGCCCGCCAAAGACCTCCTGCTCACGGCCTTTCCAGAACTCGCCCAGGCGCATCAGATCAGCATGGGCCTCGGCGAGCTTGGCCATGTACTCGCCAGGATCCATCGACTCTTTGGCTTCCTTGAGCTTGGTCAGACGCAGCATCTGCAGCATCCACGGCTTGCTGAGCTCGCCGCGCTGCTCCAGATAGCGGGCCAGCTCCTCAGAGCTGGGGGTAGCTGGGCCAGGGGCCGCGCTCATGCGCTCTTCAACACGGCACTCCAGCCTATGGAGGCTGGCGCACCCGCCGTGAGCTCAGGCCGGCAGCGCCCAGGGGTTGAGGCCCAGGTCGGCCCCGATACGGTGAGCGCAGGCAAAACCGCTGAAGGCCACGGCATTGAGGCCCTGGCCGGGAAAGCAGCTGTCCCCCACGCAGTAGAGGCCGCGCAGGCCGGTGCGGTTGAACGGCATCGGCAGCAGTCCCGGTAGCCGCAGCGCGGGGATCGGGCCATAGCTGCCGCCCATGCGCCCCAAAAAGCGGCGATGGCTGCGGGGGGTGCCCACCTCCTGGTGGTGAATCGCACCAGCGAGCCCGGGCAGGATCGCTTCAAGCCGCCCGATCAGGCGCTGGGCATCGGCTTGCTTTTTGGCGCGGTACTGCGCCGGAGTCAGTCCCTGCCAGTGCTCCATGGAGCTGGGGGTGAAGGTGTGCAAGATGTGACGCCCAGCAGGCGCCAGCGAAGGGTCAAGCAGCGTCGGCATCGAAACGAAGATGACGCCCTGCTCGGCCTCGATCTCGGCCCAGTCTTCGAGCAGCAGATGGTGGCAGTGGAAGCCATCGGGCACCACCGCTGCATCGATGCCCAGATGCAACGACAAAAACGACGGCGAGGGTTTGTAGCGGCGCCGCCAGGTGTGCTCGGCCTTGGGTGTATGGGCGGCATCGACCAGCCCGCCGAAGGTGTCCCAACGGGTGGCGTTGCTGACCACGCGCTTGGCGCGGATCTGCTCGCCGCTGGCCAGCTGCACACCCACAGCCCTGGCCGCCGAGCCCTCACCCTCGAGCAGCACCTTGGTGACACGCGCCTTGTAGCGAATGGCGCCGCCATGGCGCTCTAACCCTGCCACCAACTTGCGGGCAATGACGCCTACGCCTCCTTTGGGGTAGTTGATGCCGCCGGCATGGCGATCGGAGAACACCATGCCCGCGTTGATCATGGGGGTCAGATCGGCCGGCATGACCGACCAGCAAAAGCACTCCATATCGATGAAGCGCAGCAGCTGCTCATCGCGTATGTGGGCGCGGGCCACAGTGCCCACATTCACCGGCAGCCAGCGCGCCAAGCCCAGGCAAGCCAGCGGCGCCCTGAAGAACACCTTGGCCAGGTAGGCCGGGTCCTCGAGCGAGAGCAAGGGCATCGCATCAAGGCAGTTGAACACCTGCCAGCAGGTGTCATAAAAGGCGCGGATCCCCTTGGCCTCATGGGGGAACAGCGCCGTCAGGCGCGCCACAAAGCTGTCGTAGTCGCGATCAACCGCGACGTTGAGCCCTCCGGGCAGGTGGTATTCGAGCTGGGCGGGGTCGGGCACGGTCTCGCAGTGCTCGCCCACATCGGCCAGGGCACGCGTCAGCAGGTTGGTGTGCCCCGTCTCACCGAAGCCAAAAATCATTGAGGCGCCCACGTCAAACGTGTAGCCCGCCCGCTCAAAGCTGCCGCCGCTGCCCCCTGGTATCAAATAGCGCTCCAGGACCAGGGTGCGCGCACCTTTGGCAGCCAGCTGGCTGGCGGTCACCAGACCGCCGATGCCGCTGCCGATCACGAGGACATCCCAGTCAGGGGTGGGACTGGCGCTCACCACAGAGCCTTGCAAGGTGTGCCGACCCTAGGCGGCAGGCCCGCCGCAAAAAGGGGCCAGCTCGGCCAGGGCCCGATCGCGGTAGGCGCCATAACGCTCGCGCTTGCCTTGGATGCGCTCGGCCAGCTCAGGCAGCAAGCCAAAGTTGGGCGGCATGGGCTGGAACTGGCCCCGTTTGCCGCCTGCGCCGCAGGGAGCCTCAGCCACAAAGTGCGTGAGCGCGCCAATCATGGTGGTTGCAGGGAGCTGCAGCGGCTCAAGCCCACGCGCCAGCCGCGCCGCATTGGTACCCGCTAGCCAACCGCCAGCCACCGCCGCCGCATAGCCCTCGGTGCCGGTGAGCTGGCCGGCCGCCAGCAGCGAGGGCCGGCCGCGGAACTGCAGGGTGGCATCGAGCAGCTGGGGTGACTCAAGAAAGGTGTTGCGGTGCATGACGCCAAAGCGCACAAAACTGGCGTTCTCAAGGCCGGGGATCAGCCGCAGCACCCGCTGCTGCTC
>JBMSMG010000020.1:0-25788 GCA_049421025.1 Prochlorococcaceae cyanobacterium | reverse complement strand
CGCAGCAGAACCCCTCGCCGAAGCTCCAGAGATCAACGCTGCCGATGAACCGGGCCTGACTGGTGAACATCTCGAGGCGTCTCCCCTGGCCGAGGAGGCATGGCCCAGCGACCCCTGGCAAAGCCAGGCTGACGAAGCCGCCTTTTCCAGCGACATCAGCCTCTAATCACGGCACAATGGTGCGGTCCTGCCTGAGCCCTTGATGAATCCCCTGTTGCAGCCCGTGCGCAACTGCGCCAATGGCTTGGGGTTGGCCTGGTGGGCACGGGTGGAGACCCGCTCACCCAATGTGACCTACTGGTTTGGGCCGTTTGTGCGGCGCCGCACGCTGGAGAGCCAACTGCCTGCCTTTCTGGCGGACCTCAGCTCTGAGGCGCCTGGTGACATGCAGCACGAGCTGCTGCGCACCCGCCGCGGCGAACCGTTCACCGAAGCGACCTGACCCGGCTGATAGCGTCCACACCAGTTGAAAGCAGGCTGGATGGGCATCGCCGCGTGGCGCGAGCAACTGCGCAAAGGTGAGGTCTCGGCCCGCGAACTCACCGATCAGCATCTGGCGCGCATCGACGCGGTCGATGACACGGTGCATGCCTATCTGGAGGTCACGGCCGAGCGGGCCCGCGCCGATGCCGATCGGATCGATGCAGCCAGGGCCGCAGGCGAGGAGCTTCCGGCTCTGGCAGGCATCCCCCTGGCCATCAAAGACAACCTCTGCACCAAGGGGATCGCCACCACCTGCTCCAGCCGCATGCTGGAGACCTTTGTGCCGCCGTATGAGTCAACCGTGACCGAGCGGCTGTGGCGCTCTGGTGCGGTGCTGCTGGGCAAGACCAATCTCGATGAGTTCGCCATGGGCAGCTCCACCGAGACCTCGGCCTTCGGCCCCAGCCGCAACCCCTGGAACCCAGAGCGGGTCCCAGGCGGCAGCTCGGGCGGTAGTGCCGCTGCGGTCGCCGCCGGCGAATGCATCGCTTCGCTGGGGTCGGACACCGGTGGCTCGATTCGCCAACCGGCCGCCTTTTGCGGTGTGGTGGGCTTCAAACCCACCTATGGCCGGGTCAGCCGCTGGGGGCTGGTGGCCTTCGCCAGTTCGCTTGACCAGGTCGGTCCCTTCACAGCGTCGGTGGCCGACACCGCCGAGCTGCTGCAGGTGATCGCCGGCGAAGATCCGCGCGACAGCACCTGCTTGAAGGCCCCTGTACCTGACTATGTGGCGGCCTTGGGCCAACCGGTCAAAGGCCTGCGTGTCGGGCTGATCAAAGAATGCTTTGAGCAAGACGGGCTCGATCCGGAGGTCAAGGCGTCGGTGCTGGCTGCAGCCAAGCAGCTTGAAGCCCTTGGCTGTGAATTGGTTGAGGTGAGCTGCCCGCGCTTCAACGCCGGCATCGCTACCTATTACGTGATTGCCCCATCGGAAGCCAGCGCCAACCTGGCGCGCTACGACGGCGTCAAATACGGCTACCGCAGCAGCGAGGCCGGTTCACTGGCCGAAATGACGGCCCGCAGCCGCTCGGAGGGCTTCGGCGATGAAGTCAAACGCCGCATCTTGATCGGCACCTATGCCCTCTCGGCGGGTTACGTCGATGCCTATTACAAAAAAGCCCAGCAGGTCCGCACCCTGATTCGCCGCGACTTTGACGCTGCCTTTACCGGCGTCGACGTGCTGCTCACCCCGACCACCCCGACGACAGCCTTTGCCTTTGGCGCCCACGCCGAGGACCCACTGGCCATGTACCTGGCTGATCTGCTCACGATTCCGGCGAACCTGGCAGGGCTGCCGGCCATCAACGTGCCCTGCGGCTTCGACAAGCAGGGCTTACCGATCGGCTTGCAACTGATCGGAGGCGTGCTTGCTGAAGAGCGGGTACTGCAGGTGGCCCACCACTACGAGCAGGCTGCGCAGGTGCTCAAGCAGCGCCCCCAGGCACCCCTGGTGCCCTGAACACAGGACCAACACCAGATCTGGGGTTCGCCGCCTAAAGTTGGGCCCCGCCCGAGTGCTCTGTGGTGTTCGTTCCCCTTCACAACCACAGCGACTACAGCCTGCTCGATGGAGCCAGCCAGCTGCCGGCCATGGTCGAGCGGGCACTCGAGCTGGGCATGCCCGCCCTGGCGCTGACCGATCACGGCGTCATGTACGGCGCCATCGAACTACTGAAGCTGTGCAGCAAGGCCGGGATCAAGCCGATCATCGGCAACGAGATGTATGTCATCAACGGCTCCCTTGATGACCCCAACCCACCCAAAAAAGAGCGCCGCTATCACCTGGTGGTGCTGGCCAAGAACGCGATCGGCTACCGCAACCTGGTCAAGCTGACGAGCATCAGCCACCTGCGTGGCATGCGCGGCCGCGGCATCTTTGCCCGCGCCTGCATCGACAAAGCCACCCTCAAGGCCCACAGCGAGGGGCTGATCGTGGCCACCGCCTGCCTGGGGGGCGAAATTCCCCAGGCCATCCTGCGGGGCCGGCCCGAGGTCGCCCGCGAGGTGGCCAGCTGGTACCAGCAGATCTTCGGTGAAGACTTTTACCTTGAGATCCAGGACCACGGCGGCGTTGAAGATCGCATCGTCAACACCGAAATCGCCAAGATCGGCGCCGAGCTAGGCATCGAGCTGATCGCCACCAACGACGCTCACTACCTGAGCGTCGGCGACGTGGAAGCCCACGACGCCCTGTTGTGTGTGCTCACTGGCAAGCTCATCAGCGACGAAAAGCGGCTGCGCTACACCGGCACCGAGTACATCAAGAGCGAAGCAGAAATGCTGCAGCTCTTCGGTGACCATCTGGACGCTGCTGTGATCGAGCGGGCCGTCACCAACACCGCGCGCGTGGCCGAAAAGGTCGAGGACTACGACATCCTCGGGCGCTACCAGATGCCGCGCTTTCCGATCCCCGAGGGCTTCAGTGCCCCCAGCTACCTGCGCCATGTCAGCGAGGAGGGCCTGCGCAAGCGCCTGGGCCTAGCCGATGGGGCAGCCTTCGATGCCACCTATGGCGAGCGGCTCGATTTCGAGCTGCAGGTGATGGAGCAAATGGGCTTTCCCACCTACTTCCTGGTGGTCTGGGACTACATCCGCTTTGCCCGCGAGAACGGCATCCCCGTGGGGCCGGGCCGTGGCTCGGCGGCCGGTTCGCTGGTGGCCTATGCCCTGGGGATCACCAACATCGATCCGGTCACCAACGGGTTGCTGTTTGAGCGCTTCTTGAACCCTGAGCGCAAGTCGATGCCGGATATTGACACCGACTTCTGCATCGCTCGCCGTAGTGAAGTGATCGACTACGTCACCCGCCGCTACGGCGAAGACAAAGTCGCCCAGATCATCACCTTCAACCGCATGACATCGAAAGCGGTGCTCAAGGATGTCGCCCGTGTGCTCGACATTCCCTATGGCGATGCCGACCGCCTCGCCAAGCTGATCCCTGTAGTGAGGGGCAAACCGGCCAAGCTCAAGGAGATGATCGGCGAGGAGTCGCCTGCCCCTGAATTCCGCGACAAGTATCAGAACGATCCCAAGGTCAAACATTGGGTCGATCTGGCCATGCGCATCGAAGGAACCAACAAAACCTTTGGCGTGCATGCCGCTGGTGTGGTGATCGCTGCCGATCCGCTTGATGAGCTCGTGCCGCTGCAGCGCAACAACGACGGCCAGGTCATCACCCAGTACTTCATGGAAGACGTCGAGTCGATGGGCCTGTTGAAGATGGACTTCCTGGGGCTGAAAAACCTAACGATGATCGACAAGACCATCGATCTGGTAGCCGAAAGCACCGGCGAAACCGTTGATCCTGATGCCCTGCCGCTCGACGACGAGGCCACCTATGGACTCCTGGCCCGCGGCGACCTGGAGGGCATCTTTCAGCTCGAATCGAGCGGCATGCGGCAGATCGTGCGCGATCTCAAACCCTCATCGCTCGAGGACATTTCTTCGATCCTGGCCCTGTATCGGCCAGGGCCACTCGATGCAGGCCTGATCCCCAAATTCATCAACCGCAAGCACGGCCGCGAGGCGATCGATTTCGCCCACGACAAGCTCCAGCCGATCCTCAAAGAGACCTACGGCATCATGGTCTACCAGGAGCAGATCATGAAGATCGCCCAGGATCTGGCTGGCTATTCGCTGGGTGAGGCCGATCTACTACGACGCGCGATGGGCAAGAAGAAAAAGAGCGAAATGGAGAAGCACCAAAGCATCTTTGTCACTGGCGCCAGCGAGCGCGGCGTCGATCCAAAACTGGCTGAATCGTTGTTCGAGCAGATGGTGCTCTTTGCCGAATACTGCTTCAACAAGAGCCATTCCACGGCCTATGGCGCGGTGACTTATCAGACCGCTTACCTCAAAGCCCACTATCCAGTGGCGTACATGGCGGCCCTGCTGACAGTCAACGCCGGCGACAGCGCCAAGGTGCAGCGTTACATCGCCAACTGCAATGCCATGGGCATTGAGGTGATGCCCCCTGACGTCAACGCCTCGGGCATCGATTTCACCCCAGTGGGCAACAAAATCCTGTTTGGACTCTCAGCGATTCGCAACCTCGGCGAAGGCGCGATCCGCCAGCTGCTCGAGTCGCGCAGCGGCGATGGCCCGTTTGGCTCATTGGGCGAGCTGTGCGACCGCATTCCAGGCCAGCAGCTCAACCGCCGGGCACTGGAAGCGCTTATTCACTCGGGCGCGCTCGATGCCCTCGAGCCGGGAGCCAATCGGGCCCAGCTCATGGCAGATCTGGATCTGGTGCTCGACTGGGCCAGCTCCAGAGCCCGCGATCGGGCCAGCGGTCAGGGCAACCTGCTCGACCTGCTGGGCGGTGGAGCCGGCAGTGACAGCGCCAATGACGGCCCCGCGGCCGCCGCCGCCGCTGCGAGCAACGCCCCGAAGGCCGCAGCAGTGCGCGATTACCCCAGCCAGGAAAAACTCCGCCTTGAAAAGGAGCTGGTGGGTTTCTACCTCTCCGATCACCCGCTCAAACAACTGGCCAAACCCGTGCAACTGCTCTCGCCGCTGGCCCTGGCCGGCCTTGAAGAGCAAGTCGACAAGGCCAAGGTGAGTGCTGTGGTGATGGTGAGCGAACTGCGCCAGGTCACCACCCGCAAGGGCGATCGCATGGCGGTGCTGCACGTGGAAGACCTCAGCGGCAGCTGCGAAGCCGTGGTCTTTCCCAAAACCTATGCGCGCCTGGCCGACCATCTGGTGGCCGACGCCCGGCTGCTGCTTTGGGCCTCGGTTGACCGCCGCGATGAGCGGGTGCAGTTGATCGTTGACGACTGCCGCAGCATCGACGATCTGAAGTTGTTGATGGTTGATCTGCCTGCCGAGCAGGCAGCCGACATCGGCATTCAGCATCGCCTGCGCGAATGCCTCAATCAGCACAAACCAACCCAGGACGAACCGGGCGGACGAATTCCGGTGGTCGCACTGGTGCGCGACGCCGGCGGCCTGCGCTATGTGCGCCTGGGTCCCCAGTTCTGCGTCGACAACCCCGCCGCCGCGCTGGAGACGCTGAGCTCAGCAGCATTTAAAGCTCGCGTCAGCTCAGCCCTGGTGGCCGCCTGAGCGCAGCGCCCGCAGCGACTGACGCAGCCGGCTGATGTTGAGGCCGATCTGCTCGCCGCCCAGCAGCGAGCCCGGCTCGCTCTCCCAACTGGCCGACAGCACGCCATAACTCAAGCCCAAGACTCCCAACAGGAAGAAGGCTCCGGAGCCGATCAAGGTGAGCCCCGGCGGCACATCGACGATGTGACGGCTCACCAAGACATAACTCGCGACAAACACAGCCATGCCCATCAACGAGGGCACGCCGCTGGCCACGGCGATACGCCGGGCCATGCGGTTGGCCACGGCCTCGGGAATCACCTGGGGCTTGGCGGCTGCAGCGGGTTTGCCGGCAGACACCGAACGATTCTTGCCGGCCTGACGCGATGCCCCCGAACGCGAAGGCTGAGGACCGAGACCCTTGGCCGCCATGGGGTATGAGCTCAGCCGCGAATGCCGAGCTTGCCGATCAGCTGGCTGTAGCGCTCCTGGCTGATGCCGCGCAGGTAACCCAGCAGGCGCTTGCGGCGGCCGATCATCTTGAGCAGGCCTTGGCGCGAAGAGAAGTCGTGCTTGTTGGCCTGAAGATGGCCGGTCAGCTGGTTGATGCGCTCACTGAGCATCGCCACTTGAACCTCGACCGAACCGGTGTCGGTGCCGTGGGTCTGATGGCTGTTGATCAGGTCTTGCTTCTTGGTCGTGGTCAGCGGCATGGGCAGCTCAGGGCGCCCGCGGCGTCCCCGTACACAGCAAACAACCATCCTACGACCTGGGGTCAGGCAGCGTCCCGTGACAGCCAGCGCAGGCAGCCCCTGATCCAGGCCTCAGGGTCGAGGCCCAGGGGCTCGCCGGCTCCCTGATCGGCAAGCGCTGCCACGGCCCGCAGCGCCCGCTGAATTTCCAGCGGTTCATAGCCAAGCGCGCTGAGGGTCTGGTGCACGTCATCACGGGCGCTGCCCTGCAAGCTGGCTGCAGCCAGAGCCGGCTCGAGGTCCTCGAATGGCTCGGTGCTCAGAGCCACCTCCGGCCAACGACTGAAGCGTTGTTGCAAGCGCTCACGCAACTCGACGGCAAGACGCTCTGCCGTGCGTTTGCCCACCCCAGGGGTGCGCGCCAGCAGACGCAGATCGGCCTGAATGATCGCCAGCACCAGGGCCTGGGGCTCGAGCTCACCCAACAGGGCCAGGGCCACCTGGGGGCCAACCCCATTGACGGCGATCAGCTCGCGGAACAGATCACGCTCCTGACGCACACCAAAACCAAACAGCCACCAGCCGTCATCACGAATGGCCTGATGAATGTGCAGCTCAAGGGTGGCGCCACGCGGGGGCAGCGCAGCAAACTGACGGCGGCTGAGCTGAACCTCATAGCCAACCCCCGCAACCGCCAGCACCACACCGCAACGGTTGCTCTGCTGCCAGAGATCCTGAACCTGTCCCTGCAGCCATCCGATCATGTACGCGCCTCAGCTGCTCCCATGCTGCATGCCTTGCCTAGTCCCCTGAGCCCAGCGGTGCAGTCCAGCCCCTGGATCAGGCGCTGGCGGGCACTGGGCCTGTGGGCGTCTGTGCTGCTGCTCTGCTTGGGCCTGGGTGCATGCTCCAGACAACCGGCGCCGCCTCGGGACGCGGTCCTAAGGGCGCTCACCCTGCAGATTGAGTTGACCCAACAGGCGATCGCCGAAGCGCTCGACTTACCGCCCGCCGGTACCCCCAGCGTGCGCCACGTGCGCATCGACAACCAACGCAGCATCCGCATTGGTGATGGCCGCGGCCTGCAGCTCAGTGGTCACTTTGACTGGCGCCTCGGCGATGACACCAGCACAAGCGAAAGCCCCTTTGAGCTGTACCTGCAACGCGGCGAACGTGGCCAGAGCTGGCGACTTGCCAGACCAGCCGGCCCCTCAGGCACCGGCCCGGAGGCCAGCAGCCAGCAATGGCTGATCGACCCACTGCCAATTGCCGGTTGAGCCCGAAGCTCAAGGGCGCGACGCCCGCCAGCCGCTCTGGGCGATCAACGTGGCCGCCAGCACCAACAGGGCGCCCAGCAGCGTGGCGGCATCGAGCGCTTCGCCAAACAGCAGCCAGCCCCACAGCACCGCAAAACCCACCTGCACATAGCTGATGGTGGTGGCACGGGCTGCCGGCAGGGCCATGAGGGCGCGCGTGAGGTTCACCTGCCCAAGCTGGGTGAACAGCCCCACCCCCAACAGGGCCAGCAGCTCAGGTCCGCTCGGCACCACTGGATTGAGCAACACCGGCGGCAAGCTGAGCACCAGCGCCACCAGGGGGAAGTAAAAGACGATCACCAGTGGATGCTCGCTGTGGCGCAGGGCGCGCACGCTGACGTAGGCCAGCGCCGTGCACAGCGCCCCCAGCAGGGCCACCACCACAGGCACCAGCGGCAGTTCCGTCGCTGGCGAGCTCCCGAGCCATCCATGCAGCAACTGGGGCGGCTGGGCCAGCAGCAACACCCCCAGCCAACCCAGGGCCATCGCTAGCAACACCCGCCGCCCGATCGGCTCACCGAGATGCAGCCAGGCGAGCAGCGCCGTAAACGTCGGGTAGCTGTACTGCAGCACCGTGGCCGCCGCCAGCGGCAGCTGCGCCAAGGCCTGGTAAACGCACAGCAGGGCCAAGGTGCCGATCACCCCGCGCCAGATCAACAGCCCCTTGCGCTGACCCCAGGGGTTCACCCCAGCGCGCCGCAGCAGCAGCCAACTCAAGGCGACGCTCACCACAGCACGGGCCAGCACCACTTCGACCGCGGGGATGCGGCTGCCCGCGAGCTTCACGCAGACGCCCATCAAGGCAAAGAAAAAGGCGCTGGCGACCATCTCAAGGGTCGCGTTTCGCGCTGGCGAAGGCGGCAGCATCACCCCATCGAAGCACCGTCAAAAGCGGCCTAGGTTGAGGGCCCAAAAGCTCACAGCAACCCCTTGCGCCTTCAACGCCTGCCCCTGGCAGCCGCCAGCGTGGTCGCACTGAACCTGTCTGTTTCGAGCGCTGCAGCACCAGCTCAGGTTCGCGGCAACATGAAAGACCAGCTGATCTTTCACTACTGCAGCAAAGCGATGAAGGCCGATTTCAAGAAAGCCGGCACAACACCCCCTGAGGGCATCGTGGCGTTCACCTGCGGCTGCGTGGTGCAAAAGATCAACGCGCGCGCCAGCATTGAGCAGGCCAAGGCCATCTGCAAAGCCGAAGCGCTGCAGAAGTACCCCCAACCTGAACGGCCTTGAGCCAGCCCCGCCTTCACCCCCGCACGATCGAGGCCGTCAAAGAGCGGGCCGACATCGTTGATGTCGTGGGTGAGCACGTGGTGCTCAAAAAAAAGGGCCGCGAGTTCGTCGGCATCTGCCCATTTCACGACGACAAATCGCCGTCGATGACGGTCTCGCCGGCCAAGCAGTTCTATTACTGCTTCTCGTGCGGGGCCGGTGGCAATGCCATCAAGTTCCTGATGGAACTGCAGCGCACCAGCTTCAGCGAGGTGGTGCTGGAGCTGGCGCGCAAGTACCAGCTACCCATCGAGACGCTCGACGGGCCCCAGCAGGAGCGGTTACGGGCGCAGCTCTCCCGCCGCGAACAGCTGCATCGGGTGCTGACCCTGGCCTGCGGCTTTTTCCGCAGCAACCTGCAGCAGAGCGAAGGCCAGGCGGCCCTCGACTACCTCAGGACCAACCGGGGCCTGCAGCCGGCCACGATCGAGGCTTTTGAGCTGGGTTATGCACCTGAGCGCTGGGACGGCCTGCTGCAGCACCTGCAGCAAGTCGAGGGGATCGAGCCCGCCCTGCTCGAGGCCGCAGGCCTTGTGGTGCCGCGCAAAGGGGGCGGCGGCTTCTACGACCGCTTCAGGGGGCGGCTCATGGTGCCGATTAAGGACCGCCAGGGGCGGGTGATCGGCTTTGGCGGACGCAGCCTCGATGGCAGCGAGCCCAAGTACCTCAACTCCCCTGAAACGGAGCTGTTTGAGAAGGGCAAGCACCTCTTTGGTCTCGACAAGGCAACCGAGGCCATTCGCAAGGACGACCGGGCCGTGGTTGTCGAGGGTTATTTCGATGTGATCGCCCTGCATGCCGCCGGCATCAGCAATGCCGTAGCGGCGCTGGGCACCGCCCTAAGCAGCCAGCAGATCACCCAGCTGTGCCGCTGCTGCGACAGCAAGCGGCTGATCCTCAACTTCGATGCCGATGGCGCCGGCGTACGCGCCGCCCAACGGGCCATCGGCGAAGTGGAGCAACTGGCTCTGCAGGGTCAGCTCGAGCTGCGGGTGCTGCAACTGCCGGCGGGCAAGGACCCCGACGAGTACCTCAAAGCCCATGGCGCCGGTGACTACCGCGCCCTGTTGGATCAGGCCCCGGTCTGGCTCGATTGGCAGATCGAGCAGGTGCTGGCCGGCCTTGATCTGAGTCGCTCTGATCAGTTCCAGCAGGCGGTCACCGGCCTGGTAGCCCTGCTGGGCAAGCTGCCGGCCACGGCGGTGCGCAGCCGCTACCTGCAGCAGGTGGCCGAACGCCTCAGCGGCGGCCAGGCACGCTTGGCCCTGCAGCTCGAAGACGATCTGCGCCAGCAGGTCAAAGGACAGCGCTGGCATGGCCGCTCGAGTCGCTGGGAGCAGCCGGGCGATGCGGGGGTGCGCGAGCGGGCCGAAGCCGAGGTTCTGCGGCTCTACCTGCACTGCCCCAGCGAACGCGCCGCGATTCGCCAGGAGCTGCACCGCCGCGAACTCGAAGACTTCGCCCTGCAGCATCACCGGCTGCTGTGGGCTGCCATCAGCAGCCTCGAAGAAGACAACCTCGGCCTCGGGCAACTGGAGGCGATCAGCCGAGGTGCCGCTTCTGGAGAAGCGCTCGCCGATCTCGATCTACCCAGATTGCTGGGCGATCAGCTGCTGATCGAGCAGAGCGAGCTGCTCAACCGCCTCACCCCGCTGCTCGAGCCCAGCGAGGTGCAGCGGGCGGGCCTTGAGCAACCGCAGCTGCACTTGCGCGGAGCCATGGCCGTGCTGGAGCGCCAGAAGAGCCTCAAGCGCTGCCGGCATTTGCTCGATGCCTGGAGCAGCCAGCGGCTCGAAACCCTCGAGCGCTGCATCGCCCGCCTGCTTGAGGGCGGTCAAACCAACAGCGACGCAGACAGCAACGGCCCCAGCAATCCTGGGCTCGACATGGAAGCGCGCATCGACGCCCTGTTCGCCGAGCTCAACCGCGACGCCCTGCAGTTTCAAACCTTGTACTACTCCGAGCGCAAGCACGTCGCCCATCTCGACGAGCAGCGCCGCTCAAGACTTCAAGAGGTGGCTGGCAGCGAACCTCTCGGCCCGTTGCCGGCCTGAGCCGCTGTCAAATCCGGCTGGCCAACGCACACTGAAACAAGATTCACGCCTTCGCATGCACAGCGTTCGATCGACCCGTGCCCTGAGCGCCCTGCTGGGGGCCTGCGTCATGGCCAGCAGCGTTACCGGGGCGCTGGCCCAGGGCCTGGTGCCCGATAGCCAGGTGCGCGCCATCAACACCGCCCGTAACGCGGCCATCAACCTCAACGGCGGCCTGGGGGCCTACAACCCCGCCAAGTGCATGTTTGAAACCACCAAACTCACCAACCCCTGCCTGATCAGCAACGATCAAAACGGCTACGTCTTCCGCTTTCTCGGCGGAGCACCCGGCTGGCAGCCCGAAAACCTGCCGCCCACCCTGCAGACTGAGATCCGCGTCTCAACCGACGGACGCACCGTGCTGCAGACCATCTACAACGGAGCCCCGCAGCAGTAATCCATGGCCTGTCCCCGCTGCGGCTGTCGCATGCTGAGCAAAGCGGGCAGCGGCAGCGGCAGCCGGCTGATCTGCTCTGACTGCCGGTTGCCGCTGAGTTCGCTGCAACCAGCTGGCGATGGGCGCACCAACCTGGCCAGCCGCGGCACGCAAATCACCACAGCCCTGCTGGTGCTCCTGTTTGCGATCACCGCCTCAGTGTTGATGACCCTGAAGGATCAAGGCGAGCTGCCGTTGCTAGGCAGTCAGGAGCTCAGGCTTGAAGGCCGCCAGCCAGACGCCATGCCGCTGAGGCGACTGGCGCGTTTGCGTGCTCAAGCGCGTGGCAGCAACGACTGAACAACCTGCTGAACCCCAACTGGTGAACCCCAACGGCGGGCTGCAGACTGGAGCCCATGAACAGGAACCCGGCAGCCCGCTCCTGGAACCGCCTGCAGCACTGGCGGCATCGGCTCACGGTGCCGCAGTTCACCGCCGTGACCGGACTGCTGGTGATTGCCGTGGGCACCTTTGTGCTGGCATCACCGCTGTGCTCCACCAACGCTGTGGGGTTGTGGGAAGCGCTGTTCACCGTGACCTCGGCCATCACGGTGACCGGGCTCTCGATCATCGATGTCAGCCGTGATCTGACGCCGGTGGGCCAGGTGGCGCTGGCAGCGCTGATCATGGTGGGCGGCCTGGGGTTGATGGCCATCACCACCTTTTTGCAGGGGTTTGTGCAGGGCCGCAGCGGCCTGAGGCAACGCCTCGACAAAGGCCGGGCACTCGATGAATTTGGCGTCGGCGGTATCGGGCCCACCTTTCACCAGATCTTGATCACCGCCAGCTGTTTGATCGCCCTGGGGACGGTGATTCTCTACAGCTTCGGCTTCACCGATATCGACAACAGGGGCGAACGTCTTTGGGCCGCCCTGTTCCACTGCATCAGCGCCTACAACAACGCTGGTTTTGGCCTGTGGGCCGACAGCTTGGTCGGCTATCAGTTCAACGCCGTGGTCTGCGGGGTGATCGGCAGCCTCATCGTCATGGGGGGCATCGGCTGGCGCGTCACCAACGACCTGCTGGGCTTTCGGTTTCGCTTTAGACGTTTGCGCAACTTCAGCCTGCACACCCGGCTGGTGCTGCGCTCAACCTTTCTGTTGATCGGCATTGGCGCCTTGGGGCTGCTGCTGACCGAACAGTTCGCCTCTGACGGGGTCATGCAGAGCCTCAGCCTGCTGCACCGGCTCCAGGTGACGATTTTCCAATCGATCACCACCCGCACCGCAGGCTTCAACACGGTGCCGCTGTCGATTGAAACGGTCTCCGATGCAGGCCTGCTGCTGATGATCCTGCTGATGTTCATCGGTGCCAGCCCTGGGGGCACTGGCGGCGGCATCAAAACCACCACCTTTGCCGTGCTGGTGGGCGCCACCCGCTCGACGCTGCAGAACCGCGAGGGCGTGGTGATTCGCAACAGGCTCATTCCCGCCTCCGTTGTGCTCAAAGCCGTAGGCACGGCGCTGGCCTCGGCGGGGTTTGTGGTGCTGATGACCCTGCTGCTTGGCATCGGCGAGACCACCGGGGGGATCCGAGCTGGAGAGGGCTTCAGCTTTTTGGAAAACCTGTTCACCTGCATGTCGGCCTTCGGCACCGTGGGCCTTGATTTAGGGGTGACGGCCAATGTTGGCCGCCTCGGCCAACTGGTGCTGATGGTCTGCATGTTTGTCGGCAGGCTGGGAATCCTGCTGGTGCTTTCGGCGCTCTACGGCAACCGCGCGCCAACACGGGTGGGCTACCCGCGCGAAGAGGTTTATCTCTGAGCAACGCCGCTTAATACGATTTTCCGACCTGTTTGCCGTGTTAGAACGGCATTCATGATCGAGTTCTTCTCTGTAATTACGCCAGCGGGCTGGATCACCCTGGCGATCCTGCTGGGCTCGGTCGTGCTGTTCATTGGTGGCTGGCTTGCCCCTGAGGTCACGGGTCTGCTGGCAGCGGCGTTGCTGATCGCCTTTGGCGTCCTTAAACCCAGTGAGGCCGTCGCAGGCTTCGGCAGCCCAGCGTTGATCACCCTGATGGGGCTGTTTGCCCTATCGGCAGGGCTGTTTCGCTCAGGGGCGCTCGACCGGCTGCGCGCGCTGATCGGCTCCGATGCGGTACGCAGCCCCAAGCGCATGATCACCTTGATGGTGGCGGCGGTGGGGCCGGTGTCGGCGTTTGTGCCCAACACGCCAATCGTGGCCTCCTTGCTGCCGGTGGTCGAAGGCTGGTGTCAGCGGCGCGGCATCTCCCCCTCCAAGGTGCTGCTGCCGCTGTCGTTTGCCACGGTGCTGGGCGGCACCATGACCCTGCTGGGCAGCTCGGTCAACCTGCTGGCCAGTGAAGTCAGCAGCAAACTGGGCTACGGCAGCTTCGGCCTGTTCGATTTCAGCGCCATCGGCATCGGTGTATGGCTGGTCGGCGGTGCTGTGATGGTGCTGCTCGCCGATCGCTTTCTGCCCGACCGCGGCCGCAACGACGACGATCTCGTGGGGAGTCTTGCCAGCAGCGGCTATTTGACCGAGGTGCGGATCCCAGCGGGCTCTGAATTGGTCGGTCAGTCCTTGCATGGCAGCCGTCTGCAGCGGCGCTTTGACCTTGATGTGCTGGAGCTGCACCGCGGCAGCGAGCGCTTTCTGCCGCCGCTGGCCGACCGCACCTTGGTGCTGGGTGATCGGCTGCTGCTGCGCTGCAGCCGTGAGGACCTGCTGCGCCTGCAGCAGGACCACACGATCGAGCTGGCACCGGTACCTGAAGCTGCAACGCAAACAACAGCCGATCAGCAAAACAACCAGCGCATGGTTGAGGTCCTGCTGCCCGGTGGCTCAACCCTGGCAGGTGATTGCCTGCGCGATCTGCGCTTCAGGCAGCGTTACAACGTCACCGTGTTGGCCCTGCGCCGCGGCAATGCGGTGCTTCGTGAGCGCCTTGGGCGGGCCCAGCTGCGCGAAGGCGATGTGCTGCTGCTGCAGGGCCCCAAAGACGCCATCCGCGGCCTGCAGGCCAACAATGACCTGGTGGTGCTGGAGCAACTCGAAAAGGATTTGCCCACCGTGAGCCGCAAATGGGTGGCGCTGCTGATCGCCGCTCTGGTGATCCTGCTGCCCACCTTTGAGCTGGTGCCCCTGGTGGCAGCGGTGCTGCTAGGCACCGTGGCCATGGTGGCTGCAGGCTGCCTGAGGCCAGGCGAGCTGCAGCGGGCGATCCGCCTCGATGTGATTTTGCTGCTGGGTTCGCTCGCGAGCTTCAGCGTGGCCCTTGAGAAAACTGGGCTCGCCAACACCCTGGCCCAGGGCTTGCTCACCAACCTGAATCACTGGCCGGTCTATGCAGCCTTGTTGGTGGTGTTTTTGTTCACCACCTTGCTCACCGAAGTGATGAGCAATGCGGCCACAGTGGCCATGCTGATCCCCATTGCCGCACAGCTGGCGGTGGGGTTGCAGCAGCCACCGATGGCCTTCATCTTTGCAGTGCTCTTCGGCGCCAGCCAGAGCTTTTTGAGCCCTGTGGGCTACCAAACCAACCTGATGGTGTTTGGCCCAGGCCGGTACCGGTTTTTGGATGTGGCTCGCTATGGAGTGCCGATGACGCTGACGATGACCTTGCTGGTGCCCTGGTTGATCTGCCGTCAGTTCGGGCTCTGAGCTTTGCGGGCCCGGAACCACAACAGGCTTTCCCAGGCCAGAAACACCATCACCAATGGCAGACCCACCACCAAAACAGCCGCTCTGAAATTGAACAGCAGACCGCCTGCACCGGTCACTTCAAGCAACTGATCCCCCAGGTAGAGCACATAGAGGGCCACCAGCAACAGACCCTCACGGCGCTTGATCACACCACCACTCCAAAAAATCGGCAAACAGGCCAGGATCGAGACGATCATGATCGGCATGTCGCGGTTGATCAGGTTCGGCTCAGCGAGGAGGCCCTCACCCGAAAAGGTGGCGCAAAGGCCGAGGATCAACATCAGGTTGATGATGTTGCTGCCCACCACGTTGCCGACGGCAATATCAGCCTTGCCGCGGTAGGCAGCCACCACCGAAGTGACCAGCTCGGGCATCGAGGTACCGGCAGCGACAATCGTGATGCCCACAACCGACTCAGGGATCTGCAACAGCGCTGCAGCAGCCTCAGCACCGCGAACCAGAACCTGCGAGCCAATCACCAGCAAGACCAACCCTGCTGCGAGCTTCAGCAGCGCCGAGGGAATCGGGCTTCGATCAGCCTCGTCAAAGTCGTCGGCTTCATCAGGGGTCTCACTAGCTGTGCGGGACTCCCAGACGATGTTGATCACCAGGGCCACCAGCAGAGCCAATCCCGCCTGCCAGTAGACGCGGCCGCCAGCGGCCATGCCCCAGACCGCCATCGACACCGCCAGCAGCAGGGGCACATCACGGCGCACCAGCCTGCTTTTGACCCGCAGCGGCATCACCAGAGAGCTGAGCCCCAGCACCACCAACACATTGAAGATGTTGCTGCCCACCACGTTGGCGACAGCGATACCGTCGTTGTCCTGAACCGTCGAGATCATGCTGACGAACAGCTCAGGCGCGCTCGTGCCGAGCGACACCAGCGTCAAACCGATCACGATCTGCGGAATCCCAAGGCGCAAGGCGATGGCGACCGAGCCGGCCACAAAAAACTCACCCCCTCCGAACAGCAGCAAGATGCCGACGATGATCTCAAGCAGGCTGGGCAAAAACGGCATCACAAACCGAGCAGTACTGCACCAGCCAGCAGGCCAGAGCCGTTAGGGACACTGCCAACGTATCAAGCCCGTTGCCGCCTCAAGCAACCCTGCCCTTGCCACTGTCACTTCAGACAACACAGGTGGTTCTCGCTCGCGCAAGCGGCGAGAGGAGCCAACGCCGAGCAAGCTGATCCAAGCCGCTGCTGGCTACGAGCAGGGAAACGTTGCACGCGAACGTCTATGGATCACGTCGAAGGATCTTGCCGCTGGGAAACGCCAAGGCTATAAGCATTATTCTCCTTGAGATATAAATCAATCGCATCAACAACGACAGCGCCAAAAGACTTCTCTTTAACTATAGCCAGCAAGCGCAAAGCACGATGCATATCGTCATCCACGGAGATCGTGATTCTTCGCATCGCGAAATTTAAATATCGCAAAATATTTTAACAGCATCCTCCCCATTTGCGAGAATTGATGCATTAGCAGAAAAGCAGATTTGCAGCAGTTCAAAGGATCACCGGTGATCCTTTGACGTTTCCCAAACCTCTCAGCACTCTCACCTCAATGGGCCTCAGTCCCCTTGCCGTAGTCAGGATCAATCCAACAACGGGGCAACGGCTCCCCCGACGGAAAACGCAACTCGCGCTTGAGAAAGGCCTGGGGATCCTGAATCTCCTCGCCAGCATGCAAACGTCCTTCCACCAAAACCTCAAACGGATCCAGCAGGTCAGTGAGTTGCTTGATCTGCACGAGGCTGCCGTCAGGGCTGTAGATCAAAAACATCAGCTCGAAAGAACAGAGGCCACCTGTCAACTGTTTCCCTCTCAAGCCCCCCCGGTACCCGCTCGCGGCAACAGTGATGCGGAGACACTGCGTCACGCCGCATTGCTGCAGCAGCAGCCTGCCGAGCGAGCTGCTGCCCCCTAAACGCAGTGGGCATTGATCCGGTGACTTGCTTTGATCCCGCCCCGTCGATCCCTCTCAGCCACCACCCAGACGCTGCTGGCCGCTATGGCCGTGGCCTCAACGCTGCCGCTAGCTGAGGCATGGCGCAGCGCCCCAGCAGCGCAGGTGGGCGCCAGCCAAAGCGTGAACTTCGGCCAGGCCCTCATCAGCAGCTCATGCACCCTGAGCTCAAGCGATGGCTCGATTGGGGTGCGCACCAACCGCAGCCTGATCACCTCTGACAGCGGCGAAACGGGCAATTTCAACGGCAACCTGGCCGCGGCCACGATCGCGGCGGTGAGCAACCTCACCAGCAATGGCTTTATCAGGGTTGACAATCCCACGCTCACGGGAGGCAGCACCCAAGCCACCACCTCGCAGGTGCGCATGGGCACAGGCAGCTGGGACACCAGCGCCCAGGTCAACCTCGACAACGACGGAACGTTGGCCACCACACCGCTGCACGTGCGCTTCAGCACAACCAATGACAACAACCGCTTTGCCAACGGCACCTACAGCGCCAGTGCCACCGTCAGCTGCTACGACGGCTGATGGCGGCGATCAGCACGGCTTCGACCACGCTGATGAGGCTGACGCTGCGGCTGGGGCTAGGGCTGATCGGGCTCGTCACCGCGAGCCCAGCAGCCCTGGCCTTTGGCCAATCGCCCCTGCGGCTCGAGCAGCCACGCGGGGTTCTGCTGCTGAGCAACCCGAGCGCCCGCAGCATTGCCCTGAACCTGCAGGTGTTTGCGGTGGTTCAGCAGCACTCGCGCAGCAGCGCCGCGCTGACACCGCTGGAACCTGAACAAGCCGAACGCTGGATCCGCTTGCGTCCCAGTCGCCTGCGGCTGGGACCCGGCGCCAGCCGCACCATTCCCTACAGCGTTCTCGATCCCACCCGAGACTTTTACCTATGTGGCGTCTCCGAACAGGGCCTGTTCACCCTGCGGGTGTGCTCCCGGTGGCGCTCGCGGCAGCCACCTGCTGCGTCTTTGCCTGCGGAGCAAGCGAGGCCTTAGCCCAGATCTACATGGCCCCAAGCCAGCAGTTCCCCCAGGGATCCAGGGTCGCGATTGACCTGGGCGGATTGCGCTGCAGCTCCGATGGCGGTGTGGTGCCCAGCCTGTCGCTCTCGGCTGGCGCCTATCCCGACCAATGGGGCAACAACGTCAACGTCGCCCCCAATGCCAACAACAACAGCATCGGCAGCCAGAGCAGTTTTCTGGCCTTGGTGACGCTGAACATTCCTCTGGCGCGCAGCCAGAGCAACTTCAGCTGCCAGGCCCTGCTCAAGGACGCCCAGATCAAGGCGCGCATCGACAACCTGCGCCAACTGGTCGACGAACAAGTCATCAGTGAAAGCCAGTACCACAAAGCACTCAAAGCCCTGTTCGGCCCTCTCTTTGCCGTTGCCAGCCCCAGCGCCGACGACACGCCCCGTGGGCTCAGCGTGAGCGTGCCCTCAACGAGCGTGGACCACAGGAATCTGGGCCAGGCAGGTGGTGGCAGCCCGCGACAGCCGTGAACGACGCATGGCCCAGGCGGGCTGCAGGCCGCAGGCGGCCCACTGCACGGCGCCGCGGCCATAGCGGCGGTTGAGAGCATCGATCACCGCCATCAGCCGCTCGCGCCGGCACTGCTGAGCAAGCGTCAACGGCACCAGCACATGGTGCTGCAGCAGATCGTCACCCTGCAGCTGCTGCAACAGCACGCCGGCCTTGTGCAGCGGCTTGCCAGGGCGAAACAGGCGCGCCGTGAGCGGCAGCGCCGCCGCCAGCAGCACCGCCGTGTCATTGCTGGCCACAGGCAGGGTGACGGTGGCGGCCTGGCTGTACAAGCTGGTGCCGTTGAACGGACTGCTGCGCACAAACACCGTGATCGCCCCGGCGCGCTGCTCCTGCTGCCGCAGCTTCTCGGCGGCGCGCACCAGGTAGGTGGCGACAGCTTCGCGCAACGCCTCAGGTGTCTCAACCGGCTGGCTGAAACTGCGGCTCACGCAGGTTTCCTGCTTGGGCGGTGGCTGCAGCACCAGCGGCAAGCAGGAGTGGCCGCGCAACTCCTGTTGCAGCCGCAAGCCCACCACGCCGCACTTGCGCTGGAGCTCACCGCTGGGCATGTCGCGCAGGGCCCTGGCATCGGCCACCCCCCGCAGGCGGCACCAACGCGCCAGACGCCGGCCAATGCCCCAGACCTCTTCGATAGCGACGCTCGCCAACAGGGCCTCGGGATTGTGCTCACTGGCGAGATCCAGCACGCCGCCGCGGCCCACATCGGCCTTGGCGGCCTTGTTGGCGATCTTGGCCAGCACCTTGGTGGCGGCGATGCCGACCGCCACCGGCAACCCCAAATGGCACTGCACCTCACGCCGCAGGGCCCGGCCCCAGCCCGTGAGATCGCCCCCCGCTGGCCGGTGCAGCAGACCGAAGGCTTCGTCGATCGAGTAGATCTCCAGCTCTTCCACCCAGCGCTCCAGCGTGGTCATGAGCCGCTGGCTCATGTCGGCATAGAGGGCGTAATTGGAGCTGCGCACCACCACCCCCTGGCGCTCAAGCTGCTGGCGCAGCTTGAAGTAGGGCATGCCCATGGGAATGCCCAGGGCCCGGGCCTGGGCGCTGCGCGAGACGATGCAACCGTCGTTGTTGGAGAGCACCACCAGCGGCCTACCCACCACCGCCGGATCGACCACCGCCTCGCAGGAGGCATAGAAGTTGTTGCCATCAATCAGCACGATCGCCAGGGTCATGGCAGCTCAAAGGCGGCGGATCACATGGCGCACCACCCCCAGCAGCTGGTGATCGCCATCAGGCTCAAGCAGCAGCAGCGGATAGGCCGGATGGGCCGCCTGCAGGGCCAGCCCACCACGGCGGCGCACCAGGCGTTTGACGGTGAACCCATCACCCAGACGCGCCACCACCACATGACCAGGCCTGGGGGGCAGGCCGCAGTCGAGCAACAGCAGATCACCATGCCGAATGCCGGCGCCCTGCATCGATGGGCCGCTGACCCGCAGCAGCAGCGCCGAGGCTGGATCACGCACCAGCCAAGCCGCCAGATCAACACCCTGCGCCACGGCCACCCCACCAAGCCCTTCCAAATTAGTACGCTTGAACTATTTTTGAGGCTGACAGGCGCCGGCGCCGGCGCCAAGCTGACCTCGCAGCATCACCCAGCCAGCCGTGGCCCAGCCCCATCGCCCCGCGCCCGCCCACTGGGGCGCAGCAGCCACACTGATTGGGCTGGCAGCCGCCGCCGGCACCCTGATCAGCGCGCCGCGCAGCGTCCAGGCCGAAGAAGCGATTCGCGCCACGTACCTGTGCACCGGAACCTTTGATGCCAGCGAGGTGCGCGCCCTGTTCTTCAACGCAGCGCCCAGCGAGGTGGTGCTGCTCACAGGCACAGAAGGAGCCTCAAGGCTTCTGCAACAGCACTCAGGCAGTGGAGCCCGCTACGCAGACGGCGACGAGGAGTTTTGGGTCAAGGGTGATCAGGCCACCTGGCAGCGCGGCAAGGCCAGGGCCTTGCAGTGCCGCACGACGGGCGGGCTCAATTCAGGCTCCCCGGCGCCCACTCGGTAATCAGACGCTCGAGCTTGACCAGCTGATAACGGTTGTGCTCACTGGGGTGATGCTCGTAACGCAGGCGCAACTCCCGCAGCTGAGCCTCCAGAGCATTCAGAACGGGATGGTTGTCATTCACACGCGCACCGCGCTGAGACACTTCAAATCTTAAGCGAAAGCAAAGAAGGTCCGCTCATCAGGCCGCGACGGCGGTCGCGAGAGCGACCAAAACCCGGCAAAGTCGCATCATTCGTCACATGCGCCATGGGCCGCACCACCCCGCGTCAAGCCGGCCGCCAGAGCAATGACAAGCAGCCCTCGCCCCTGGTGGTCAAGCTGCAGATCGCCGGAGCCGTGTTTGTGCCGATGCTGCTGCTGGGCCTGTGGCTGCACAGCCAGGGCTTCTGGTGAGGTGATGCACCGCATGAATGACCACTCCCCAGATCAGCAGGTGGGGGTCATCGCCGTTGAGCGCCAGCGGCGGCAGCAACGGATCGTCAGCCACCAGGCGCCAACGCGGCGCACTGCCTTCAAGGCGCCGCAGCAGCAGCTGAGCTGCGTGCACCACAACCACTGTCGAACCGCGGCGCGGCGCCACGCTGCGATCAACCACCAGCAAGTCACCGTCACTGATGCCACTGGCGGCCATGGCCCCACCCTCAACCCGCAGAAAAAAGGTCGAACTCGGATGGGGCACCAGCTCAACATTGAGATCGATCGAAGCCTCGACATAGTCGGCCGCAGGACTGGGAAAACCAGCGGCCACCGTCTCAAGGGCTAGGGGCAACAGCACGGGCTCACCCACAGGCAACACAGGGCCCAACAGCGTGAGCTCAACACCGCGGCAGGCATTCCCCTGCGGCGGCAAGCCCAGCTCTTGCGACCAGCCACGCGACGCAGCCATCAGCGCTCCAACACACCCCGTTTAGAGTACTGATGTACTGCCGACCATGGGGCTCTTTGGGGGCTCAGCCGAAGCGGGGCTCCTGCCCTGGCACCAGCAGGCTGTGGCGATGCGGCAGGTTGCCGAAGCGCTCACGGGCCAGGGCCAGCAGCTGGGCCTCACTCAGGGCCGAATCGTCGACGGTCTCGATCGCCACGATGCGCTCGACAAGCGCCGGATGACGGGTCTGCAGATGCTGCAGCAGCACGTTGCGCATGTCGCTCTCACCGTGGCCATGGCCGAGCAGCAGCACGGCACCGGCAGCCTCGATGGCAGTAGCAATCTCCTCGAGATAGGCGTAATCGAGGGGCGCCCGCTGACCGGCGATGTCGCGGTCATGGCGATGACTGAGTCGCTCGCCCGTGCCCCACAGACCATGGGGATGGAGCACGGCATGGTCGATGGCATCGCCATCCAAACGCCAAAGGCGGGCCTGGTGATGGTCCAGCACCAGCACCAGGCGCAGGGCCTGATCGCCGCGGGGGCCTTCGGGAGCAACGTGGGGCTGGGCGGGGCTGATGCCGGCGGCATGCAACAGATGGCGCAAACGCTCGATGGCATCGGCATCAAGATCCCCTGAACGCAGGCCCCCACCACCGCTGTGAATCCAGCTCACAGGGCCCTGGGCAAAGCGCACCTCAAGGCGCCCACCCTGGCGGCTGAGCTCGGCGCCGAGGGCCTCAAGCAGCGATTCGACCTCGGCGAGCCTGAGGTTGTGGGTGATCGGATGAACCCAGATCGTCTCGAGCGTGCGCTGGTGATGGCGACTGAGCGAAGGCATCGTCAGAGCGGGCAACGCGACTGCTTCGATGCTGACGAGCTCGGCACTTGATGTCGCCAGCGCGGAATCAATCCGCCCAAGGCCACAACAGGCATCGATACCTATGGTCAGCCGCGCCAGGGCGGGTGAAAGTGATGGCACCGACACGGAGGCCCAGCAATGGATGACACTCCACCCCGCCAGCCGTCAGGAGTGCGCTAACCGCAGGCCCCTGCTCCAACAGTCTTGTCCTGATCTGCGGTTCCCCGGTTCACAAGAACCACCCGATGCATCGCCCTAGGTGCCCCCGGGTTTATGGGAGCCGATCGTTGGACACCATGGCCCCAGGTGCCGCCTTGAGCAGCTCCGAAGCGAACTGAACGATTCGAACAACCGCGACGCAACCAACTCTTGGTGACAAGCTGCCTGCGGCATGACCGCGGCAACCACCCGTTGAGGCCCGTTCGGCCATCGCGTCACACCGTTCAATTGGCGTTTCACTGACTCACCCAGGTCCGGTGCCACAGGTGCCGGACCTTTTGGTTTTTTTTTACGCTGGGGCATCGGCCCTGCTCTGTGGCTCACCGCAACCACGGCGCAGCAGCTCGCGCCGCAGCTCAAGCAGCGGGCCGCTCGCTGGAGCCTCAGGCGCATACAGCAGGCTCCAGGCCAAGGGAACATCGCCTGCGGTGAGAGCCGTGTGCACCGCAGCAAGCCAGGCCTGAGGCGTGCCAAGCAAACGCTTGATCAGCTCTGCGGTGGCGGCAAGCCGGGCGGCGCTGGCAGCACGCAGCCGCACATGGGCATAGGCATCGGCAGCAGCACCGAGCGGCTGCAAGCGCAGCACAACCTGCTCACCCGGCCGCAGGGGGGGCAACGGCCAATCCAGCGGCCTGGGCAGGGCCTCGCCGGCGGCGGCGGTGCGGCTCCACAGCACGCGGCCGCCGGGTGCTTCGATCCGCACCTGCTGCAACGGCTCAACCACCAACAGAGCGGGGGTCGCCGTGGGCACATCACCCACCGCATCACCCTCATCGAGTGATTCGACCCGGGGCACCAGCACGCACACCTGGGTTGCCTCAGCCTGCCTGACCCGCGCCGCTACAGAACCGCCCGATGTCACTGCAGCCAGGGCCAGCAGCAGGGCCAGCAGAGGCAAACGCCGTGGGGGCATGGGCCAAAGCATCAGCAGCAGGAGCTGTTGCTCTCGAGGCTGAAGGGCAGCCCACCGCCGCAGCCAGCAAACAGTCCGAAATGCCGCGCAAAATCGCCATCAAAGGCGAAATGAGCCGCGAAACGGCTCTGGCGCAGCATGCGGAAGGTGTTGCCGCACACCGGCACGCTGCGGCCGCTCGCGAAATGGTGATGCTCATCGAGATCAAAGCCGTTAGGGCTGCCTGATGCCGTACCCAGGTAACGCACGGCCTGGCCGTGGTCTTCACAGGCATCTTCGAGTTCAGCGATGTTGAACAGCCTGTAGGTGGCCGAAAAAAAGCGCGTGGGCCCAAGCCGGGCCACCAACGCAGGATCGCTGATGCTCAGCGGCCGGCTGCTCACCAAACGGGGGTCAGCAAAACCGCTCTGGCGGGCCACACGCAGAAAATCATTCCAATACAGCGCCCCAGAGAGACACTCGCCGTAGAGCACAGGGTCATCGCGCAGCGCCGGATCGATCCGGCGATCGGCGTAGACATCGGCGAAATACAACTCACCACCGGGCTTGAGCAGACGCCGCACGCCGGCGAGCACCGCGCCCTTGTCGGTGGCCAGATTGACGACGCAGTTGGAGACAACGACATCAAAACTGGCGGCATCAAGCTCAAGCCGATCGAGCTGTTCGATCAACCCGTCGAGAAAGCGCACATTGCTGTAGCCGAACTGCGCGGCATGCCAACCCTGGTGCTCCCGCGCCACCGCCAGCTGCTCAGGGGTCATGTCGACACCCACCACCTCACCGGCCGGGCCCACCAGCTGGGCCAGCAGATAGACATCGCGGCCACTGCCGCAACCCAGATCAAGCACCCGCGCCCCTTCGAGCACAGGCGGAGCCACCAGACCGCAGCCGTAGTACCGGGCACTCACCTCAGGGTGAATGCGCGCCAGAAGGGGCTTGAGGGCCTCCGGCACGCTGGTCGCATCGCAGCAGGCGCTGGTGCGCAGATCAGCGCTGCCGCTCAGAGTGCTGCCGTAGTACTGCCGCACCGATTGCTGCAGGGTCTCGGCTTGGGCTGCAGACATGGGGGCTCCCGATCACCTTTCAGGATGTTGACTGATCGAGATGCTGCAGGGGCCAAGCTGCGTTGTGCAGGCGCGCACTTAGCTCAGCGCTCCGCCACAGCTCGAACCGCTGCCTGCCGTGCAGCCGAAGCAATGCGATGCCACGGCGATGGCATGGCCCTGAGGGTCGGTGTTGATCAGGTCACGCACATGCAGCGCCCCAGCGGCTGTAAGGCCCTGCATCTGGTTGAAATCACAGTCATAGAGGCGGCCCTGCCAGTCGACACTGATCAGCGAACGGCACATGAGCTGATCAAGGTTGGCGGGGTTGTGGCTGCGCTTCAGCAGCTGCTGGTAGCCCTCCAGCTCACCGCTGCGCTGCAACTGCGCCGCAAAGCGGGCGATTGGCATGTTGGCCAGGGCCAGCAGACTGTTGAACTCGATGCCATAGGTCTCGCCGAGGTGGCGGCGGTACTCGGCCTCGAGCTGCTGCTGCGGTGGCGGCAGGCTGGGCCCCTGGGGGTTAAACACCAGATCGAGCACCAGATCGGAACCGGGCCGGCCATAGCCCAGGGCATTGAGCTGCTGCAGGCCAGCAATGCTGCGGGCGAACACGCCATGGCCGCGCTGACGATCGACGTTGTCTTCCAGGTAGCAGGGCAGTGAGGCCACCACACGCACGCCCTGAGCAGCCAAAAAGGCCGCCAGATCGTGCTGGCCCGGTTCGCTGAGGATCGTGAGGTTGCAGCGATCGATCACCGCCACGCCCTGGGCGCGGGCCTGCGCCACCAGCGTGCGAAAGCCGGGATGCAGCTCCGGTGCGCCGCCGGTGAGGTCGAGCGTGGCGATCTGGCGTGCCGCCAGCACCTGCGGGATCAACGCCAGTGTGGCCGCATCCATCATTTCGGTGCGGGTTGGCCCCGCATCGACATGGCAGTGGCTGCAGGCCTGGTTGCAGCGGTAGCCCAGGTTCACCTGCAGGGTGGTGAGGGCGCCGCGCTGCAAGCGCGGAAAGGCCTCCAAGCGCACAGAAGCCACGGTTGCCGTCATGCTTGAGCGCGTCAATCGAGCTCAGTTTGGCGTTGCAACCGATGGGCGACCTGCTAATCATCACAGCCAGCAATGGCGAGAACCTCAAGCTGGCCGAGCGTTTCGCCGCCGCGGCCAAGGCCCAGGCTCAGAGCGCTGAGGTACTCGATCTCACGGCGGTGGATCTGCCCCTGTTCACCCCCCGGGCCATGGCCTCGGGCACGCCGGCGGCGCTGGCAGGCTTGGAGGCCCAGCTTCAGGGCGCGAGCCGCTGGGTGATCTGCGCGCCTGAATACAACGGCTCGATCCCGCCGGTGCTCACCA
>JBMSMG010000019.1:0-26125 GCA_049421025.1 Prochlorococcaceae cyanobacterium | reverse complement strand
CTCCTGCTGCAGCGGATGCTCGCTCTGCAGATAGCTCTCGGTGCTCCAGCCCAGGCGGCGGCAGGTGGCCAGAAAAGCCGCATGCTTGCCCGAGCAGTTGTGCTCCAGAGCGCTGCTGCCGCCTGTTGGCACAGGGCACTGCAACTGCTCAGGTTCGAGCTCGGCGCCCCACATCAGCCGAAACGCCTCGCGCGCATGGGCGGCGCTGCCGGCGTGGGACGCGCAGGCGATCGCCAGACCACGCTCACCGCAGCCGCAGGCATCGGCAGCGCCGCTGGCCACAAACACCGTGGCTTGAAACGGTTTGAGCGCCGAGCGCACAAAGCTGAGTTGCTGTGGGTCGCCGGCGCGCATCAGCACCCGGCCGCGTCCGTCGCATACGACAGCGTGAACCCGATGATGCGATTCGGCGATGCCCTCGCGCAGCAGGCGCACCTCGAGCGCTGGAACCGCTGTGCGGCTCGTGCCACTAAGACCCGTCGGCAGGCTCATGGGAGCAGGTGACTGCCCAGAGCCTGACAGATCCCACCGCCAACAAGCAGCAGCGCCGCAACGGCGCTGGCCGTCTGCCGCAGCCGCAGCAGCACCGGCTTGACCTCGTGCTGGGCGATCAGCAAATCGCGCTGACGCCAGGCCAGGGGCTTCTCCCAGACCTGACCGTCGTACCAGCCCGATTCCTCGTAACTGATGCGTTCACTGAGCAGGCGGCGGTTCACATAACTCCACCCCAGCCACTGCCGCAGCAGCAGCAGCAAGGGCAGCACCACCGCCGCCAGGGCTCCAGCTGCCAGCAGCAAGGGCAGCGACCGGCGCAAGCTGAAGCTGCCGCTGGCCACCAGCACGGTCACAGGCAGCACCAAAAGCCAGCTGATCAACAGCGGCTTCAGCAGGGCCGACCAGCCCTGATGGGGCCACACAAAAAACCAGGAACGAAGCAGCTGGGCGTATTCCTCCCGTGGCCGCTGCTCAGGCGGCACCGGCGAGCGGCTGGTGTCATCGAGCAGGGGCTGGCTCAATGCCTCAGCCCGCTTGACCGGTGGCCGGGCTCAGGTAGCGCTCCTGCTCGCCATGGCCCCAGAACGACTCGAGGTCGTAGTAACTGCGCTCACTGGGCGTCAGCACATGCACGATCACCTCGCCGTAGTCGAGCAGCACCCAGCGCCCCTCGGACTGGCCCTCGCGCCGCAGCGGCAGGCGACCAAGCTCCTCTTCGAGGCGATCTTCAACCGAGCGAGCGATGGCGCGGACCTGCACATCGGTCAGGCCGCTGCAAATCACAAACCAGTCAGCCAGGGAGCTGACCTCCTCAACCCGGATCAGACGAATATCAACGGCCTTGCGGTCATCACAGGCTTCAGCGGCCAGCAGCGCCAGGGGTTTGCTGTCGGTAGCGAGCTCAGCCATAGACGTTCTCACTGGTGACCGATTCGCGCGACCCCTGCTGCTGGGCCATTTCGGCGCGGGCGCGGCCGGCGCTCTTGCGCAGCGCTTCGAGCCGATCTTCGTAGAAGGTGCGCTTCTTTTTCTTACGGGTCTGCTCGACCAGATCCTTCAAAGCCCCGCCCAGGCTCTTGTAGGCATTGGGCAGGCTGTAGCCAAACCGGCAGGCCAGATCGATCGCCCGCTCATCGGCGGCGATGGCATCGGCCAGACGCTTTTCGGAGTTGTTCTTCAAATACAGCCGGTAGCCGGCAAAGCCTGAGAGCCCCAGGGCCATGACCAGCAGCAGGCCGTCCTGCACCCAGAGCTCACCGATCGCGCCGCCCAGACCGATCGCCAGGGCTGCCATCTCCCAGCCGTCGCGCGGGATCGCATCGTTCTGGATGCGGCCCACCTCATGCCAGAAGAGCAGGTTGCGATGGTCCAGCGCCAGGGCGTCCCATTTCTCCAGATCAAGCTGGATCTCGACCTCATCACGACCGATCTCTTCAATCGTGATCAGCGGCGGATCCACCGAGGCAGCCGCTTCGACAAACACCCAGCTCTGCATTTCGGGGGGCAGCAGCCCCTTCAGGCGCTGGAGTTCGCTCATCGCGTGCGTCAAAAACCTTGCGTAAAACCAGGTTAGCCATTGCCGCCGCAGCCAGGCGACCCACCGGCCCCAGCCCGGTGCCCTGCCCAGGCCCGTGAGAGGCTAGGCAAGTTTGCCCGCAGCGCTCCATGCCACGCCGGTCTGATCTCAGACGCATCCTGCTGCTGGGTTCCGGGCCGATCGTGATCGGCCAAGCCTGCGAATTCGACTATTCAGGGACCCAGGCCTGCAAAGCCCTGCGCGCCGAGGGCTTTGAGGTGGTGCTGGTCAACAGCAATCCGGCCTCGATCATGACCGATCCGGACATGGCGGATCGGACCTACATCGAGCCGCTCACCCCCGAGGTGGTGGCCCGGGTGATCGAGATCGAGAAGCCCGATGCCCTGCTGCCGACCATGGGGGGGCAAACCGCCCTGAATCTGGCGGTGGCCCTGGCCGAAAACGGCACCCTGGAGCGCCACGGCGTCGAACTGATCGGCGCCAACCTCGACGCGATCAAAAAGGCCGAAGACCGCCTGCTGTTCAAAGAGGCGATGGCCCGCATCGGGGTGAGCGTTTGCCCTTCGGGCATCGCCAACAACCTTGAAGAAGCCGAAGCCGTTGGTGACGCCATCGGCAGCTACCCGCGCATCATTCGCCCCGCCTTCACCCTGGGCGGCAGCGGCGGCGGCATTGCCTACAACCCAGACGAATTTCGCGCCATCTGCAAGAGCGGCCTCGAGGCCAGCCCCGTCAGCCAGATCCTGATTGAGCAGTCGCTGCTGGGTTGGAAAGAGTTCGAGCTCGAGGTGATGCGCGACACCGCCGACAACGTGGTGATCGTCTGCAGCATCGAGAACCTCGACCCCATGGGGGTGCACACGGGCGATTCGATCACCGTGGCGCCGGCCCAGACCCTCACCGATCGCGAGTACCAGCGCCTGCGCGACCAGGCGATCGCGATCATTCGCGAAATCGGCGTCGACACCGGCGGCAGCAACATCCAGTTCGCGATCAACCCCGCCAATGGCGACGTGATCGTGATCGAGATGAACCCGCGCGTCTCGCGTTCCTCGGCGCTGGCCTCCAAGGCCACGGGCTTCCCGATCGCCAAGATCGCCGCCCGCCTGGCCGTGGGCTACACCCTCGACGAAATCCTCAACGACATCACCGGCAAGACGCCGGCCTGCTTCGAGCCCACCATTGATTACGTGGTCACGAAGGTGCCGCGCTTCGCGTTTGAAAAATTCCGCGGCAGCCCGGCGGTGCTCACCACGGCGATGAAGTCCGTGGGTGAAGCGATGGCCATCGGCCGCAACTTTGAGGAGTCGTTCCAGAAGGCCCTGCGCTCCCTGGAAACCGGTCATGCCGGCTGGGGCTGCGATCGGCCTGATCCCACCCCTGAGCGCTCCGATCTGGACCGTGAGCTGCGCACCCCATCGCCCGATCGCATCTTCTCGGTGCGCACGGCCATGGTGAATGGCTACTCCGATGCCGACATCCATCGCATCTCGGCGATTGATCCCTGGTTCCTGGCCAAGCTGCGGCTGATCATTGAGGCTGAGCAGCGGCTGCTGACGGGTCGCCAGCTCGCTGATCTCGATGCCGCCGCGCTGCTTGAGCTCAAGCAGTTGGGCTTCTCCGATCGCCAGATCGCCTGGGCCACCGGTCGCCATGAGCTGGAGGTGCGCAACCAGCGTCAGCGCCTTGGGGTCAATGCGGTGTTCAAGACCGTGGACACCTGCGCAGCTGAGTTCGCCTCCACGACTCCCTATCACTACGCCACCTACGAGCGGCCGCTGGAGCGCCTGCTGCCTGACGGAAGCCTGGAGTTGATCCCCCCCGAAAGCGAGGTGCAGCCCGAAACCCGCCGCAAGGTGATGATCCTGGGCGGTGGTCCCAACCGCATCGGCCAGGGCATCGAGTTTGACTACTGCTGCGTGCACGCCTCGTTTGCCCTGCGTGAGGCAGGCTTCGCCACGGTGATGGTCAACAGCAACCCCGAGACCGTTTCGACCGACTACGACACCAGCGACCGGCTCTACTTCGAACCGCTCACGCTTGAGGACGTTCTGAACGTCATCGAGGTCGAAAAGCCCGAGGGGGTGATCGTCCAGTTCGGCGGACAGACGCCGCTGAAGCTGGCGATCCCGCTGCTGCGCTGGCTCGAGAGCCCCGCAGGCGCCGCCACCGGAACCCGCATTTGGGGCACCTCGCCCGAGTCGATCGACACAGCCGAAGACCGCGAGCAGTTTGAGGCGATCCTGCGGCGGCTGAACATTCGACAGCCGCGCAACGGCCTGGCCCGCAGCGAAGCCGAAGCAAGAGCAGTGGCCGCCGAGGTCGGCTATCCCGTGGTGGTGCGCCCCAGCTATGTACTCGGCGGGCGCGCCATGGAAGTGGTCCATGGCGAAGCCGAACTCAACCGCTACATGCGCGAGGCGGTCACGGTCGAACCCGACCACCCGGTGTTGATCGACCAGTACCTCGACAACGCCACCGAAGTGGATGTCGACGCGCTCTGCGATAGCTCGGGAACCGTTGTGATCGGCGGTCTGATGGAGCACATCGAACCGGCGGGCATCCACTCGGGCGATTCGGCCTGCTGCCTACCCTCAGTGAGCCTGGGCGAAGGCGCCCTGGCCACGATTCGCCAATGGGCGCGCGATCTAGCGCTGGCCCTTGAAGTACGCGGCCTGATCAACCTGCAGTTCGCCGTCCAAAAAGACGCCGCCGGCAGTGAAACCGTCTTCATCATCGAAGCCAACCCGCGCGCCTCGCGCACCGTGCCGTTTGTGGCCAAGGCCACAGGCGCCCCCCTGGCCAAGATCGCCAGCCAGGTGATGGCCGGCAAAACCCTGGCCGAGCTGGGGCTGAGCAGCGAGCCGCAACCCCCACTGCAGGCCATCAAAGAAGCGGTTCTTCCGTTCAAGCGCTTCCCCGGCTCCGACACCCTGCTGGGCCCTGAGATGCGCAGCACCGGCGAGGTCATGGGCAGCGCCCGCGGCTTTGGCCTGGCCTATGCCAAAGCTGAGCAGGCTGCCGGCGAGCCACTGCCCACCGGCGGCACCGTGTTTGTCTCGACCCACGACCGCGACAAGGCCGCGCTGGTGCCGGTGGCGCGCCGGCTGAGCGAGCTGGGCTTTGCGCTGATCGCCACCAGCGGCACCGCCGAGCTGCTGAGCGGCGAAGGGTTGAGTGTGGAACCTGTCTTGAAGGTCCATGAGGGCCGCCCCAACATCGAAGACGCGATCCGCTCAGGGCGCATTCAGCTGATCATCAACACCCCCATCGGCCGTCAGGCCGCACACGACGACACCTACCTGCGCAAGGCCGCCCTCGACTACGCCGTGCCCACCGTCACCACCCTGGCCGGCGCCCGCGCTGCCGTCGAAGCGATCGCAGCGCTGCAGCATGAGCAGCTCGAGATCAACGCGCTGCAGGATCTGCACCCCGCTGCGCGCTGATCAAATCTCCAGATTGCAGCTGACCGCCAGCTCGAAAGGCACACAGCTGTTGGGCAGATCCAGCAGCTGGCTGGTGAGAGCGGCGATGTCGCCGGGTTGTGTCATGGCTTCGGCGGGCATGGCCTGCACGGCCGCGGCCATGTCGGTGTTGACCCAACTGGGGCAGATGGCGGTGACGCGAATGCCCTGCTCCCAGCCCTCGTTGCGCATGGTCTGGCACAGGCCCATCAGCGCAAACTTGCTGGCGGTGTAACCCGCCAGGCGCCCCTTGGAGCGCTTGCCGCTCATTGACACCAGCACCACCACACGCCCCTGGCCGTGGGCCGCCAGCTGGGGCCAGGCCGCCCGGGTCAACCACCAGGGGCCCATGACATTGACCTGCCAGAGCTGTTCAATCTCACGCTCCTGGCCGGCTTCAAACAACAGCGGCACCCGCGCAAACACCCCGGCGCAGTGCACCACCGCATCAAAGCTGCCGAATTGGGCCACTGCTGCATCCACCCAGGCCTGGGCTGAGGCCGGCTCGCTGGCCTCATAGGGATGCAACTGCACCCGCGCCGCGCCACTGGCATCTGCCCCCGACAGCGCTGGATCAAGCGCGGTGCCAGCCAGGTCCTGTGGCCGGCGCACCCCCAGGCTGAGGCGATGGCCCTGTTGCAGCAACCGCTCGGCCATGGCACGGCCGATGCCGCGGCTGGCGCCAGTGATCAACACCGTGCGGGGCATGGATCATCAGTAGGGTTGCCTCAGATTGCCTGAGCGCCGTGACTGCCACGCCCGAAGCCCCTGCCCTGATTGCCCCCGGCAGCGACTGCACAGCAGCGTTCCGCGCCGCCTACGAAAACCGCTACACCTGGGATCCAGGTTTTGGTGGCTACAAGGGAACCTGCATCTGGGAGCAAGAGCAGCAGCGGGTAGAAGGCAGATTCACCGTGGGCTCCGACCTCAAAGCCACGGTCGAGGGCGTCGACGAACCCGACATCAACAAAGCCATCGCCTCACAACTCTGGGAGGTGGCGATTCACCGGGTGCGCCGCAGCTTCGAGCAGACCCATGGCGAGAACACCTTTACCGCTGGCACCACCGATGCGGTCGGCACCGAGGTGATCGTCGGCGGCAAGAACGCTGGCGATCGCTACCGCATCAAAGACGATGTCGTCACGATGGTGCACCGCCACATTCACGGCACGGTGGTGACGATCTTTACCGAGAGCACAACCGACACCGGCAACGGCTACCTCAGCAAGAGCTATTCGAGCCAGTACGCCGACCCAGCCACAGGCGAGGCCAAGGGCGGCAAGAGCAGCTTCACCGACACCTTTGTCCCGCTCACAGAAGCCGGCCCCTGGGTGCTGAGCGAGCGGGTGGTCGAGAGCGAAGCCCATGGCGAGACTCCAGCAGGCCGCCAGGTGTTCCGCTTCGTGGATCTCCAGCCGCTTTGAACCCTGCGGCAGAGCGATCCGCGGCACAATGCCGCGATGCTCTCCCTTTGGCTCGGTGCCTACGACCAGGGTCTGGCCTTCGCCGGACTTGCCCTGGGCACTTACCTGACGCTGCGCGTCCTCAACTTTCCAGACCTCACCGTCGATGGTTCCTTTGCCCTTGGCGGCGGCACTGCAGCGGTGCTGATCACCCAGGGGGTGCCAGTGCCGCTGGCGCTGCTGGTGGCCTTTGGCTTTGGCTGCCTGGCTGGCCTGGTCACGGGCCTGATTCACACCCGATTGGGCGTGAACGACCTGTTCGCCGGCATCCTCACCACCACGGGCCTCTACTCGATCACGCTGCGCCTGATGGGGCGCTCCAACATTCCGCTGACCGACACGCCCGTGGGTATCGATCAGCTGCCAGACCTCAGCGCAGGCTTTGATGAGGAATGGGCCATGGCCCTCACGCTGGTGGTACTCGGGCTGATGCTGCTGGTGGGTCTGCTGCTCAGCACCGACTTTGGACTGGCCTTGCGTGCTCTGGGCAACAACCCCACCATGGCCCGTGCCAACGGCATCAACCAGCGCCGCGGCCTCAACATCGGCATTGCAGCTGCCAACGGCTTGGTCGGCCTCTCAGGCGGCCTGGTGGCGCTGTTTCAGGGATTCGCCGATGTGACCATGGGCATCGGCTCGCTGATCCTGGGGCTGGGCATGGTGATCATTGGCGAGTCGATCTTCAGGCCCCGCAACATCTCATTGGGGCTGCTGTCGGCTGTGGTGGGGGCCATTTTGTTCCGCACGCTGATTGCCATCGCCCTGGCCTTGGGCCTTGAGCCGGTGGATCTCAAGCTGGTGACCGCTGTTTTGCTGCTGATCGCCCTGGCAGCAGGGCGCCTGCGCATCCCGGGGCTCTCGGCTAAGGAGAAGGTTTGAGATGACCCTGACCATCAGCGAGCTCAGCTGGGGACACCCTTTGCCAGGTGGCGGCTGGCGCCAGCTGTTTGACGGGTTCAACCTCAACTGCCAGAGCGGGCAGTTTGTTGTGGTGATCGGCAACAACGGCAGCGGCAAATCGACCCTGCTCAACCTGATCGCCGGCACCCTCAAGCTCAAAGGCGGCAGCATTGAACTGGGCCAGCGGCGCTTGCACCGCTACCGCGACCACGGGCGCGCCCGCTGGATCGGCCGTGTGATGCAAAACCCACTCGAGGGCACGTGCCCAGGGTTGAGCATTGCTGAAAACCTGCGGCTGGCCGAGCGCAGGCGCCGCAGCGGCCTGTCGTTTTCGGGACTGCTCGGTGTGCGGCCGAGCCACAGCGATCGCAAGCGCTACCAGCAACTGCTCGATGCGCTCGGCATCCCCCTGGGCCACCGGCTCGACACCCTGGTGGGCGAGCTCTCGGGCGGGCAGCGCCAGACCCTGAGTCTGGTGATGGCGACCTTGGGCAACCCCGAGCTACTGCTGCTCGATGAGCACACCGCCGCCCTCGACCCCAAAGCCGAAGCGATGGTGATGGATCTCACCGAGCGGCTCGTGCGGCAACTTGGAGCCACAGCGCTGATGGTGACCCATAGCCTCAGCCAGGCCATGCGCTATGGCGATCGCCTGCTGATGCTGCGCGACGGTCAGCTGGTGCATGACTGGAGCGCCACTGAGCGCATGCAGCTCAGCGAAGAAGCGTTGCGGCAGCTGTATGGCTCCGGCATAGTTGCCGCACCCAATGCTGATGCCACTAATGGCCCTTAGGCGACGCGACTTCTTGACCCTCATGGGTACTGGTGCCGTCAGCACCGTGGCGCTGGCAGCCTGCGGCAAACTCGGCGGCAGCAAGGTCAAGGGGCCCACCATTGGCATGCTGCAAATGGTCGACGCCCCACCCCCGAATGCGGTGCGCAAGGGCTTTGAGGCTGCACTGGCCCAAGCCGGCTACAACCCTGGTCAAAGCGTCAATTACATCCAGAAGGACGCCGCGGGCGAACTGCCTAACACCACCTTGGTGATGAAGAAATTCGTCTCCGATCAGGTCGACATGGTGTTCGCCATTGGCACCCCGCCGCTTCAGGCGGCGATGAAGACGGTGCCTGAGACCACTCCTGTGATCTTTGCCTACTGCTCCAACCCCTGGGGCGCCGGCGCCGGCACGCCCCCCGGGGGCGTCGGCCAACACAAACCGAACGTGGTCGGCACGATCGGTACCAACCCCATGGGCAAAGAGCTTGATCTGGCCCGCACCATCAACCCACAGCTCAAAACCGTGGGGGTGATCTTCAACCCGGGTGAACCCAACTCCGAATACGAGGCCAAGGTCCTGCGCGAGGAAGCCGCCAAGCGAGGCATCACCGTGATCGAGCAATCGGTGGCCAACTCGGGCGAGGTGCTGCAAGCCGCCCAGGTGCTAGCCGAAAAGAACATTGAGGCCTTTGTGAAGATCGGCGATTACGCCACGATTCAGGGCTTTGGCTCGATCGCCAAGGTGGGGCTTGAGAAAAAGATCCCGGTGTATTCGGTTGATGCCGACGACATCAAACTGCCGGGCTGCCTAGCCACCATCGGCTGGGCCTACTACGACGACGGCTATGCCGCCGGAGAAATCGCCGTGAAGGTGCTCAAAGGCGAATCGCCAAAGACGATGGCCTTTGAACCGCTCACCAAGACCGAAAGCAATGTCAACCTGGTCACCGCCAAGGCCATCGGTGTGACCGTGCCCGAGGCGGTGATTGCAGATGCCAAAGAGGTGATTCGCTGATCAGCCCTCAGGCTCGGCGTCGCCCATCGGGGTGACGCTCTGCAAGCGGTCGTTGAGCTGCATGGCCATGGCCTGGCGGCCAATGGCCAGCACCTTGAGCGTGTCTTCATGCATGCGCAGCTGGGCATCGGCCACCTGCATGCCGCGCACCAGCTCTTTGATGTCTTCGGGCAGGTTGTTGAGGTCGTAGCGCTTGCCCTCGAAGGTCAGCACCGGCGGCTGGTTCGGATTCGGCATGCCACCAGGGCCAAAGGCAGGGGCATTGACTGGGGGCAGACCAGAAGCTGAATCCATGGGGCCTGGACAGGAACGAAGACCCAGTAAAGCTCAAGCCCCAGGACCAAGCTCAATGAGCTGGCGCTCGCACAGCTCGCGGTAGCGGCCGCCACTGGCCATCAAGGCGCCATGGCTGCCCTGCTCAACAATGCGGCCCGCCTCCAGCACCACGATGCGCTGCGCGGTCTGCACGGTGGCAAGGCGGTGGGCGATCACCAGCACGGTGCGGCCCGCCATGGCGCGATCAAGCCCTTCTTGAACCGCCGCCTCAGACTCAGCATCGAGCGCGCTGGTGGCCTCATCCAGCAGCAACACAGCAGGGTTACCCAGCACCGCCCGCGCAATCGCCAGGCGCTGCAGCTGCCCGCCTGAAAAGTTGGCCCCGCGCTCTTCGATGCGGCTGCCGTAGCCCTGGGGCAACGCCTCGATAAATCCGGCGGCATTGGCCAGCTGGGCGGCCTCGCGAATCTGCTCGTCTGTGGCAGGCCGTCCAAAGGCGATCGCTTCGGCCACGGTGCCCGAAAACACACTGCTCTGCTGAGGCACCAACGCCACTGCACGGCGCAGCTCATGGGCCCGCAGGCCGGCCAGATCCTGCCCGTCGAGCAGCACCTGCCCCTGCTGGGCTGTGTTGAAGCGCAGCAGCAGCGAAAACAGGGTGCTCTTGCCGGCCCCTGAGGGGCCCACCAAAGCCACCACTTCGCCGGGCTGGACCAGCAGATCCAACTCACGCAAGACAGGCTTGGCAGGGTCGTAGCCAAAGCTCACCCCACGCAGCTCGAGCGCTCCATGCACCTGGCCCAGGGGCTGGGCATCGGGTCGATCGGGCTGCTCGATCTGCTCCTGCTCGATCTGACGCAACCGCCGCAGGGACGCCTGACCCTGCTGAAACTCGTTGAAATTGGTGGTCAGGTGGCTGATGGGGTCAATCAACATCAGCAGGGCCGTCACATAGCTGCTGAAGCCCTGCGCGTTGAGACCGCCAGCCTGAATGCGCGCCGCACCGATCAGCAGCACCGCAAGAATGCCTGCCGCCTCGAGAAAGCCCACGACTGGGTACTGCAGGGCCAGCAACCGCTGGGTGCGGTAGCGGGCCTTGCGGTGCAGTTCGATCTCAGTCTCAAAGCGCTGCTGCAACCAGGGTTCAGCAGCAAAGGCGCGCACCAGCGGCAGGCCGGTGATCGCTTCACCCAGCAGTCCTGCCAGCTCAGAGACCTGCTGTTGGCTGCGCTCGGCCGCCCGCATCACCCGAGCACCAAACACACTGACCAGTACCGCGACCACCGGAGCCAGCACCAGCGTCGCCAGCGACAGGGGCCAGTCGAGCCAGCACATGTATCCGAACACCACGACCAGCTGCAGGGCGCTGGGGGTGGTGTCCTGAATCGTTTTGTAGAGGACCTCACCGACGCGATCGGCATCCTCGGTGAGCCGGTAGGTCAGATCACCGGCCGAGAGCTTCTCGAGGGCGGCAAAATCAAGCCGCTGCAGGCGGGCAAACAGCTGCCGGCGCAGGTCCTGGCTGACCAGCAGCGCTGGTTCGGCCAGCAAGGTGTCCTGGCCGAACTGGGCCAGCTTCTGCACCATGAACACCGTCAGGGCCAGGGCGATCACCTGCACGACGCGCGGCAGATCACCGGCCCCGATCGCCGGAATCAACTGCCCCGCCAGCCAGGCCAAGAGCGGCCAACAGGCCACAAACACCAGCATGCAAACCCCGCCGCCGACCAGCGAACGCCGGTGGGGCATGAGCAGGGGCAGTAGGCGCCTGAAACCTGCGGCAGAAGGTGCGAGCATCCAGGCAAGCTAAAGCCCGATGAAACTCGATCAATTCCTCAAATGGCAGGGGCTAGCCGCCACCGGCGGGGAAGCCAAGCAGCGCATCCAATCAGGAGCGGTCAAGGTCAACGGCCTCAGTGAGACGCGCCGCGGCCGCCAGCTGGCCACAGGCGATGTGGTCGAACTCGATGGCCAAGAGATCCTGGTGATGCCCAACCGGCCAGGTGCTTAACCGTCAAGGGCCAGGCGGCAGGGCCTGGAGGCTGGGGCAAGAGACTGGGGTCCGGCGGCCATTTAGGTTTTGCTCAAGATTGAGCAATGGGGTGAACCGGTGCGCAAGGCCGTGATCGCAGGCAACTGGAAGATGCACATGACCTGCGCTGAGACGCGGGTCTTTGCAGCCACCTTCAGGCCCCTGATCGCCGATCTACCCAGCGATCGCCAGATCGTGCTGGCACCACCCTTCACGGCGATTCCAACCCTCTGCCGCCACCTTGAAGGTGCCGGCGTGGCGATTGCAGCCCAGAACGTTCACTGGGAAGAAAAGGGGGCCTACACCGGCATGGTGTCTGCGCCCATGCTGGTGGAGCACGGCGTGTCCCACGCGATCGTGGGCCACAGCGAGCCGCGCAAGTACTACAGCGAAACCGACGAGCAGATCAACCTGCGCGCCCGCACCGCCCAGAAGCACGATCTGATTCCGATCCTGTGCGTGGGCGAAAGCCTTGATCAGCGCGAAGCCGGCGAGACCGAGCGCGTCATTCACCGCCAGATCGAGCAGGGCCTCGAAGATGTCGATCCAACCCGCCTGATCGTTGCTTACGAACCGATCTGGGCCATCGGCACCGGCAAGACCTGCGCCGCCGATGAGGCCAACCGCATCTGCGGGCTGATCCGCGGCTGGGTGGGTGACCCCAGCGTCACAGTGCAATACGGCGGCTCGGTCAACACAGCCACCATCGATGAACTGATGGCCCAAAGCGACATTGACGGCGTGCTGGTGGGTGGTGCATCGCTTGATCCGGTGAGTTTTGCCCGCATCGCCAACTACCAGGTTCCAGCGGCGGTCTGAGCAAGACCCACAACCCAGTACTGGCGTGATCCCGTCTGGCCCACTGGTGATGGGGGTGCTCAACCTCACCCCCGATTCCTTCAGTGATGGCGGGCGTCTCGGCACCGTTGAGGCGGTCCTAAGGCAAGGGCGGCGCATGCTCGCCCAGGGCGCTGCTGTGCTCGATCTGGGCGCCCAAAGCACACGGCCTGGAGCCAGCGAGGTGGGTCCAGCCGAGGAGCTGAGTCGCCTGCTGCCTGCCCTACGGGGCTTGCAAGAGCTGCGCCGAGAGCATCCGGCGATGCTGCTCTCGATCGACACCTTTCATGCTGCAGTCGCTGAAGCAGCCCTGGCTGAAGGCGCCGACTGGATCAACGATGTGCGCGGCGCCAATCAAACCGCTGAAGCCCCGGGCGGCACACTGCGTGATCCGGCGATGCTGCCCCTGATCGCCCGTAGCGGCTGTCCCTACGTGCTGATGCACAGCCGCGGCACCAGCCAGACCATGGACAGACTGGCGGTCTATGGCGATGTGGTGGCCGAAGTACGCGCCGACCTGCAAGCCGCCACCTCAAGCGCCCTCAGCGCTGGCGTGCGTCCCGAGCAGATCATCTGGGACGTGGGCCTGGGCTTCGCCAAGACCACCGATCAAAACCTGGAGCTGCTGCGGCGCCTACAGGAGCTGATCGAACCCGCTAGCGGCAGCGGCAGCATCACCTGGGGCGACGATGCCATGGTCGATCCAACTGCTTCCACAAATGACCATGGTCATGACCATGGTCACCTGCAGCAGGGCGGCGCAGACCCACGATGCGCACAGCAGCCGCGCCGGAACCAGCCCCATTCCGCGACCTATCCCCTGCTGGTAGGCCCCTCGCGCAAGCGCTTCATCGGAGCGGTCCTCGATGAACCCCGTCCCCGCGCGCGGCTGTGGGGTACTGCAGCGGTGTGCGCACTTGCCACCTCTGCAGGCGCGCAGGTACTGCGCGTGCACGATGTCGGCCCCATCGCCCAGACCGTGCGCATGGCAGCAGCCTTAGCGCTCAATGACTGAGAGCTGAGACTCCTCAGCCCTCGCTGACACCCTCGATCTTGTCTTCGATCTCCTGGTAGAGCTCTTGCAGTTGGGCGATGTTCTCGTCAGAGGTCTCCCAGTAGCCGCGGCCGTTGACCTCGAGCAGGGTGCCGACGATGCGCCTGAAGCTGTGGGGATTGAGCTCCATCAGACGCTTGCGCATCTCAGGGTCGTTGATGAAGGTGTCGTTGGCTTCTTCGTAGACGAAGTTGTCAACGGCGCCGCTGGTGGCACTCCAGCCGAGGGTGAAGTTGAGCCGCTTGGCCACCTCGCGCACCCCTTCGTAGCCACTGTTGAGCATGCCCTCGTACCACTTGGGGTTGAGCAGCTTGGTGCGTGAATCGAGGCGAATCGTCTCGCTCAGTGAGCGCACCTGGGCGTTGGCGGTGGTGGTGTCGGCGATGTAGCTCGAGGGTGCCTTGCCGTCATCACGCAACGAGGCGATCAGCTTGGTCGGATCGCTGTCGAAGTAGTGGCTCACATCGGTGAGCGAGATCTCGGCTGAATCGAGGTTCTGGAAGGTGACATCGGCGGTCTTCATCACCGACTCGAACACCTCACGGTTCTGGTTCATCTCGCCGGGGTTGTCGGCGTTGAACGCAAAGGTCTTACGCGAGAGGTACATCTCCTGCAGCTCGTTCTCCTCTTCCCAGGTGCTGTTCTCCACCGCCAGGTTGACGTTGGAGCTGTAGCTGCCGCTGGCGTTGGAGAACACGCGGGTGGCAGCGTCGCGCACCGAGATGCCGTCTTTTTCGGCCTGCTCGAGGCTGTGCTTGCGCACAAAATTCATCTCCAGAGGCTCATCGGCCTCGGCCGCCATCTTGACGCCCTGATCGATCAGCGCCATCTGATTGATAAACAGATCGCGGAACACGCCGCTGCAGTTCACCACCACGTCAATGCGGGGGCGGCCCAGCTCTTCAAGAGGAATCAGCTCGAGCTTGTTGACCCGGCCCAGCGAGTCGGGCATCGGCCGCACACCGATGAACCAGAGGATCTGGGCCAGCGACTCTCCGTAGGTCTTGATGTTGTCGGTGCCCCAGAGCACGCAGGCGATGGTCTCGGGCCAGGCGCCCTGCTCGATCTTCTGGCGCTCGATCAGGCGATCGACGACCACCTTGGCGGCGGCAACGGCGGCCTTGGTGGGGATCGCCTGAGGGTCAAGGGCGTGCAGGTTCTTGCCGCTGGGCAAAACGCCGGGGTTGCGGATCGGGTCACCACCGGGGCCGGGCAGCACGTACTCGCCATCGAGGGCCTTGAGCAGGCTTTCCATCTCCAGATCGGCACAGACCTGCTCAAGGCAGAACTGCAGGTAGCCGAACAGCTTGTCGAGCTCGGCCTGATCGACATCGCCGAATCCGGCGCTGCGGCAGGCCGCCAACCAGGGGCTGGGGAGCTTGAAGCCGAACTGCTCAAGCAGGCTGAAGAACCAGGCAAAGTTGCGCCGCAGCGTGACGCGGCCATCGCTGCCTGTGACCGCCTTGACCATGGCGCCAACCGCAGCACGCGATGTCTCGGTAATGACGCGGTTGAGCTCCACATCGGCGAGCACACCCTCGTCGTTGCCCTTGTAGACGTCTGCGATGGTGCGGCCCATGCTTTCGGCCAGCAAGCCGGGCAGCGAACGCAGCCCGTCGTCATCGCGCTCGAGGGCGGCGATGTTCACCAGGGTGGCGATCGCTTCTTCGGCGGTGGGGGGCTTGCCGATGGTGTGCAGACCGCAGGGCAAAAGCCGGCTTTCGATCTCCATGAGCTGGCGGTAGACCGCGCCCACGACACCATCGCGCCCATCGAGATCAAGCTCAGAGGCATCGACCTCGGGCAGCTCGACATCTTTGTCGAGGTTGCACTGGCGCGAGGTCTCGACAATGGCGTTGACGATCTGCACCCCGCGGGAGCTTTCGCGCAGCTGCTGGTAGCTGCCCACCAGCTCGCCCAGCTCCTTGAGGCCCTTGTAGAGGCCGGCGTTTTCTGCTGGCGGAGTCAGGTAGCTAATGGTCTCTGCATAGCCCCGACGCTTCGCGATCGTCGCTTCTGAAGGGTTGTTGGCGGCGTAGTAGTAAAGGTTCGGCAGCGCGCCGATCAGCGAATCGGGGTAGCAGGTTTCGCTCATGCCCATCTGCTTGCCGGGCATGAACTCGAGCGAGCCGTGGGTACCGAAGTGCAGCACCGCATCGGCGCCCCACACCTTCTCTAGATAGGTGTAGTAAGCGGCAAAACCATGGTGGGGGCTGGCGCTGCGTGAGTACAGCAGCCGCATCGGGTCACCTTCGTAGCCGAAGGTGGGTTGCACGCCGACAAACACGTTGCCGAAGTGGCGGCCGTAGATCAGCAGGTTGGTGCCGTCGGAATTCAGGTTGCCGGGGGGCTTGCCCCAGTTCTCCTCGAGTCGCTCGGAATAGGGCGTCAGGCGCTCGTATTCCTCGACGCTCATGCGGTGGGCAATCGCCAGCTCGGGGGCACCCTCCATCGCTTCTGGGTCCTTGAGGACCGCGTCCATCAGCTCTTTGCTGGTCTTGGGCAGGCCACTGACGTCGTAGCCCTTGGCGCGCATCTCCTCCATGACCCGGTGGATCGAGCCAAAGACGTCGAGGTAGGCGGCAGTGCCGACGTTGCCCTTGTCGGGGGGGAAGCTAAACACCGTGATGGCGAGCTTTTTATCGCTGCGAGGCTTGATCCGCAGGGACGCCCAGCGAATGGAGCGCTCGGCGATGGCATCGACCCGGTCCTGCAGGGTGTGGGCCTTGCCGGTTGCATCGTCGCGGCCGCTCAGCACGATCGGCTCGATCGCGCCGTCGAGCTCAGGAATGGCGATCTGCAGCGCCACCTGCACCGGGTGCAGACCCAGATCGCTCTCTTCCCACTCCTGGGTGGTCTGGAACACCAGCGGCAGCGCCACCATGTAGGGGCGGTTGAGCTTTTTCAGCACCTCGATCGCCTTGGGGTGGTCCTGGCGCGCCGGGCCGCCCACCAGGGCAAAGCCAGTCAGCGACACCACGCCATCGACCAGCGGCTGATCGGGGTTCAGCGGGTCATAGAAGAAGGCATTGACCGGCTTGGTGAAGTCAAGGCCGCCGCAGAACACCGGAATCACGGTCGCGCCGCGGTACTCCAGCTCCTGGATCACCGCCACGTAGTGCGCGTCGTCGCCGGTGACGATGTGGCTGCGCTGCAGCACCAGGCCGATCACCGGGCCCTTGCGGGCTTTGTCGCTCAGGTCGCTGCGGCTTGAGGTCCAGTTGAGGTACTCCTTGAGGTCCTCGAACATCGAGGGCGCCAGAGGGTGCCAGATGCCCAGATCAGGGAACACCACCGGCTCGGCCACCTCAAGCTCGGGCCGCTCTTGTGAGCTCTTGGGGAAGACGTACTTGTCGGCCAACATCAACAGGAAGTTCCTGAGGTTGTCCGGCGTGCCGCCCAGCCAGTACTGGAAGCTGAGCATGAACGAGCGGGCATCCTGCGCCTTTTCAACGGGCAGGTACTTGAGCACCGTCGGCAGGGTGTTCAAGAGCTTCAACATGGCGTCCTGGAAGCCGGCGCCGCCTGCTTCCTTGCGCTTTTTCATGAAGCTGGCGATGGCCGATTTGCTCTGGCCGAGCTGGGCCATCGAGAAGGTGCCCAGCTTGTTGAGGCGCATCACCTCGGGCATCGAGGGAAACACCACCGCCGCCTTGAGCCGCTCGCGGTGGGGCGCAACAGCCTCCACCACCTTCTGGGCCAAGTCTTCAATGAAGATCAGCGAAGCGATAAAGACATCAGCCGCTGCCACATCGGCGCAGAAGTCGGCGTAGTTGTCTGGGTCGCGCAGCTCTTCAATCAGGTAGCCGCTCAGATCGATGGCTAGCGGGCCGTTCTGGTCATTAAGGCTGGTGGCTGCCTGGGTCAGGGCGTTCTGGTACTGGGGCTCGAGCACCACGTACACCGCCTTCATGACGGCGCCGGGGTGACCTTCGGCAGGGCTGACCCGACGGTTGGCGGAGCGGACCTGCGTGAACATGCGGCCAGATTGAGCAATGTGAAGCAGCCTACGAAGTGCAAGGCCTTTGGCGCGGGCCACTGCTCAAGCCGTTACAGCTGGCCCCATAGGCTCAAGCTCACTCACAACGACCTCCATGGGCCAGACGGCCGACGCTGCTGCCAAACCGGTGCCCGTTGTGGTGGCGGGCGCCCTGGGGCGCATGGGTGCCGAGGTGATCAAGGCTGTTACCGCCGCCCCTGACTGCGAACTGGTGGGCGCCATCGACACCACCACTGGCAAAGAGGGCGCCGATGTGGGCCTTGAGCTGGGCCTGGGCGAACTCGAGGTGGCGCTCACCGCCGACTTCGAAGGCGCGCTGTGCCTGGCCAGCCAGAACGCCCGCAACAGTGGCCCGGGCGGCGGCGCCGTGCTGGTCGATTTCACCCACCCAACGGTGGTCTATGAGCACACCCGCGGCGCCATCGCCTACGGCGTGCATCCGGTGATCGGCACCACCGGCCTGAGCCCCGAGCAGCTCACTGAGCTGGCGATTTTTGCCGAGAAGGCCTCGATGGGGGGCGCCGTGATCCCCAACTTTTCGGTGGGCATGGTGCTGTTGCAGCAGGCAGCCGCAGCAGCAGCGCGCTTCTACGACTACGCCGAGCTCACCGAGTTGCACCACAACCGCAAGGCCGATGCGCCCAGCGGTACCTGCATCAAAACCGCCGAGCTGATGGAAGAGCTCGGCAAAGCTTTCAACCCGCCCCAAGTTGATGAGCACGAAAGCCTGCCGGGCTGCCGCGGCGGGCAGCGCGACAGCGGACTGCGGCTGCATTCGCTGAGGCTGCCTGGGCTGGTGGCCCACCAAGAAGTGATGTTTGGCGCTCCGGGCGAGACCTACACCCTGCGCCACGACACGATCGATCGGAGCGCCTACATGCCAGGGGTGCTGCTCGCCATCCGCAAGGTGCGGCAGCTGGGCGGGCTGGTCTACGGCCTCGAGCGGCTGCTCTAAGGCATGGGCCGAGGGACAAAGCTCCAGCGAGACGGCACCATGTGCGGCAGGTTCAAGGCCCAAGCCCGCTGATGCTGATTCCGCTGCGCCCCGGCGAACTGACGCGTCTGATCCCGGCGGTTGCCACTGGGCCGCAGTTCAACGCCTGCAGCGGCAACCCCCGCAAGATCCTGCAGCGGGTGCTGATTGCGGTCATCGGCGGGGTGATTTCGCTGCTGATCAGCCAGAGCCAGTTTTCGAGTCGCTGGGGTCCTGTGTGGCTGGTGGTGGGTTTTGTGTTTCTGCTGTATCTGCTGTGGGGGCCGATCCTTGAAGCAGGTCAGCGCAACGCCACGCTGAGGCGCTACCCGGCAGCGGCAATTTTTGAAGGTCAGGTCGCCGATCTCGAGCAGCGCGAGGTGGTCGAAGAGCGACGTGAGCAGGCCGACAAGTCGGGGCGCCTCGAGCTGGTCGAGAACACCCGTACCTGGCTGAGTCTTGAGCTCGAAGACGAGGACGGCTACCTGGGGCGGATCCGCTTCCCCATGGAGAAGAAACACCAGCTGATCCGCCGCGGCATGGTGGTGCGGGCACTGGTGCTGAGCGAGCGCAACGACTTTTCAAGGGTTGGCGCCATCAGCGATGCCTGGCTGCCGCAGATCAAGCTGTGGGTGGGCGAGTACCCCTATCTGCTGAAACCGGCTTTTGAAGAGCTCTGCCTCAGGCGCCTGCGCTGATCGACAGCCGGCTTGAACCGCAATATTGCGTTACAATTGGCGTAACACTTCGAAATGACGTGACATGACCCAAGCCACACCTGCAGCTCCTGGAACCATCCGCGGCGCCACCGTCACCACCGAAGACGGCGGCCGCCTTAACGCCTTTGCCACCGAACCCCGCATGGAAGTGGTGAGCTCTGAGAGTGGCTGGGGCTTCCACGAGCGCGCCGAAAAGCTCAATGGCCGCATGGCCATGCTCGGCTTTATTGCCCTGCTCGCCACCGAATTTGCGCTGGGCGGTGAAGCCTTCACCCGCGGTCTGCTGGGCATCGGCTGAGTTCATTGCGCGGCGGCGCGTCGTTGCCGCATAGCGTTTGGCCGCAGTCTTTGGACTGCGGCTTTTTTGATGCCCGACTGTCGTTGTGCCCGCCGCTGCCGCTCCTACCAACACCGCCGCCCCCTTGGCTCTGGTGCGCGGCTGCGGCCCCACAGGAGCCCTCGCTGCGCTGGCTCTCTGTGATGCCGGCTGGCGCGTGCAGCTGCACGATCCCAGCAGCAAAGAACAGCTGCTGGCGCGTCAGCGGGCCTATGCACTGACCCATTCGAGCCAGATGCTGTTGCAGCGGCTCAACCTGTGGGATGGGCTAGCCGCCCAACTGATCGCCTTTGGCCAGCTCGATCTTGCCGATCTGGGCAGTGGCAGCGCCCAAGTCTGCTTTGACGCCGATGCCTTGGGCTTGAGCGCTGTCGGCTGGATTGCCGAGCACCGCGCCTTGATGCAAGTGCTGCTGCAGGCGCTGGAGAGCAGCGACTCCGTGCAGCTGTCCCTAGGCACCGCCGCGCCAGCCGACAACAGCTGCAGCGTCGACCTGATCGTGGCGGCCGATGGTCCCCAATCGCCCACCCGCAGCACGCTTGGCATCGATTGCTGGCGCTGGCACTACGGCCAGCAGTGCCTCACCGCCCAGGTCGATCTGCGCGGCAGCTCTGCCCAGCAGGCCTTTGAGCTGTTCAGGCCCGAGGGGCCCATGGCGCTGTTGCCCCTGGGGGGACAGCGGGTGCAACTGGTGTGGAGCGCGGCTCCGGCGCGTTGCCGCCAGCTGCAAACGCTCACTGCCAATGGCTTTCTGGATCATCTGGCCGGGGTCCTGCCCGATCGTTTTCAGCCCGATCAACTGATCACGGGCCCGCAAAGCTTTGATGTGGGATTGGCCCTGGCCCGCCGGCTGCAGCGCGGTCGCACCCTGCTGCTGGGCGAAAGCGCCCATTGCAGCCACCCGGTGGGGGGCCAAGGGCTCAACCTCTGCTGGCGCGATGTGGCGGTGTTGCACAGGCTGGCCAGACGGGTCCAAGCCGGACGCCTTGGCGCCTCAGCACTGCCCCGGCAGTACGCGCTGCGCCGCTGGCCCGATCTGCTGCTGACCCTGGCCGCCACCGATCTGCTGGTGCGGGTGTTTTCAAACCGCAACGCCGTGCTGCTGCCGCTGCGGCGGCTGGCTTTGGCGGTGCTGGCCCGCTCCCAGGTGCTGCGCAGGGTCACGCTGGGGGTCATGACCCATGGCCCTTGCCGCCTCACACGAGGCTGATCACAGTGGGGCGATGGTGATCAGCACCACTCCACAACCGCCCCCCGCCCCCGCGCTGCTGCGTTTTCTTCGCCAGCAGCTGGGCCTCAGCGAGAGCGCGCTGGCCCTGGGTCTCAAACAAGCCGATCAGGAGCAGGCCCCACTGCCGGTGGTGCTGTGGCGCTATGGCCTGATCAACCTCGAGCAGCTCGATGCGGTGCTGAGCTGGCAGGACCAACAGCCCTAAGCAGCTCGCTCAGCTGTAAATGATCAACGACTCCACGGGGTGAGGCTCGGGCAGGCGCGCCCGTCCGCCCAGGCCGGCGAGCTCGGCCACAAAGCCAAACCCGCAGAGCTCCCCTCCTGCCGCGGTGACCAACTGGGCACAGGCAGCTGCTGTGCCGCCCGTCGCCAGCAGATCATCGATCACCAAAACCTTGCCGCCGCCGCTGAGGGCATCGCTTTGGATCTCCAGGCGATCGGTGCCGTATTCGAGGGCGTAGTCGACACCCGTGACGGCCCCGGGCAGCTTGCCGGGTTTGCGCACCGGCACAAAGCCAAGCCGCACCGCGGTGGCCAGGGCTGTGCCGACAATGAACCCACGCGACTCGATCCCCACAATCAGATCGGGCTGCAGGCGTTCGCACAGGGCGGCGAGCTGACGGATCACCTCTTGCCAGCCGTCAGGGTCGCGCATCAACGGCGTCAAATCGCGAAACAGAATTCCCGGTTTGGGGAAATCGGGGATCTCGCGCACCAGGCCGCGCAGGTCGATCGCGGTGGTCATGGGCCTCAAGCCGGCAGCCATGGCATCATCGCAGCCATGGCCTCACCGACCGCCGCGCCCCTGCCCCGCCGTGGCATCGAACGGCTAGACCTGATGCTGCTGTGCGCCGAGGCTCTCGACCTCAACGGCGCCGAGGCCACGCTCTGGCTGAGCGAGGAGCTCGGCCTGGGCGAGGTGCTCAACGGACGTGTTGAGCTGTGGAAGCAACGCTGCCACAACCCGCTGCGCCGCCACGTGCGCCGCGGCAGCCTCACCCCCAGCGAAACCGACGCCCTGATTCAGGTGCTGTGCAGCCAGGCCGAACGCCTCTACCCGCTGCTCAGGGCCCTGTTGTCGGCGCAGGAGCCGCTCGACATCTCCCAGCAACGCTGGGCCCTGTTTGAAGAGCGGCTGCGCGAGCTGATTGGCGAGCGGCTCAATCCGAGGCGCAGTGGGGTGCAGACCTTGCTTGATCCGGTGGCGGGCGCGCCCCAGCGGCGGCAGTTGATCCGCACCATGGCCCTTGCAGCAGGGCAAGGTGGTTTCGAGCGGCTCAAGGCCAGCCTCATGGATGCCAGCAGCTGAACCCGATGAAACAGACCCTGCGTTTTGATCAGATCAGCTGCCGCCTGCAGGTCGAAGGCTTGCCCGATGTCTCGGCGGGCCAAGGCAGCGATGCCATCGGCATCGTCACCGGCTGGAGCCTGCAGTGGGCCGGCAGGCCTGAACTCGAGGGCAAAAAAGAACACCTCCAGGCCCTCATGCAGGCCGTTTTGCCCTACGCCCGCTTGCTGCTCAGCGATGCGCCCCGGCTGCAGCACAGCCAGGACCAGTCTGTGCACGTGGCAGCGGCTGGCCCTGGCGTGCACCGGTTGACCCTGCGCAGCAGCCAGCCGGACACCCCGGCGCTTGAGGTGAGCCTGGACGATGCCGAGCTGGCCGATCTGGTGCGCGTGCTCGATCAGCTGCGCCTTGAGCCAAAACTGCAGCTGCGGTTCGAGCTGCCTGCCGCCCAGCCGCTGCGCGGGCGCCAGCTGCAGGCGCGCATCCCCAAACGCCAGCGCCTTGCCGCACCGGTTGCTGCCTTGCTGGTGCTCGGCGTGAGCACCGCTGCCTCGCTGCTGCTGCCGGCGCCCAAGCTGGTGAACGTTGAGGCGACAACGACCAAGCCCGTGCCCAGGCGTTGACGCCTGAGCTGAGGTCTGCACACTGGTCTGTGCAGCCTCTTTGCAACGACTCCCATGGCGCTCTCCTGGCCCGAACTGCGGCAGCGAGTGGCGCGGCTAGGCACCAATCTTGATGTGGTCGTGCGCAGCGATCCTGAGGTCTGCGGGCTCAGCGGAGATGGGTTTCACATGTCGCTGCATCACGGCGGCCAGGGCGATTGCCAGGTGGGTGCCCTGCATCTGATCGATTGCCCCAACGAGCTCGTGCTCAGCGAGTTCGAACGCTGGATGCGCGATGCCGGTTACAACCTGACGCCATGAAAAGCCCCAAGCCCGTCAAGGCTCGGCGCGTCTTCCGGCGGCGCCCCCCCGCCGTGCGCTGGAAGCAGATCGCCTCAGGACTGCTGCTGATGGCGCTGGGGACTGGATTGCTCGTGGGCCTGATGCAATTGCCCGAGCGGCTCGACACGTTGCTGCTGGTCAGCACAGCGATCGCCAACCTGATCGGCGGGCTGGGGCGCTTTCTGCTCGGCTTGTTGCAGCTGCTCGGGGTGCTGCTGCTGGCCGTGGTGGCCATCGGCAGCCTGGTGCTGCTGGTGGCGGGGCTTGTGCGCTTGATCCGAGGCATCCTGCGCCAGGGGTCTGGGTCGAGCCCAAGTCGCAAACCTCTGCGGCCTGGCCGCTAGAGCACTGCACCAATGGCACACGGCAAAACCAAACAACGCAAAACCAAAGGCATCGGCAAGGGCAACAGCCCAGCAGCCTGCGAGCAGGCCGATCGCTACCAGCCGTCGCACCTGATGGACGACGTGGCTGACGCCAAGACCAGCGGGCGTCTCGATCGCCGCCTGTACGAGCGTGAACTCACCCGCCTGCAAGAAGAGCTGGTCAAGATGCAGTACTGGGTCAAGGCCACCGGTTTTCGCCTGATCGTGCTGTTTGAAGGGCGTGATGCAGCAGGCAAGGGCGGCACGATCAAGCGCATCACCGAACCCCTCAACCCACGCGGCTGCCGCGTTGTGGCACTGGGCACCCCTTCAGATCAGCAGAAAAGCCAGTGGTACTTCCAGCGCTACGTCGAGCACTTTCCCAGCGCTGGCGAGATCGTGATCTTCGATCGCAGCTGGTACAACCGCGCCGGCGTCGAACGGGTGATGGGCTTCTGCAGCCCCCAGCAGGTGGAGGAGTTCCTGCAGTCATGCCCAGAGTTTGAGCGCATGCTGGTGCGCAGCGGCATTGTCTTGCTGAAGTACTGGTTCTCGGTCAGCGACGACGAGCAGGAAGCGCGCTTTCAAGCGCGCATCGACGATCCGACCCGGCGCTGGAAGCTCAGCCCCATGGACCTCGAGGCCCGCAACAGGTGGCAGGACTTTTCAGCTGCCAAAGACGCGATGTTCGCCCGCACCAACATTCCTGAAGCGCCCTGGTTCACTGTTGAAGCCGATGACAAGCGACGCGCCCGGCTCAACTGCATCCAGCACCTGCTGGGCAAGGTGCCCTACCGCGACATGACACCACCGGCCATCAAATTGCCGCCCCGCCCCAAGCGCAAACCCCAGGCTCGTCCGCCAATCAACGAGCAGTTTTTCGTACCCAACTGCTACCCGTGAACCTGGGGAAACTCGAGGCTATTGGCCTTAGGGTCACCACTGAGCAATCACCATCGCCGTGTTGTTTGACAACAACAAGCGTCCCCCCTGGCTGAACTGGTTGGTGCTGGCCATGTTCCTGTGGTCGTCATGGCAACTGGCGGGCCTTTGGTTTGCGCGGCTCCATGGTTGAAACGACCAGGCCAGAGGCCATTGATCTGATCGCGACCTACGGCAACGCTGGCTTTGGCCAACTCGCCGAGGTGATCGTTGATTTCTACGAGCGCCGCAGCGACCTCCGTCGCCGCGGGGCCAGTTTCGGCGAGGAAGAACACAACCCTCAAAAGATCTCAACCGATATCTCCTTGGTGGCGATCGACCGCTCCGACCCAGAGGCCTTCGGTTTGGCGGCAACGATCTTGCGGGCGGTCGAGGCCGCACTGGGTCAGTACCTCAAGGAGCGGCCCCTGTTTGCCCAGATCTGCCCTGAGCAAAGCCTGTTCGTCGTGCCGCTGTTCAACATTCAGCACTACGCACCAGGCGAAGGCTTCAAGGCCTGGCACTGCGACTGGAGCACCGCAGTCGATGCCACCGAACCCAACAACCGCGTGCTCGCCTGGATTCTGTACTGCAACGATGTGACAGATGGCGGCACCGAATTTCTCTGGCAGCAGCAACACATCGATGCCGTCTGCGGCCAGCTGGCGATCTTTCCGGCAGGCATGAGCCATGTGCACCGCGGCCAGGTCAGCACTACGGCGAGCAAAACAATCGCCACCGGCTGGATCAACGCCGGCACGCTTGAGGCTTACCTCGCTCGCTTGAGCCGAACATGAAACCCCTAGTCCTGATGGCCATGTTGCTGGTGCCCTGGTGCTGCATCAGCGCTCGGGCCCAAACTGGGGTCTGCCCTGGCAACACCACTGCCGAAATGCGCAATTGCGCAGAACAGGCTGTCAAGACCTCCACCACAGAGCTGCGGCGCAAGCTTCCGAGCCATGTGCTTGGGCTATGGCAAAGAACAACGCGAAGCGTCTGCCAGCACGCTTACCAGAGCTACAAAGACGGCTCGATCTACCCCCAACTGGTGGTGGGCTGCGAAAACAATCTCAACCGGGCTCTTTTGGAAGAATTTCGCTCCCTGGCGGGCGAAAGCGAGCGCTAGGGGAACGATGCTCCGCCCCGCTCTGATAGCGCTTTTCGTGTGCGGAGTACTGCTTGGGATTGCCACGCATAAGAAGCATCAATCAACATCCAGCCCCTGCCAAGACAAAAGCAGGCGCTGCGAGACTGCGCAGACTCCGCCGGGCATGCGGGCCGTTTACAAAGGCCAGCGAATGGTGCAACCAACGTGGCGCGAAACAATCAATCGAGAATCGGGATTTGCCGACATCGGCGTCCGTGCCAAATGGAAACACTTTATCGAGCGCAGATGAGGCTCATAGCAATAATCATTCCCATTCAATGAGTTCAAATCAGGAACAAGGTTTAGCCCTGATGAACTTCATCAAAAAACACCAAAAACGGAGAGGGTG
>JBMSMG010000018.1:0-27097 GCA_049421025.1 Prochlorococcaceae cyanobacterium | reverse complement strand
CGGCGATCACCACAAACACATCGACCACCAGCAGGGCATCGAGCGCCCCTTTGAGCTTTGCCATGGCAGAGCTGCCTGCATCCATGGAGCCTCGCCGCAGAGTTGGAGCGATTCTGCAGGCTCCTTAAGCTCAGGCCAATCGCAGGGCAATCTTGGAGATCACGGGTGAGCTGAACCCAGAAGGCAAACGCGTCGCCGGCGATCTCCTGTTCATTAGCAATGGCCATGGCGAAGATCTCAACGGCAGCTTGATCTGCGCTGCGCTGCAGGCTCTGGCCCCGCAGTTGCGGCTTGCGGCCCTGCCCATCGTTGGCTCGGGCGGCGCTTACCGCAAGCGATCGCTGCCGCTGTTGGTCCAAGGCAGCGATCTGCCATCGGGCGGCATGGTCTACCAGGGCTGGAACCTGTGGAAGGATCTGGCTTCAGGCTGGATTCCCCAGACCATCAGGCAGATCCGTGCAGCGCGCCGCAAGGGGCCTGGTTTTCAGCTTGTGCTCAGCGTCGGTGATCACGTGCCGCTGCTGTTTGCCTGGCTGAGCGGCCGGCCCACCGTCGTGTTTTTGGTGTCGACCTCGAGCTATTACGAGGGCAAGCTGCGGTTGAGCCCCTTGACCCGCTGGCTCTGCCGGCGCCGTGCCGTGCAGCTGGTGCTGACCCGTGATGCTTTCACCGCACGCGATCTGCAGGCCCAAGGCTTGGCGAAGGCGCAGTTTTTGGGGTACCCGATCATGGATGCCCTCGATTTGGCGCCGGCCCGATCAACGGAACAGGCGCAAACCACAGCACAGCAGGCTTCTGCAGAGGGCATCGCCATCGCGCTGCTGCCTGGTAGCCGTTTCCCTGAGGCTCAGGCCAACCTGGCTTTGATGCTGCAGCTGTGTGAGCAGTTGGTGCATCGCGCCCCCGAGCGTCCCTGGCTGTTTGAGGCAGCTGTGGTCCCAGGTACCGACGACCACGTGCTCCAACAGCAGCTCCAGCAGTTGGGCTGGCAGCGCAGTGCTTCAGGTGAGCTGCTCAGTGCCAATGGGGCGGCGCGGGTGCGCTTGAGCAGCGATTCCTTTGCTGCGATCCTGCAGCGCAGCCGCTTGGTGGTGGGCATGGCCGGCACCGCCGTTGAGCAGGCGGTGGGTCTGGGCAAGCCGGTGGTGCAACTGGTCGGCCGCGGGCCCCAGTTCAGCTATGCCTTTGCTGAGGCGCAGATGCGCCTGTTGGGTGAGGCTGTCTTCACGGTGGGTGAGCAGCCTGCAGGCCAGCGCGAGCTCCAGGCGGCCAGCGCGCTGATTTGCACCCTGCTGGACGATCCAGATCTCCCGCAGCTCTGCCATCAATGCGGGCTTGAGCGGGTGGGACGCCCGGGGGGCTCACGCGCCATTGCCCAGGCTTTGCTGGCTCAGTTGGCAGAGCTCAACGCACCTGCCAAAGGTTGAACTTGTTATCGCCTGAACCTGCCAAAGCCTGAGTTGATCACCCAGCCAGCCAGGTTTTGACTTTTTGAAGGGCTTGCCAGTCGGGTCTGCGCTGCAGGCCATCGGTAATGGCGTCGTTGATGTCACTTGTCATCTCGGGCGCCATCTGCATCACCCGCTGCACCACTTCAATGTGCTCGCGCACGCCCTTGGCCCCGGTTTCGAGCATGGCCAGGGTCAGGTTGATGCGGGCCTGGGGGTCCTGGGGACTCAGGCGCACCGCCAGGCGTGCTGAGCGCAGTCCATCGAGGGGCTGATTGTTCAGCAGCTGCAGCCAGGCCAAGCAAGTCCAGCAGGCCGATTGACGCGGGTTCTGCTCGGCAAGAGCGCTGAACTCATCGATCAGCTCAGCAACGGGGGCACCAGCGTTGTAGCGCTCAAGCGCCGCCTCAAAGGCAGACGGTTCGCTGCTGGCTGCTGTGGTTGAAGCGTCGGTGGGGGCCATGGCGGGCGCAGACCTCCCAACAGATTCCCATGCGGAGAGCTCCGCTGCCCCTGGTTGACCGATCAGACGGCAAACGAGCTGCCGCAGCCGCAGGTCTGGGTGGCGTTGGGGTTGGTGAAGTTGAAGCCCCCGCCAATCAGTGCGCTCGAGAAGTCGAGCTGCATGCCATAGATGTACAGCAGGCTTTTGGGGTCGCAGACCACCTCAAAGCTGCTCGCGCCCTCGGGTTCATAGGTGTAGCGCTCGTCATCGGCGCGGATCTCGGCCGCATCGATGAAATCCATCGTGTAGCTCATGCCGCTGCATCCCCCTGAGCGCACGCCCACGCGCAGCACCTTGCCACTGCCCTGCTGGCCCATCAGGGCAGCCAGCTGCTTCATTGCGGGTTCGGTGATCACAATGCCCTTGCCGTCCTTGGCGGTGAAGGTGGCTGCTGCCACGTCTGCCGAGACGTCATGTGGGGCGTCGCTCGGCCTGGCTTCGGTTGCAGCGCTGTCAGCGGCCATGACATGTACCCCTGGATCCGTGGGGTCAATGTAGGCAGGCTGTTGGATCGATGCCTGATCGCCTCCAGAAGGTGGGCTGCTGCGTGCCTGCTCAATCGGACCATGGTCATGACCATGGTCATCTGCACAAGGGCTGTGAACCCATGCCTTCATGGCTTGCGCGGGGTGCCAGTGCCCCCAAGCGCAAGCGCAAGCGACGCTGTCGCCGCCCGCCCTTGGCCGCCGCTCCATAGAGTCGCAGCACTGTTTGCGTGTTGAGGCGTGCGGGTCGCCATCGTGGGTGCGGGTCTGGCCGGCTTGGCGGCGGCCGTTGATCTGGTCGATGCCGGCCATCAGGTCGATTTGTATGAGGCGCGCCCGTTCATGGGCGGCAAGGTGGGCAGCTGGGAAGACGCCGATGGCAACCACATCGAGATGGGGCTGCATGTCTTCTTTTTCAACTACGCCAATCTCTTTGCCCTACTCGAGAAGGTCGGCGCCAGAGACAACCTGCTTCCTAAAGATCACACCCATCTGTTTGTCAACACAGGCGGCGACCTGCGTGAGCTGGACTTTCGCTTTGCCCTGGGGGCTCCCTTCAATGGCTTGAAGGCTTTTTTCACGACTCCCCAGCTCGACTGGATCGACAAGCTGCGCAATGCCCTGGCCCTGGGCACCAGCCCGATCGTGCGCGGTCTGATCGACTACGAGGGGGCGATGAAGACGATCCGCGCCCTCGATGCCGTCAGCTTTCAGGACTGGTTCGTCGGCCACGGCGGCAGTGTGCAGAGCATCAAGCGCATGTGGAACCCGATCGCCTATGCCCTGGGCTTCATCGACTGCGAAGCGATCTCGGCGCGCTGCATGCTCACCATCTTCATGATGTTTGCCGCCAAGACCGAAGCCTCCAAGCTCAACCTGCTCAAGGGCTCGCCGCACCGCTGGCTGACAGGGCCCATTCTTGAGTACATCAGCGCACGGGGCGGCCAGCTGCATCTGCGCCACAGGGTCAGTGAGGTGCTCTTCGCAGAAGGCGCACCTGCCGCCGATGGTTTCCCTGAAACGACCGTCAGTGGGCTCAAGCTCAGTACACCAGACGGAGAGATCACGGTGACTGCGGATGCCTATCTGGCCGCCTGCGACGTGCCGGGTATTCAGCGCATGATTCCGGACACCTGGCGCCGCTGGCCCCTGTTTGAGCGCATCTTTGCCCTCGAGGCCGTGCCTGTTGCCACAGTGCAGCTGCGCTACGACGGCTGGGTCACCGAACTCGGCGACACGGCTGCCGCGCAGGCTGCGCGCGGCGATCTGAGCCGCCCCACGGGCCTCGACAACCTGCTCTACACAGCTGATGCTGATTTCAGCTGTTTTGCCGATCTGGCCCTGGCCAGCCCGGTTGATTACCGCAAAGAGGGCGAAGGCTCGCTGCTGCAGTGCGTGCTGACCCCTGGCGATCCCTGGATCGCCAGGAAAACCGAAGAGATCGTCGCCCACACCGATGCCCAGGTGCGGCAACTGTTCCCCTCGGCCAAAGACCTCAAGCTGGTCTGGAGCAACGTCGTCAAACTGGCCCAGTCGCTCTACCGCGAGGCCCCCGGCATGGAGCCCTACCGCCCCGACCAGCGCACGCCGGTGAGCAATTTCTATTTGGCGGGCAGCTACACCAAGCAGGACTACATCGATTCGATGGAAGGGGCCACCATGAGCGGGCGGCTGGCCGCGGCTGCCATGCTGAACCGGCCGGTGGCGCTTGCCAGCAACGCCGCCGTCGCCTGAGGAGAGACCCATGGGCCGTTGGCTCGATCACACCGTCACCACCGAGATCCAGGCGCCGATCGAGCGGGTCTGGGCTGTTTGGAGCGATCTTGAAGCGATGCCGCGTTGGATGCGCTGGATCGAGTCAGTGGTGACCGTTGCCGATGACCCTGATCTGACCGACTGGACCCTGGCGGCGCAAGGGTTCCGCTTCCATTGGAAAGCCCGCATCACACAGCGGGTCGAGGCCCAGCAGCTCCACTGGCAGTCGGTTGGCGGGCTGCCGACCAAGGGGGCGGTGCGCTTTTATGCCCAAGCCCCAGAGCTCACTGCCGTCAAGCTGAGCGTGAGCTACGAGTTGCCTGGAGCCCTTGCGCCGTTGATGGAACCGACCATGCTGGGGGGGATGGTGACCAAAGAACTGCAGGCCAACCTTGACCGTTTCCGCGACCTGGTTGAAACCGACACCGGCACTGGTGCTGGCGCTCCCTCTGCTGTTGAGCGCTTGTCAGAGCAGCCCTGATCCGCAGGCGATCGCAGCCAAGCCGATTCCGCCTCTGCAGCCCAGCAAGGTTGGGCCTGCGCGAGCTGGTGATCAGCCCGATCCCACAGGGCTCACGCCGCTGCCAAGCCCGCAGCAGGTGGTGACCGCTCAGCCCGTCGGACGGCCTGATCCTTTCCTGCCGGTGATGGCCGCAGCAGGGGCTGGCGGATCGGGTGCGCCCGGCCTGCCACCTGGATTCCGCTTTAGCGGGGTCATTCGCAGTGGCGGCAGGGCTGAGGCGCTGGTGCAGTTCGGCGGCGAGTCGGGCACCCTGCGCTCAGGCGATGTGGGCGGCCGCACCACCAAGCTGCTGCCTCCGGGCTGGGCTGTAGGAGGCATCGACGTGGCGCGCGGCCGGCTGATTCTGCGGGCCTCGGGTCAGGCGATTCCGGTCAGTCTCGACGGCCAGAGCTGAGCGTTGCGCCGCAGGCTGCCACCAGCCCTGCCAGGTCATGGGGCTGGGCCTCGCCATCGACGCGGCCCAGCAGCTCCTGGCAGGCGCGGCTGGTTTGCGGGCCGATCGAGACGATCGCCACCGGCCGCTGCCGCCCGGGGTGGCTTTGCAGCACTGCTGGCCAGCTCGGGCCAAAGGCTGCCTCGAGCATCTGCGCGGTGTGGCGGACCGTTTTGGCGCTGCTAAAGGTCAGCGCATCGAGGCGGCCCTGCTCAAGAGCTGCCACCGCGGCGCTGGGCAGGCCTTTGGGGCAGCGGGTTTCGTAGGCCGCTACCTCCACCACCCGGGCGCCCGCCTCGCCAAAGGCGTCGGCCAGCACGCTGCGGCCGCCGCTTTGCACCCGCGGAATCAACAATCTGAGCCCCCAGGCCGAGCTTGGGAAATGCTCGATCAGGCTGTCAGCCACAAACTCCGGCGGCACAAAATCGGCCGGGGCGCCCAGTTCGGCCAAGCGTGCGGCCGTTTTGCGGCCCACCGCAGCGATCTTGAGCCCATGGGGGCGGTGCGCCAGGCTGCTGCCCAGCCGACGCAGTCGCGCGTCAAGGGCTTCGGCGCCGTTGCTGCTGGAGATCAGCAGCCAATGAAAGCTCTCCAGTTCAGCCAGGGCATCGTCGAGCGGGCCCCAGTCATCGGGCGGGGTCACCACCAGGGCCGGCAGATCGATGACCGCCGCTCCCGCCTGCTCAAACAGCTGCCGCGCTTCACCGGCCTGGGCCTCGGCGCGGGTGACGCCGATGCAGCGCCCGGCCAGTGCAAGGGTCGTGCTGGCCAATGCGCTCAGCCCTCCAACTTGACCATGGCCCCGGCTTGCTGCGCTAGGGCGCGGGCTTCGGCGCTGCGGCCCTGAGCGTCCAGCAAGCGGATGGCGCGGCTGAAGCCCGCTCGGGCGCCGTCGAGATCACCCCCCAACAGCAAGGCCACTGCCAGGTTCTGCTCGGTTTCTGGGTGATCAGGTTCGCGCACCAGGCTCTGGCGATAGGCCGCGATCGCCGCTGCGATGTCGCCGCGGCGGCGCTCAATCAGCCCCAGGGCGCGCCAACCCAGCGCCAGCTCGGGCGCCGCTTGGCTGGCCGCTGCCGCCCACTGCGCGGCCTCGTCAAGCTGGCCCTGCTCCAGCAGCAGCAAGGCCAGGTTGATCTGGGCTCCCAGGGTGAGCCGGCCTGGCAGCGCCAGGGCCAGGGCCTCGCGGTAAAGCGCGGCAGCTGCCTCCATAGCGCCGCCGGTGGCTTTGGCCAGGGCCAAATGCAGCAGCAGCTCGTAGCGCTCGCTCGGCGCGTCTGTTGGGCAGCTCTCCAGCCCTTGCTGCAGCAGCTGCAGGCCCCGGCTGGTGTTGCCGGCGCTGATCTCCAGCGCGCCGAGCTTGGCGCAGGCGTAGGGGTCGCCAGGGTGCTCAGTCAGTTCGGCTTCCATCGCCTGGCGCAGGCGCTCGGCTTTGTTGCCGCTGCTCAGCAGTTCAGGGCTGTACCCCTCGTGCAACAGAGCCGGCACCGGGCAGTCGAGCACGCGCCAGTGGGGTTCGCGCTCCATCAGCGCAGCCACGCTGTCGTCGACCATGCTGTGGTAGCGGCCGCTCCAGTGCACGGCGCTGTGGCGGCGAAACAGCCGGCTCACATTCGAGTAGGGCGCCTGGGCGGCCCCCAGCTCGCGGCGCAGCAGGTTGATCAGCAGCACATCGGGTTCGGCCATGAGCTGGCGCAGGGGCTCTTTGGCCTGCTCGAGCAGCAGTTCATCGGCATCGAGCACCAGCACCCAATCGCCCCGCACGTGCTGCAGGGCTTGATTGCGGGCAGGGGCGAAATCACCGGGCCAGGCCATGTGGTGCACCACAGCCCCGCAGCGCTCGGCAATGGCAATGGTGGCGTCGCTTGAGCCGGTGTCGAGCAGCACCATCTCATCGACAAAGCCCGCCACCGAGGCCAGGCAGCGCTCAAGCCGCTCGGCCTCATTGCGCACGATCATCGACAGGCTGAGCATGGTCATCGGCGGGTTGCTCGCATGTTCGCTGCTGGGGCTCAATCGGTGAAGCCTGTGCGGCTGGCCTCGGCGCTGCCCTTGGCACCCAGGCCCAGGGCGCCAAGGGCCATGGCCTGCGCCTGGGGCATCTGGCCGGCGCTGTAGGCAGCCGGGATCTGCGGCTCCAGCAGCGGTTGCAGACGCTCCCACAGGTAGGGGCTGCCGTAGACCACCAGGGCCGCCAGCCGCCCGGCGCGCTGCAGTTGCACCACAGCCTCGCTCCAGGGTTCACGGTTGGCCTTTGAGCCGCTGAAGGGGTTGCCGCGCGCAAACACCTGCAACAGCACCGGCCCATCGCCGAGACGATCCAGCGCCAGCGGGGCTTCGGGATCGCCGCTCCAGGGGCTGGGGCTGCGCGGCTCCAGCAGCACAGGCCGCCAGCCGCAGCGTTCCGGCAGCGTCAGGGCCGGCAATTGCGGCACGGCTTGGGGTGCCTGCAGGCAGGTCTCCAGCCGCATCAGGTTGATGCCCCGCGGGCCTACGTGCTGCGGCGCAGGTGCGCTCAGGCTGCCGCCCTGGCGCTCGAGTGTGGCCTCAAGCAGTTGCGCCACAAGTGCCCCATCGGGTTCGCTGAGCTCAACAGCAGCAGGGCTCGCTGGCAGCGCAGCGGCCTTGCAGAGGGCTTGCTGGCGCCGCTGGGCGCTGGCTTCAAGCTGTTGCACAGCCAGCCGCCCGCTCTCAACCGCCTTGGCAATGGCATCGATGGCCGCATGGGCATCGGCGGGCATGAGCACCAGGTCGGCGCCGGCTTCAAGCGCCATGACGGCGGCTTCGCTGCCGCCGTAGTGGCTGCTGATTGCCTCCATCACCAGGGCATCGGTGACCACCAGCCCCTCAAAGCCAAGTTGCTCGCGCAGCAGGCCGCTCAGCACGTGGCGAGAGAGGGTCGCAGGCCGCTCCTGGTCGAGAGCGCTCAACACCAGGTGGGCGCTCATGACAGCGTCGATGCCCGCGTCAATCGCAGCGGCAAAGGGGGGCAGCTCCACAGCCTCAAGGCGCTCGAGGCTGTGGGGCAACAGCGGCAGCTCGAGGTGTGAATCGACACTGGTGTCGCCATGGCCGGGGAAATGCTTGGCGCAGCCCAGCACCCCTTCGGCTTGCAGTCCTTGGCTGAAGGCCAGTGCCAACGCCGAAACCACCTCGGGGGTTTCGCCCCAGGCGCGCACGTTGATGACCGGGTTGGCGGCGTTGTTGTTGACATCGCACACGGGCCCAAGCACCCAGTTGAGTCCGATCGCCTTGGCTTCGCGCCCGGTGCAGTGGCCGTAGCGCTTGGCCAGCGCCAGGGCCCGCTCGGGCTCGCGCTCGTACAGCCGCCCCAGGCTCAGCGGCGGCGGCAGCCAGGTGGCGCCTTCAAAGCGCTGCCCCACGCCCTCTTCGACATCGGCGCACAGCAGCAAGGGCCCTTGGGCCCACTGCAGCAGCTGGCGGGTGCGCAGGCTCACCTCAGCAGCGCTGCCCCCCAGCAGGATCACCCCGCCCACTCCCAGCTGCAGCAGCTCCTGCAGCTCGGCATTGGTCAGCTCCCATTGCGGGTAGCGGCGTTGGGCATCGAGCAGGTGACCGCTGCAGCGCACCACCAGCAGCGAGGCGATCAGGCGCCTGAGGGCCTGCTCACTCACTGAACGCCGTGCCGCCTTCGGCGGGTTCACCTTTGACCTGGCGCTCGGCCTCGAGGCGGTTGAGCAGCCCCAGCACCGAGGTGCCCTGCTCGAGCCCCCGATCGAGCACGAAGACCACCTCAGGGGTGCGGCGCATCTGCAGCCTGCGTCCCAGCTCGCCTTTGACAAAAGGGCTGGCGGAGCGCAACCCGGCCAGTGCTTGCTGCTGCTCGTCGCTGCTGCCGTAGACGCTGACAAAGATCTTGCAGTGCTGAAGATCGCCTGCCACATCAACGTGGGTGATGCTCACCATGCCCTGGCTGACGCGCTCGTCTTTGATGCCGCTCAGCAGCAGCTCGCTGACCTCACGGCGGATCAGGGCCGCCACCCGCTCGACTCGTCGCCCCTGTGCCATCGCTACACCACCGGCGCTGAGCTCACCATGGCATGCAGCACCAGTGACAGGCTGATCAAACCGCTGATGCCAGCGCTGATCAGGGCTATGGCGGTCACGGGGTTGCTGGCACGGGCCTGCAGCGGCTCAAACACCGAATTGGCCACGCCCAGGCCGAAGGCAATCAGATAACGCGGGTAACGCGTCACGTTGAGAAAGAACTCTTTCATCGGCCCCAGCTCACCCTGGCTACTCTGCCGCCCATTGGGCGCCTTTGGCATGCAGCTGCATCAGTTTCGTCAGTCTCCCTTCTGCCACAAGGTGCGGCTGGTGCTGGCAGCCAAGGGGCTCAGCTACGACGTGGTCGAGGTGACGCCGGCTGTGGGGCAGGTGGCGCTGTTTCGGTTGTCGGGTCAGCGCCAGGTGCCGGTGCTTGTTGATGGCGAGACCGTCGTGGCTGATTCCACCGCCATTGCCCTGCATCTTGAGCAGCACCATCCGCAGCCAGCGCTGTTGCCGGCAGATCCCCAGCACAGGGCCCAGGTGCTGCTGCTTGAAGATTGGGCTGACACCGCCCTTGCTGCGGCCGTGCGTGGTGCCTTGCTGCAGGCTGCAGCGGCTGACCCTGAGCTGCGCTCGGCGGTATTGCCCGAAGCCACACCAGCAGCGCTCAAGCAGCTGGTGGCTGCGGTCCCCTCTGGCCTGGGCAGCTGGGCCGAGAGCCTGGGCACGACGCTCATGGGCTCGGGTGAGCGGCAGCAACTGCAGCGCAACCTTGAGCAGCTGCAAACGCTGCTGACGGGTCGAAGCCATTTGGTGACCGACAGCCTGAATCTGGCTGATCTGGCGGTGGCGGCCCAACTGGCCCTGTTGCGCAGGCCCAAAGCACTACCAGGGCTGGGTGATCACCCGCTACTTGAGCCGCTGTTCAGCTGGTGCGATCAGATTCTGGAGCCATTGGCTCCAGCCTGAGCAGCCAATGGCCGCTGCGCAGCGGCCGCGGCCGTAAAGCCTCGCCTGGTGGGGGGTAGGTCGCCTGCCACTGCTCGCCACTGATGCTGCCATCGGCGTTTTGCTGGTAGCGGCTCAGGGTTTCCACCTGGCTCAGCCGCGGCGTACTGCCGCTCTGGTGCACCACCTGTTGGCTCAGCTCATCGGCCCAGAACGTGCCTGGCTCCTGCTCGCTGCGCCGCGCCACCACGGTGGACTCGAGCAAACGCTCGCCTGTCAGCCTGCCGAGTTGCCGGTTGGGGTTGGCCGGGTCGTTGCTGACCTCCAGCAGCACTGGTCCCAGCAGCGCCTGGCCGACGGCCGCGGCATTGAAAGCGCGATCACCCACCACAGCGCCATCCAGCTGCCTGAAGCGCACCGGATAGCGGAGTTCGGGCTCGAATCCTTGGGCGTCTTGGCTGCTGAGCTGCCAGTTGCCGGCAAACCAGCTCGGATACACCAGATCGCTGCTGCCAGCGGGCCGCAGCGGCGCCGGCAGCTGCCAGGTCGGCCATTGCTCGGCGCGGGCGGGCAGCAGGGTCAACAGCAGCATCAACATGGTTGACAGGACGGTTGCTCCCATGTCGGATCCATTGCTGCGCGAGCTCGATCATTACGTGGTGCTTGAGCCGGCAGCGGGCGAGCGCATCCTCAGCGCAGCCGAGACCTTGCAGTGGCTTGAAGCCAAGCTCGCTGCTCTGCAGCAGCTTCCTGCCGATCTTGTTGCCCTCAATGGTCACGGCGAGCGGGCCCTGAGGCTGCTTGAGACGGCCTGTGAGCTTGAGCTCTCACCGGGTGTTTCGGTGCAGTGGTTTGCCGTGCGGCTCGAGCCGCCAGGCAGCCACGCTTAGTTGAAGCTCGGCACGCTCTGCCCAGCAGCGTTTTGCAGTCCCGCCTGGGCCACAGGCGGAGCCTGACGCGTTTTGAGAACACCTGGCAGTGCGGCCAGCACGCTTGCTGCAATCGCTTCAGGCGGTTCTCCCTGCTGCGTAATGGTCAGATCGGCCTGGCCATACAGCGGCAACCGTTGTTGCAGCAGCTCATGCAACCGCTCGGCTGCGCCGCTGCCCTGCAGCAAGGGCCGCGGCGTTGGATCGTGACGCAGGCGCTGCAGCAGCAACTCTTCGGGGGCATCCAGCCAGATCACCACCCCCTGCTGCATGTGGCCCCAGTTCTCGCTGCGGTTCACGACCCCGCCGCCGGTGGCCACCACGAGCGAATGCCAGCTGGCGATCTGCCCAAGCACTGCTGTTTCAAGGCGGCGGAACGCGTCTTCACCCTCTTGCTCAAAGATCGCCGCGATGGGCCTGCCCGCCACTTGCTCGATGGCGTGATCAGCATCGACAACGCGGTAGCCCAGTGCTGCGGCAAGGGGTCCTGCCACAGCACTTTTGCCCGCGCCCATCATCCCCACCAGGTAGAGGTTCAGCCCTTCAAGCCGCTGCCGCAGCGCTGCTGTGTTGTGGGGCTCGTTCGGCTCGGCAGTCACCGCGTCATCGTCAGGGGCAACGGCCACTTTCTAGGATGGCTCTTCCTTGAACAGGGCCATGACGGCAAATGCCACAAGCCATGGCCATGGCCGGCCCTGCCTGATCACACGCCGCGCCACCTTTAGCGCCAGTCACCTGTACTGGTTGCCCGAGCTCTCAGCCGATGACAACAGGGCCCGTTTCGGACCCTGCAGCCAGGCCCCCGGCCACGGTCACAACTACGAGCTGGTGGTGGCGATGCTCGGCCCGCTCGATGCCAATGGCATGGTGCTCAACCTCTCTGAGGTCAAGCACGCCATCAAGGCTGAGGTGACCGCTCAGCTCGACTTTCGCTGCCTCAATGAGACCTGGCCCGAGTTTGATCTGAGCCGGCCCGAGGGGCGTTTGCCCACGACTGAAGCGCTGGCTCAGGTGATCTGGAGCCGGCTGGCCTCCCATTTGCCCCTGGCCGGCATCCGCCTTTACGAATCTGAATCCCTTTGGGCCGACGTGCTCGGCGACACCATGGAAGCCTTCGTTTCAATCCGCACCCACTTCGCAGCCGCCCACCGGCTGGCCCGCGAGGAGCTGTCGATGGCCGAAAACGAGGCCATCTATGGCAAGTGTGCCCGCCCCAATGGCCACGGCCACAACTACCTGCTCGATGTGACTGTGCGCGGCAGCATCGACGCGCGCACCGGCATGGTTTGCGATCTGGCTGCTCTGCAGCAGCTGGTCGAAGACCTGGTCGTCGAGCCCTTCGATCACACCTTCCTCAACAAGGATGTGGCCCATTTCGCCACCTGTGTACCGACGGCCGAGAACATCGCCCTGCACATCGCCGACATCCTCAGCGCGCCGATCGCCGCCACCGGTGCCCGCCTGCACAAGGTGCGTCTGCAAGAGAGTCCCAACAACGCCGCTGAGGTGTTTGCCGAAACCCCGCAGCTGGGCCTGGCCCCCCAGGCCCTGGAGGCAGCCCTGGTCGGTTGAGACCCCAGACGCGGCTGGTGCTGGCCATCAGCCTTGATGGGCGCCTCGCACCCGCATCAGGGGGTGCAGCCCAGTTGGGTGGCCCGGGCGATCGCCGGATGCTCGAAGAGGCGCTCGCCTGGGCCGATGGCTGCCTAATCGGCGCCAACACCTTGCGGCTGCACGGCACAACCTGTCTGATCCGCGATCAGGACCTGCTGGCACACAGGCGGGCCCAAAGCCGCTCTGCGCAGCCGCTGGCGATCGCCGTCAGCCGCAGCGGCGATCTGCCGATCGATCTTGCGTTTTTCAGGCAGCCGCTGGAGCGCTGGCTGCTGCATGCCGTGCTTGAACCCCAAGAGCGGCCGGCTGATCCAGTGGCTGGTTTTGCCCGCTGCCTGCCTCTGAGCAGCTGGCCTGAGGCACTGGAAGCGCTTGCTGCGGCCGGCCTGCAGCGTCTGGTGGTGCTTGGCGGCGCCCAGCTGGCCGCCAGCCTGCTGGCCGCCGATTGCATCGATGCCTTGCAGCTCACCGTGTGCCCCCAGTTGCTCGGTGGTCCCCACAGCTGGGTTCCATCTGCGGCTGTGCTGCCCCATGGCCTGACGGGTTGGCGCTGCGAGCAGCAGCAGCTGCTTGAGGGTGATGAGCTGCTGCTGCGTTATGTGCGCGATCGCGCGGCGTAACGGCGGATCAGCTCGCGCAGCGGTAGATCTTGCAGGCTTCCGGCGGGCAGGCCCAGCTGCCGGGCAATGCAGCGTTTGACCACCACCTCGCTGTCATCGCCAAAACGCCCCGCCAGCATCTCGGTGAGCACACCCAGGCCGCGGCCGCTGTGATCGGTTTCCTCGATCAGGCAGCGGCTGGTGGGGCTGGCCACCTGCCGGCAGGGCTGCTCCAGCAGTTTGCCCAGGGCTGGATCGTCTCCCGCCAGTTGGCTGACACAGGCCTGGCTGAGGCGTCGCTCCAGATTCGGGCGCATCAGATCCAGCAGCGGACGCAGCAGACCCGCCTTGGCTGCAGGAGGTTCAACCAGGGCGGTGAGCAGTAGGGCCAGGGTGATCGCGCGCAGCATCGTCATGACAGCGGCCCCGACGACCGGAGCCTCTGGTTAGTTTTGCGCCACCGCCGTCGCCTGCAGGGTTGTCCATGGCTGCATTGGAGGCCCGCTGGCACCAAGGCATCGCTGAGCTGAACGAAGCCCAGTGGGACGGCTTGCTGGCGCGCGCGTCTGGCCGTGATCAACCGCTGCCCTTCTATCGCTGGCGCTGGTTGGCTGCGCTCGAGCTCAGCGGCAGCATCGTGCCCGAGCAGGGCTGGCAAAGCTGCCCGCTGACCTTGTGGCGCGGCGAGCAACTGGTGGCGGTGGCACCGCTGTATCTCAAGGGTCACAGTTACGGCGAGTTCGTTTTTGATCAGAGCTTTGCTGATCTGGCTGCCCGGCTTGGCCAGCGCTACTACCCCAAGCTGGTGGGCATGAGCCCGGTGAGCCCGATCGAGGGCTACCGCTTCTGGATCGACCCTGCCGAAGACCAAGCTGCGCTCACGGCTGTGCTGTTTGAGCAGATCGATCGCTTCTGCGATCAGCACGGCATCTTCAGTTCCAATTTGCTCTACGTCGATCCGGCCTGGGCCCCCCTGGCCGAAGCGGCGGGATGCTCGCGGTGGCTCAACCAGCAGAGCACCTGGAGCAACCCGGGCTTTGCCGGTTTTGATGACTACCTGGCCAGCTTCAACGCCAACCAGCGCCGCAACATCAAGCGCGAACGCCGCGCGATCGAGGCGGCAGGCCTGGTGGTCACCCCCCTGGCGGGTGAGGCGATTGCGCCCGTGCTGGTCAACCGCATGCATGAGTTCTATGCCATGCACTGCGCCCGCTGGGGTCCCTGGGGCAGCAAATACCTCACCCAGGATTTTTTTGTGGCGGCAGCCCGCGATCTGCGTGAAAACTTGGTGCTGTTTGCCGCTCACCCATCAGGAGAGGATCCCAGCGACCCGCTGGCCATGTCGTTGTGTGTGCGCGGTGGTGATCAGCTCTGGGGCCGCTACTGGGGCAGTGCTGTTGAGCTCGAGAACCTGCATTTCGAGGTTTGTTATTACGCCCCGATCGCCTGGGCGATCGAGCAGGGCATCCGCAGTTTTGACCCTGGCGCCGGCGGCAGCCACAAGCGCCGCCGCGGCTTTGTGGCCCAGCCCCGCATCAGCCTGCACCGCTGGAGCGATGAGCGTTTTGCCGAGATCCTCAGGCAATGGCTCCCCGGCGCCAACCAGCAGATGGCTCTGCAGATCGAGGCGATCAATGCTGAGCTGCCCTTCACCGCTGCCTACGATCCACCGCATGCATCAGCCCCTGAGCCCTGAGCAAACGAGTGCGCGCGCCGCTCTCGACGCGAAGCTCTCGCAGCGTTTTATCGCGTTGGACCCGGCGGGCTACTTCTTGATCAAGGTGGATCACGCCACAGCTGAGCTGGTGGTTGAGCACTACGGCAACGGCATCGATGAGCGGGGCCTGGCTACCGACCCTGAGACCGGTGAGGTGATCAGCTGCCGCGGCAGCAGCGGCCCGCGCCAGCCCCTGGCGATCTGGCGCGCGCGCACCGCCAAAGAGCTGGGCATCGCCCTCACCGAAGGCGAGGGGCCCCACCCGCTGTCGCGGCTCGATCACGCCCTGTACCTAGGCCGTGAATTGCAGCGTGCCGAGCACTGCCTGTTGGCAGGGCTGGAGTACGTCCAGGACTGAATCAGACCGGCTGCAGTTCTCTCAGCGGGGTCGCAGGGGGTGCGGGCGGCTCGGGCGGCAGCGCCGCAAGCTGTTCATTGATTTCGCGGGTAACCACACCCCGGTATTCGAGGAAATGCTCGTTGTGGGCGAGCACCACCACAAACTGCTCGAGCACGCCTGGGTTCTTGCGGGCCACCTTGAGCACCGAGCGCCAGAAACGCCAGCGGGTGTCGCGCTGAATGCCCTGCCGCCAGAGCACGATCAACAGGGCGCGCACGTCAGTCCAGCTGGGCGGTGCCGCTTTTCCGAAGGCGGCCGGCACAAACTGCTGCCAGCGCGGCAGGCCCATGTTCAGGTAGTAGTGCGTGACGCGCTCGATGTAGGCGTGAGGCTCGTAGAGCTTGCAGAACGCATCGACGTATTCGTTGGCGATCTCACGGATCGGCCGGGTTGGCTCAAAGTTCAGCAGGTTGGTCTGGTTGACGCCTTTGGCGGCGTCTTTTTCCTGGATCAGCCGACCTTCCTTCTCGAGCCGATGCCAGAGGCCGGTGTTGGGCAGGGCCTGCAGCATGCCCATCATCGCCGCCGGAATGCCGGTGCGGCTCACAAACTCAACAATGCGATCGCCGGCGCCGCTCTTCTCGCCGTCAAAGCCGATGATGAACCCGGCCATGACGCGGATGCCATAGCTGCGGATCCGATCGACCGCTTCCTCCAGAGAGCTGCGGGTGTTCTGCAGTTTTTTGGCGGTCTCCAGACTTGCTGCATCAGGGGTTTCGATCCCCAGAAACACCGAGTCAAAGCGGCACTCGGCCATCATCTCCATGAGCTCGTCGTCACTGGCGAGATCGACTGACGCTTCGGTGGCAAAGCTGAACGGGTAGCCGTGCTCGATTTGCCAGGATTTGAGCGCTGGCAGCAGCAACTTGGCATTGCGCTTGTTGCCGATGAAGTTGTCATCGACCAAAAAGATCGAGCGCCGCCAGCCCAACTCATACAGGAACTGAAGTTCGGCGATCAGCTGCTCGGGCGTCTTGGTGCGCGGCTTGCGCCCATAGAGCACGATGATGTCGCAGAACTCGCATTGGAACGGGCAGCCGCGAGAGAACTGCACACTCATCGAGTCGTAGGCATCGAGCTCGAGCAGGTCAAAACGCGGCACCGGTGTGCCGGTCACATCTGGCTTGTCGCCTTCGGCGCTGAAGCGGCCCGAGCGTTCACCGCGCTCGATCGCCTCGATGAACAGCGGCAAGGTGATCTCGCCTTCATCAAGCACCTTGAAGTCAGCCAGATCAAGCTCAGGTGCATCCGGCGTTGAGCTGGCAAACGGACCACCGACAGCCACTGGCAGGCCGCGCTCTTTGGCACGGGCGATCTGCACGGCCATGTCGCCCTTCTGCACGATCATCCCTGAAATCACCACCAGCTCGGCCCAGTCCCACTCAGCTGCGGTGACCTCGCGCACGTTGCGATCGACCAGCTTCATCTCCCAGTGCTGAGGCAGCAGGGCGGCCACTGTCACCAGCCCAAGCGGCGGTAGCAGCACCTTGCGGTTCACCAGCTCCAGAATTTTTTCGTAGCTCCAGAAGGTTTTCGGAAACTCTGGGTAGATGAACAGCGTGCGCATGGTGCGGGCGTCGAAGGTGCGTGCCAGGGCGCTTGCGCGACAGCTGGGGTGAACTGCGGAGTGGCCGGGGTGAACGGGTCTTAGGGCTTTGTTGCGACTTAATGCTTACGTTGACGCTAGGCGATCGGTTTTTGGACCGCCTGGGCCTGGTTTCTGCTGTAATGAGCCGAACACATGTGAGGTGTGCTCATGGGCGTTGCGATCTATCTGGGCTTGGTTGGTGGCGGCTTGGCCACGGCGTTTGCGGCCACCGTGGTGTTGCGCGGCCTCAAGCTGATTTGAGCGCGGCTGGAGCCAGTCGGGTGTGTCCCCGCCTGAGCAGTTCCAGCACCCCCAGACTCAGCCCGCATCCGCCCAGCACCGTCAGGGTGGGCGCCAGTCCCCAAGTCATGGTTAAGCCGGCGGCGATCAGCCCGCTCAGCCCCCCACCGCCGAGAAAGGCGATCTGACCCATGCCTGACATGCGCCCGCGAACGCGCTGCGGGGCGCCCACCTGACAAATCAGGCTCGAACCGGCCAACAGTCCGGCCGTACTGGCGCCCATCACGAATGTCGCCGACAGCGCGGCCAAGCTCCCGGTTGCCGAGGCCAACGCCAGCTGCGCTGCTCCTGTGACGGTGGCGCAAAGACCCAGCAGCAGGCCTGGCCGCTGCGTCAGCCAGAGGCTGTTGCGCTGCAGCATCACGCCGCCACAGATGCTGCCCGCTGCCAGCACAGCCGTGAAATTGCCCAGGGCCTGCGGGCTCCCGTCCAGCACCTGGCGAGCCATCACCGGTGCCAGGGCCGGGTGAAAAAAGCTCACCAGGCAGATCAAGGCGGTGAAGCGCAGCACATGTCTGAGCACTGGTCCGCAGCTGCTCCAGGCCGATCGCAGGCCTGCTGTTGCAACGTTGCTGCCACTGCGTTCTTCGGCCTGGCGGTTGGGGACCAGCAGCCAAACGAGCGCAGCGATCGGCAACAGGTAGGTCGCTGCATCGAGGGCCAGGGCCGTGGTGGCACCGCTGAGTCCGAGCAGCCAGCCACCGACTGGAGGTCCCACCAGCTTGCCCACGTTGAACACCACCGAGAAGCTGGCCAGGTAAGGGGCCAGCTGCTCCGGCGTGTCGACCAACAGGGCGCAGTATTTGCTGCGGGCGGTGAGTTCGTAGGTGCTGGCAATGCCTACGAGCAGCGTGCTCAGCAGCAGCAGCGCCATTTCGAGCTGCGGCTGGCCGCCGCCCACAGGAATCGCCAGGGCACCCAGCAGCCCTGCGCCAAACAGGCCCCACTGCGCTCTGATCAGCACGGTTTCACTGCCAAGCCGGTCGCTCAGCACGCCGGCCGGAGCGCTCACCACCAGCGAAGGCAAGGCCAGGGCTGCAAAGTGCAGAGCCAGCAGCATCGGATTGTTGCTGCCGTTGATCAGAATCCAGCTCTTGGCGGTGATGCCGGCGAAGGATCCAGCCGTGCTCAGGCCCGAGGCCACCAAAAAGGTGGTGCGCTGATGCCTCCGCAGGACGTGCAGCAGCCCAGCAGCACTCAAGACTTGCTGGGCCCCAGCCCGCTGCGGGCAGCGGCCACCATGGCGGCAGCACCCACCACCTCGCCGATCAGGTCATAGGTGTCAGCGGCGGTGATGCGTACCGGAACCATGGTGCCGGGGGCGGCGCAGAGGCCGCCAGGCCCCGGCATGACATGCACCTCACCGTCGACTTCGGGAGCGAAGCGGGCGCAGCGGCCGATCATCTCGCCTGTGCTGGGGTTCTCCTGCTCAATCAGCACATCGACGATGCGGCCCACCCAGGCGGTGTTGCGCTCAGCAGCAATGGGCTGCTGCAGGGCCATGAGCCGGTCTTTGCGCTGCTGGGCCACCTCCGGCGGCACCTGATTGGGCAGCTCTGCGGCGGGTGTTCCCTCTTCTGCCGAAAAGGTGAACACACCAACGTGGTCAAAGCGCTGCTCGGCCACAAAATCGAGCAGGTGCTCGAAGTGTTCTTCTGTCTCACCAGGAAAACCCACAATGAAGGTGGTGCGCAGCACCGCATCCGGTAATTGCTCGCGGATGCGCGCCAGGACTCCAGCGGTGACGTCCGCCTGCCAGGGGCGGTTCATCGCCCGCAGCACCTCGGGGTGGCTGTGCTGCAGCGGCAGATCCAGATAGGGCAGCACGTTGGGCACGTCGCGGTATGCCGCCAGCACCTCACTGGTCAGCCCGGTGGGGTAGGCGTAATGCACCCGGATCCAGGGGATCTCGACCTCCCCCAGGGCACGCAGCAGCTGGGCCAGTTGGGGCTTGCCATAGAGGTCGAGGCCGTAGTTGGTGGTGATCTGGCTGATCAGCACCAGCTCCTGCACTCCCTGGGCGGCAAGACTTTTGGCTTCGGCCACGATGCTCTCGATCGAGCGCGAGCGCTGATCGCCGCGCAACTTCGGAATGATGCAGAACGCGCAGCGATAGTCGCAGCCTTCGGCCACCTTTAAGTAAGCGATCGCCTCGCTGGTGGTGCGGTAGCGGGGCAGGTTTTCATCACCCACAAAGGTGGGGTTGGCGCTCACTTGGTTGACGCGCTCGCCGGCCTCGACCCGCTCGAGCACGCTGACGATGTGCTGGTAATCGCCGGTGCCCACGATCGCCTTGGCTTCCGGCAGGCTTTCGAGCAGTTCCTCTTGAAAGTGCTGGGCCAAACAGCCCGCAATGATCAGCTCTTTGCCCTGCTCAGCCAGCTCCACCAGCGTGCGCACCGACTCTTGCCGGGCGTCTTGAATGAAGCTGCAGGTGTTCACCACCACCACGGCGGCATCGCTCTCATCGGCGCTGACGCCATAGCCAGCCTCGGCAAGCAAGCCGAGCATGTGTTCGGTGTCGACCCGGTTTTTTTCGCAGCCCAGATGGGCAAAGGCCACAGTTGGCTTGTTCATCGGCTCACTGCCTGCGGCTGGTGCCATCGCCACCCTATGGGACCGTGGCCGCGCCGCCCGCAGCTGCGAGAATGGCGCCGACTGATCGAACGAGCCTGTGACCGCCAGCCGCCTTAGCGAGCGTCTTAGCTCTCAGCGCCGCCGGCCCGAGAGCGGCCCGCGCTGGGTGCGGGTGGTCATGGCGGTGCTGGCCACCATCGGGGTGATCGATACCGGTTCGATCACCCTCAACAAATGGGGCCTGCTGGGCTCGCTGAGCTGCAGCAGCCAGGGTTTTTTCGGTTGCAATGGTTGCGACAAGGTGCTCTCCAGTGTGTGGGGCAGCGTTGTTGGTCAGCCCCTCTCGCTGTTTGGCTTTCTCGCCTACGGGGCCATGCTGCTGCTGGCCCTGATCCCGTTGGTGAATGCCACACCAGCCGCGTTGGCGCCCTGCCGCTGGGGAGCCGTTGTGCTGAGTACCGCGATGGCGGTGTTCAGCCTGGTGCTGCTCGGTGTGATGGCCTTCGCGATTCGCGATTGTTGTCCGTTTTGCCTGCTGTCGGCGGCCCTGAGCCTGGCCCTGTTTGTGCTGAGCCTGTTGCAGGGTGAGTGGGCTGATCGTGGTCAGCTGCTCTTCCGCGTCATTCTGGTCGCCCTGGTGGTTGGTCTTGTTGGCCTCGGTTGGGCCACCGCTGTCAATCGGCCGGCTGCCTTAAGCAGCAAAGGTGCGCCGATCCCGGTCACCAGCATCAGCACTCCCAGCACCATTGCCCTGGCCGACAAGCTCACCGCGTCTGGGGCTGTCATGTATTCGGCCTATTGGTGTCCCCATTGCCATGAACAGAAGGAACTGTTTGGCAAGCAGGCCGCCGCCAAGCTCAAGGTGATTGAGTGCGCTCCAGATGGTCAGAACAGCCAGGCAGAGCTGTGCCAAAGCAAGGGGATTTCTGGCTACCCCAGCTGGGAGATCAACGGTCAGATCGATTCAGGCGTCAAGCCCCTGCAAAAACTGGCGAACCTGATCGGTGACGATGCCTTGATCACCCCAGCGACACCCGCTGGCGGTTGATCAGCCGATCGGCGCCGTGCCGATCGGCTGGCTGCGTTGTTGCACGGTGTGGCGCTGCCACCAGGGTTGGGCGGCAGGGGCATCGGTGCGGTAGTGGCCGCCGCGGCTTTCGCTGCGAAACAGTGCAGCTTGCATGAGCAATTCCGCCAGCACCAGGCGATGTTGCAGATCAACCTGGGCTCTGAAACCGGATTGCTGCATGCGTGCCATGTGCAGCTCTTCTCCTGGTTGAAGCCCGCGCAGTTGCCTGAGCTGGGGCCATGCCTCCAAGGCCTGGCGCTGCAGGCGCACCTGCCTGAGGGCGGCCTGCAGGCCGAGGTGATTGCGTTCGACCCCTGCGGCTTGCCAGCACAGCAACCGCAGCCCCTGACGCGCTTGCTCAATCGAAGCTTCGCTGGCTTCGGGGTTCGCCGCGTTGAGCTCCTGGAGCTGGCGGCTGGGCCAAGCAGCGCTCGTTGTGCTGTTGATGGTCTGTCCCAGGTGGCGGCCCAGCTGGCGGGCAAAGACCAGGCATTCCATCAAAGAGTTGCTGGCCAGCCGGTTGGCGCCATGCACGCCGGTGCTGGCCACCTCCCCCACGGCATAGAGCTGGGCAATCGAGGTGGCGGCATGGAGATTGGTGCTGATGCCGCCCATCCAGTAATGGGCGGCAGGGGCCACGGGAATCGGCGCCTGCAGGGGCTCAAGGCCAAGCTCCCTGCAACGCCCAACAATGGTTGGGAACTGTTCTGTGAGGCGTTGCTCACCCACAGGCCGCAGGTCAAGCCACAGGTGATCGACCCCCTGGGCATGCATGACCTGTGCCAGGGCGCGGCTCACCTGATCGCGCGCAGCAAGATCCCCACCGGCAAGGTTGCTGACGGGGCTGTTGCCGGCGTCGTCGAGCAGTGTGGCTCCCTCACCGCGTACGGCTTCTGAAATCAGAAAGTGCGGTGCGCCAGGCAGCATCAGCGCGGTCGGATGGAATTGCACGAATTCCAGATCCCGCAGCGCAGCGCCAGCCCGCCAGGCCATCGCCAGGCCATCGCCGCTGGCTTGGGCCGGGTTGGTGGTGTGGGCAAACAGGTGCCCCCCTCCCCCTGTGGCCAGCACCACGGCCTGGCTGGCGACCCAGCTGACTCCCTCGGGCGTTAGCAGCTGGAGTCCGTTGCAGCGACCTGCCTCAACCCACAGGTCAAGGGCCATCAGCCCTTTGTGCTGCTCGATGTTGGCTTTGGCCTGCACCTGGCGCTCGAGTGCATCAACCAGCGCGCCACCTGTGCGGTCCTGGGCGTGCAGCACCCGCCTGTGGCTGTGAGCCGCTTCAAGCGTGGTGCTCAGCGCTCCGTCATCGCGATCAAACGCCATGCCCAGATCCAGCAGCCGCTTGACGCAGCCAGGGGCCTCGCGAACGAGCAGCTCCACAGCGGCGGTGTCACACAAGCCGGCCCCAGCTTTGAGCGTGTCAGCGCAGTGACTGGCCAGGCTGTCGTCTGCGTTGGTGACTGCGGCAATGCCGCCTTGGGCCCAGCGGCTGGCTGAGCGCGGTGAGCTGTCTTTGCTGAGCAGCAGCACCCGCAGGTTCGCTGGTAGCTCCAGGCAGGTCATCAGCCCGGCCGCCCCGCTTCCCACCACCACCACATCCCAGGAGGTGCCGCTGATGCCGGTGGGGGAGGTTGCCATCAAAAAAGCCGCCGGTCTCAACCGGCGGCCGGCAAGGTGGCGGCGAGCTTAGGGCTCAGCGGTACTGACCGTCGTTGATGCGGTCAAAGCCTTCATTGAGGGCCACTTCTGGGGCGGTCACCGTGAAGTTGCCCTTGTACTTCTGGAACAGCTCCTTTTGGCGCTCGGTCAGATCGAGCTTGAGCACGTCATCAACACTGGTGTAAGGCCCGCCCAGAACGATCTTGCCCGCCAGGGTCGGATACATGCCCGGGAAATCCTGAAAGCGCCTGACCGAGCAGTTGTTGAGGTCAATTTTGCCGGCACGCTCGGCAATCTTGTCGTCGGCAATGTTGCGGCGGTCGGCGGCAAACGCAGCCGGGGGCAGCACCAAGGTGCACAGCAGACCAAACAGAACCACTCCACCCATCAGCCAGGCAACCAGCCGTTTCATTGCGACAGTCCAAGAAGCGTTCGGCAACGTTACAGACACCCTTCGCCCCGCTCCCGCTTTGGAGGCCTTGCTTTTGCAGATCTTCAGATCAGGCCGCTCCAGCCGGGAGCGCCCAGGGCAAGCAGCAGGAAGATTCCATCCACCCCAAGGGTGGTCAACACGGTGACGGCAGCGATTTTGCCCAGGCTTTGCTGCTGCCACAGCCACACCCCAAGCGCCCCAAGGCAGGCGGCAAACGCACCGATCAGGCTCAGGTTGAACGGGTTGAGCAGCTGGCTGGCGGCCTGCTGCAGCAGCTGCATGGCGGCCTCTGGGGGTGCCGCCACCACCAGGGGCCACAGCGGCATCACGCCGGTCAGGGCCATAGCGCCATCGGTGGCTGCGGTGCCCACCAAGGAAGCCAGGTAAAAGGCTCCGGCCCAGCGCCAGCGGCTGCGCAGACCGCCTAGCGCCAGGGGAAGGGCCAGGGCTTCGATGGGCAGATGCCATAGCGGATGCAGCCGGCACCAGCCCCAAAACAGGCTGCCGCACAGCCAGCTGCCAGCAAATCCGACCAGCAGGGCTCCCAGGCGCGCGCGATCGCTCACCTGACTCAGCCCCAGCACAAGTCCAGCTGCCAGCAAGGGGACCGTCAGCAGGGTTGCAAGCATGGGATGGGCATGCACCAAAGGTGCCTGCACAAACACAGGCAGCGTCACTAGCAGGGCTGCCAGACGTTGCAGCGCAACATCTGAGCTGGCCTTCAGTGGCGCTGGATGCGCCACCAGGGAGAGCGGCGCCCGTCTCGGCTCGCTCAGCAGAGTTGGCTGGGCGCCAAGCACCAAATCTGAGAAAAAACGTTGCGCAACCTTAAGCGTTGCGCCGCCATAGGGTTGAGACCCAGCCGCTGCGACCTTTCATGCTTCTGGCCATTGCACAGGCCGAACCCTCGTGGCTGCTGGCCTGCTGGCGCTCGTTGGTGCTGGGGATCGTGCAGGGGTTGACCGAATTTCTGCCGATCAGCAGTTCGGCACACCTCAAGGTGGTGCCAGTCCTGCTGGGTTGGGGCGACCCTGGGGTGTCGTTTACCGCGGTGATTCAGCTCGGCAGCATCGTGGCTGTGTTTGCCTATTTCTGGGCTGACCTGCAGCAGGTCGGACGCGGTGTATCGCGCGCCTTGCGTCATGGCCAGTGGTCGTCGCCCGAAGCGCGCCTGGGTGTGGCGATGGCCATTGGCACAGTGCCCATCGTGCTGGCCGGACTGGCCATCAAGCGCTGGCTGCCTGACTATGACAACTCGCCGCTGCGCAGCATGGCGAGCATCGCCGTCGTCTCCATCGTCATGGCGCTGTTGCTCGCCCTGGCTGAATGGCTGGGCCAGCGCACCCGAGAGCTCGAGCAGGTGCGCGCGGCCGATGGTCTGCTGGTGGGTTTGGCGCAGGCCTTGGCCTTGGTGCCAGGTGTGTCGCGATCGGGCAGCACCTTGACCGCGGCCCTGCTCAGCGGTTGGCAGCGCGCAGCAGCTGCCAGGTTTTCTTTTCTGCTGGGGCTGCCCGCGATCACCCTTGCGGGGCTGGCTGAGTTGAAGGATGCCCTCACAGCCCCTATGAGCGGTGGCGTGCTGCCGCTGCTGGTTGGCCTGGTCTCAGCAGGGGTGGTGAGCTGGTTGGCGATCGCCTGGTTGCTGCGCTATTTGCAGCGTCATGGAACGTGGGTGTTCGTGCTGTACCGCCTGGTCTTTGGTGCGGGCATCCTGCTGTGGTTGCGATCGAGCGCCACAGTGGGGTGAGTTGCTGCTGCGCTGCCAAGCGTCAGGTTCCAAGCGGTGTGGAATGAGCCATCTGCTTCCCTAGCCGCCTCGCTTCCGGGGCCTGAGCGTTCTTGCGCGCCGGCCGTGGTGGAGTGCGTCGAGCCCGGCTCGATCGGCGAAGAGCTTGGCTTTCAGCCGGGTGATCGCTTGATCAGTATCAATGGTCAAAAGCCCCGTGATCTGATCGATCTGCAGGTGCTCTGCAGTGAAGAAGAGCTCATCCTTGAGGTCGAAGACCCCGATGGCACGCGCCATGTTGTCGAGCTTGAAAAGGATGCTGACGACGGACTAGGGCTGGGATTCACTGAGGCCCTGTTTGACGGTTTGAAGCAGTGCAACAACCACTGCCCGTTTTGTTTCATCGATCAACAGCCCCCCGGCAAGCGCAAAAGCCTCTACCTCAAGGACGACGACTACAGGCTGAGCTTTCTGTACGGCTCCTATCTGACCCTCACCAACCTCAGTGAGGCTGACTGGCTGCGGATCGAGGCGCAGCGCCTCTCACCGCTCTACGTGTCAGTCCATGCCACTGACCCTGAGCTGCGCAGCCGTTTGTTGGTCAATCCACGCGCTGGCCAGTTGCTCGAGCAGCTGCGCTGGTTGGACGAGCGCGACCTGCAGATCCATGCCCAGGTGGTGGTGTGCCCTGGTCTCAACGATGGCCCTGCGCTGCTGCGCACACTTACCGATCTGGCCGGCTTTGCTGGCGGCGACTGGCCTGCGGTGCTCTCGGCGGCGGTGGTGCCCGTTGGCCTGACCCGCTTTCGTCCCCCGGGCGATGGTCTGGTGCCTGTCGATCGCGATGCTGCTTGCGCTGTGATCGATCTGGTTGAACCTCTGCAGCAGCAGTTTCAGCAGCAATGTGGCAGCCGTTTTGCCTGGCTTTCAGATGAGTGGTATTTGATTGCTGGCCGCCCGCTGCCGCCTCGAAGTAACTACGAAGACCTGCCTCAGCAGGAAAACGGTGTTGGCAGCATTCGCGCTTTTCTTGAAGCGCTCGATCTGGCAACTCGAGATCTGCCGGCTCAGGTCAGCCCTCCTAGACGGCTGAGTTGGGTGGTCGGGCAGCTGGTCGGCGAGGCTCTGGCCCCTGTGGTTGGGCGGCTCAATGCCATCGATGGTCTGCAGCTGCAGCTCCAGGCCCTGCCCAGTCCCTATTGGGGACAAGAGCAGGTGGTCACAGGGCTGTTGACCGGCAGTGATCTGCTGAGCGCTCTGGCAGGCCGTGACCTTGGGGAGCGCTTGCTGCTCCCGGGAGTCATGCTGCGCCAGGGTGAGCCCGTGTTTCTCGATGACCTCACGCTCGAGGAGGTTCAAGCCAAGCTCGCGCTGCCCATTGAGGTCGTCAGCGATGCCGCAGATTTGGTGCGCGCCTGTTGTTCAGAGCGGGTCAGAAGTTCTTAAGCTGCCCCAGATTTCACCAGGGTGTTTCGTGCGGCGTTCGTTGGCGGCTATCTGCCTGATCGGCTCGGCCGTCACTGCATCGGCAGGCGCTGCTGTCTCGGCTGCACCAGCGGCTCAGCCCCAGCCAGCGTCTCCCCAAGCGCAGGATGCGGCGCTACCGCTGGCTCCCCAGGTCAAAGGCAGCCGCCCGAAAGCCAACGCTGCTGTGTTGCCCCCGGCTGCCACCAAACTCTTGCCAGCCGTTCAGGATCTGGCAGCTCCGGCTTCGCTCGCCCTGCCCACCAAGCCGGCCGAGGTTCAGATTCGCCAGCTCCGCCCGATCGGCCTGCTCGAGGCCGAAAACCTTGCAGAGGTCAACAACCCCAATCTCAAGCTGATCGCCACCCAGGTCGATCAGGCCCAGAGCAACCTTCGGGCTCAGATCGCCCTCTGGTACCCGACCCTGAGCATCAACGCCAACAATCTCCCCTCGTTCACGGGCGGCCAGCAGTTCACCCAGGGAGCCGCGAACGCCAATCTCAACGGGCAGAGCAGCACCAACCGCTGGTTCTACGGAGCCCAGGTGCAGGCCCAGTGGGCGCTGATCAACCCGCAGCGGGTGCCGGCGATCGCCGCTGCCCGTGACAGCTTCGAGAAGGCCAAGGACCAGTACCTGATCGCCCTGCGTGAACTGCGCCTGCAGGTCGATGTGGCCTATTTCGATCTGCAGCAGGCCGACGACTCGGTGCGCATCGGTCAGGAGTCGGTGCGCGCGTCGGTGGTCAGCCTGCGCGATGCCCGGGCCCGCTATCAAGCCGGGGTCGCAACCAAGCTCGAGGTTCTTGAAGCTGAGACCCAGCTTGCCCGCGACCAGCAGTTGCTGACCGATTCACTTTCGGCGCAGTCGATTGCCCGCCGCACCCTGGCCGCCCTGTTGGATCTGCCGCCAA
>JBMSMG010000017.1:0-30056 GCA_049421025.1 Prochlorococcaceae cyanobacterium | reverse complement strand
ATGCCCTTGTGCATGCGGCCCCAGCGCCAGCCGAAGCCAGAGCTGAACATCCCACGGGTCGGCCAGATCCAACCGTCTGCAGAACGATCGGAATCAAGATTTGGCCCATCGGCTCCAAAATCAGGGAGCTCAGGCCAACTCAGCCCTCCACTGGTTGTTGGTTTTAAAGCCAGCAGCATGCGTGGCTTGGCAGGCGATGACTGGACAACACGGATCGGGGCGCCGACAACGAGACGGGCAGTCTCGATGCCTGGGTTCTGACGCAGCAACTCCTGCAAGGTCAGGCCGTAGCGCAGGGCAATCTTGCGCAACGTGTCTCCAAGCTTGACTACCCCGTTGGTCTCAACGGGCGGCAGGGCATGCAACGGAGGAGTCCGTCTGAGATCGGTGCTGTCGATTTGGGGCAACAGCTTGGCCAGGCGTATTGAGCCGCTGGGCAGGACGAGCCAATCTCCCTTGTCGAACTGGTGGTCACGCTCGACATCGTTAAGCGATGCGAGCTTGGAATCATCCAGGCTGAGCAGGGCTGAAAGCTTGTTGAGGTGGCTGGGCTGACGCAGCCTCACCCAAATTCGGTCGGTTTGCGGCTGGGGGGTTGAGACTTGAGGGAGTGAAGCAACGCTGAGGTTCTGCTCACTGCGATTCCAGGTTTCGGGAGCCATTGCAACCACGACTGCAGGAGCAATCGGGATCAGACACAGCAATGGCAAACACAATCGAATCGGCTTCACACATCACCCATCGAACAACACCTGCCGAGAAGCCTTCATCGGCAAGCGCGCAAACAGTAACCCACAGACCTCTGGGGATCAAGTGTTTTTGGCTACAAGAGCATCATGATGTTCCATGAGACCCCTTGCGGCGCAACAGATTGCTCACGATGTCAGGCCGAGCTGACGCAGTGATTCGAACAGCACAATGGCAGCGCTCACCGACAAATTCAGCGAGCGGACACCGGGCTCGCCGCGACGACTCGCGTGTCGCATTGGAATCACGAGTCTCACTTCGCATGATTGGTGAATCGGCTCTGGCAAGCCATCGGTTTCTCGGCCAAAGATCAGCCAGTCGTCTGCAGCGAAGGCGAAATCGGTGTAGCTCTGCTCAGCGTGGGCGCTAAAAGCGATCAGCCGACCGCCGCGTTGCCGGCGCAGGTCACAAAACGAGTCCCAGCCCTCATGGCGGTGCAGGTCAACCAACGGCCAGTAGTCCAGCCCTGCACGCTTCAACATGCGGTCGTCAATCGAGAAACCCAGTGGCTCGATCAGATGCAGGGGCGTACCTGTAGCCGCGCACGTGCGTGCCACGTTGCCCGTGTTGGGCGGAATCTGAGGCTCAAACAACACAATGGCTGGCACGGCTCAATTGCAATCCGGGGGAATCAGCATCCCGAGTTGGCCAAGGTCAATGGCGCGGCCATGCACCACCAGCCATGACGCATCACACAAGGGCGTGATGGTCTGAAGCAGGACGCCAAGGCGCTCGCGAAACAACCCGCCAATGCGTGTTGGAGGGCTGACGCCCCAACCGCATTCCTCGCCAACCAAAATCAAAGGCACGCTGCGCTCCTGCACAGCCGAAACAAGCTCATGCACAGATTGGTGCCAGCACTGCTCATTCGCCTCAAGAGAAGCGGCCACCCAGGTACCCAGTGAATCCACAAGGGCCACCTGACCGGAGCTGCAGGAGCGCAAGGCAGAGCACAGTTCAGCACCTACTTCATGGGTGAGCCATGTCGAGGGTCGTCTGCGGCGATGCCGCTCGAGCCGGGCCATCCAATCGGGATCGTCCGGAAGCCTGGGTCCGGTGGCGAAATAACAGACCTGAAGGCCAGTGCGGCTTGCCAGCGCTTCGGCCCAGCGACTCTTGCCGCTGCTGGCAGCACCAGTGACGAGCGTGCAGCTGATCGACTCAGCCACCGCCATTCATGTTGCGCAGGGTTGCCACAGACGATGGAGAGACGCGGTTGAGGTAGCGGAAGATCCAGTACTTGAAGATCGTTGCCAAGACGACTGGGAAGGTGGCGATGAACAACATGATGAAGTTTTCGCGCGCAGGTATGCCGATGTGATGGGCAATGCCATCAAGCAAGACCGTCCAGCCCTCCGGTGAGTGGAAGCCAACGAATATGTCAGTAAACAAAATGATGGCAAAAGCTTTAGCACTATCGCTCAGTCCATAGATCAGTTCGTCGATAAAGCCACGCAGAACCTGCAAATCTTCGCGGCAAACAAAACAAACGGCGGCAAAACCAACAAGAGCAAGCAGATCAGCAATGACATTCTTGATGGCTTCGGTACTTTCTTTGTCTGCCTGCTCTTTGAGAGCCTGGGCCTTTTGTGCGAGCTGCTGCTGAAGTTCCTGGCGAGTTGGCAGAGGCTTTCCGTTGAGCAGGGCGTCAAATTCAATTTCGGCCTGGAAGACGCGCAGCTTTTCAACCGCCCGCTCTTCTAAGGCCGGTTTCGGATAACTCAAAAAAGGACTACTGGGAGCCAGCCGATCGACCAGGGGGGAGACGAAGAACAGCCGTGTGGACTGCTGCACCAGCACTGGCACAAGGATGAGCAACAACAGCACACGTAGCGACACCAGGGTTGAGTCACGACGCCGGCGAAAGCCTGCTACCAGGGAGGCCTCAGCGTCAGGATCCAGTTGCCGCCTGACCTGATCCACCACACCGAGGAGACTGCGCGGCAGCACCTCCGGGGTGCGGCTCAGGGCTGGCAGGGGTTTGCGCCCTGAATAGCGCAACACCACATCTTCAATCAGCTGCAGCTGGCGCAATTCTTGCCCTGAGCATTCGTTGCGGCGGGAATCAATGGCCTCAACTGCATCTCGGCAGACCTGCAGAGCAACGCGAAATCGCCTCAGAATCTGGGCTTGCGTCGCTGGCGGCAAGCGCAGGTCAAGTTCTGGGCGTACGGGTCGATCACCGTAGTGCTCCAGCTCAATGCTTTGGATCAACAGGGCAGCCTCGTAGCCACGCTCCAGTTGATGGGTGATCTCAAGTGCTTCGGCGCGTCCAAAGGCGCCGATCCAGTCATTGAGTGCCATGGCTCAGCGCGAGAAAACCCACCAGGTGAGCATGGGAACGATGGTGCCAACCACCAGCAGGACCACAATCCAAGTGGTCGCATTGCTCGAGAGCGTTTGTTCGCGGCTGGGTACCCGCGCCGTGGCAACTGGGTTCTGGGCCATCAATGGTTCGCCGGGATCCTCAAGGCCAGCAGCAACGGCGCTTAGCCTGGCAATGGCATCAAGGCTCGACTGTCTGTAGCGGTTGCCCTCGCGCAGGGGTTGGGCCATGGTTGTTCGGGCTGTACTGCGCAGCAGATCGCTGCCAAGGCGATCGACGAGTGCCGGACTTGCCACCACGGCCGTTCCGCTGGTCTGGCCATCGATGAGCAGTAGCAGTTGGTCAGCATCAACGCTTTGCCAGCGATCAAGCAGTTGCTGCCCAAATTGATTGAGGGTGAGGTCGTAATCCAGGCGGGGAATGCTCACCCAGGTGGCATCAACTCCATTGGCCCTGATCGCATCGAGCTCACGGGAGACGTCACCCACGCCGGCTCGGCTCAGCAATCCCGCTTGATCGAGCACATGATTCGCTGGTGGCGAGGCTGGCAGATCAGCGGCGCTTAGTGCAGCAGCAGGACCTGCCAAGCCGCACAGCAGGATCAGCACACACAGAGCCCTGCAGAAACGAGCAAGGGCAGCAGAGCATCTGGGTAGGACCAAGACAGGCAACCAAGTTGAACCCAGTTTGCCCGTTGCGAGAGTGGCTGTCTGCCCCATCGACATCAGCCGCCGGCTAGTGCATCGCGGTGCAACGTTGCGATGACCTCGCAGATCTGCTCACCACGGCCCTGAGGGAGCTGCAACTGATCAAGGAGCTGGGCCAGAAAGGTCTCCTCAACAGGCTGAACCTGACGGTCGGCCCTGACCAGATGACAGGCCAACGCCAGAACGGTTTCACGTTGCTGGGGGCTGAGCGCTGGCACGGCACAGGCGACCAGAGCTGACCAACCCTGCTGGCGAAGCTGCGTGAGCAGGCGATCAAACAGCTCTCCCATCGCCTGTTCACTCGCCTGGCTGTAGGGAGTGCGAAATTCAAGTTGGTGCCGCAACAATTGCGCTTCCTCGCGGCCGAGCTGCCCGTCGCAACCGACAGCGGCCAGGCAGATCGCGGCAAAAGCTTCAGAAGGGGTCATAACGGTGCATTGCAGCAAGGTCATTGCAGCAACAAACCGCTGATCCGGCATCCTGTTGGCATGTCGAATTCTGCTCGCCTTGCGCTGGTTGCTGGGCTGTTGGGGCTGTTGCTCTGCGCCATCAATCAGCTGACAGCTCCGGAGCTGCAACCGGCCCTGATCCGTAGTTCAGCATTGGCCGCACTGCTGTCGGTGGGCTTGCTGCTGGTGTCGGCACTCTGGACCCGTGTCCTGCCTGCACAAAGCGACCGTGCCCCGCTCGTGGGAGAGGAGGGGCTGCTGCTTAGACGCGATCTTCCTGAATCGCTTGCTTTTGAACTCAACTGGGGCTCACAACTGGTGCTGCAGGCGACCGCTGCTGCGGTGGTCATGGTGGTCTGGAACGACACAGTTCTGCTGCGGCGAGGTCTGTGCCCTGCTGATGGATCCGGACTGTCCTTTGAACCGGGATCGATCTGCAGGCAAGCCCAAGAACGCGGGCGCACGATTCACCTGGTGGACCTCAAGCACTACCCAGGACGCACTGAATTCACCCCGTTGCTGGCGGACTTGCCAAGCGTCTTGGTGCACCCATTGTCGATGCAGGGCCTGCTGCTGATCGGTGGTTGGTCGCCACGCTGTTTCTCGAGTTCAGACCAGCGCTGGATCGAGGGGTGGGCTTCCCGCCTTACCAGCGGACCGCTGAAGGCCTGGGCTGACGAGCAGCTCCGGTAGGTGGCAGGACCAGGCTTGAGCGCACCCGCGAACCTGGAGCACTGAACACCAACAGGCCGTGGGCACCGATGCGTCCGTTGAGTCGCTCAGCGCGGGTGGTTTGTTGATTGGCCTGCCTGCGAAGCAACACTGAGCCGGCTGCAGCGATCCTCTCGTTTTGCCAGTTCCAGCTGCAGCGTTGCGCCTGAAGCGAGAGGTCAGGTTGTCGCAGGCGACAACCTGCGGTGATTTCAGCAAGATTTGAACTCAGGTTGAGCCGCAGAGCATGGCCTGTGATGAGCAGGGGGCCAACTCCCGCCTCAAATGGGGCATTGCTGCTGAGCGCATTGGTGGCGAGATCAATCGTGCTGCTGCGGGCCTTGAGCCAGGCGCTCTGGGCCGGGGCACTGACCTGCACTGGACCTTGAAGTGTCAGACGGCGCTCCAGTGTGTTGCCGGCAAGTCCAACGGCACTGAGCGATCGCTGAGGCTGGCCGGTGCCACCACTGAGCGCCGTCACGGGGCCTTGTGCACTGAGCACGCCGCTGCCAGGTGACCAATCGAGCCGCTCGACCTTGATTTGATTCAGCCCGACACCAAGTGCGGTGTGCCGCGCACTCAGGGTGGGTTTGCCGCGAAGCTGCAACAGATCCTGATCAAACAACAGGGTGGCGCGCTCAGCGGTGAGACGCAGGTCCTGATCCATGGCCTGGGCCCGGCGATCAAGCTCGATGCGCTGCTGACGGGGATACCAGCGCATGCGTGAGGCTTCGATGATGACCGGATCCTGAGCGAGTCGCTCGATCCGGACCTGGCCTTCGAGCTGAATCACCTCGCCATCGCTCAGAACCGTGCCATGGCTGGCTGCCAGCCGGTAGAGGGGGCGACCGTTGGCGTGGATTTCACCTTTGAGATTGCGCGCCAAAGCCAAACGACGATTGAGGTCGTAGCGGGCCTCAGGACTGTTGACGCTCCATTGCAGCTTGCCGTCTGCATCCTGTTGGCGCAGATCTAAGGCCTGAAAAACAAACGGTGTACTGCCAGAACTGGGCTGTTGCTGCTTGGACGAGTTTGAGCAGGCAACCAGCAGAGCAGCCCCCAGTGAAGCCACAGCGCCTGCCCTAACCCCCCTGATAGGCCATGACGGCGTACCAATGCTCTTGAGCGTGCTCATGCCGTCTCCTTGGCCTCAAGACGTGCCATCACAGGGGAGGGTTCAGGCAGCGGGGCCGATGGCTGCAAGCCTCCCCACTGCAGACGAGGCAGCCACTCGGAACGGACATCGACGGGGAACTGAGCCAGCATGCGTGCGCTGAGATCGGGCACCAGAGGCATCAACAGTTGCGCGACAATGCGCGTGGCCTCAAGCACGGCGTAGAGGTCGCTGGCAACAGCGTCATCATGACCACCTTGCTTCATGCGGCTCCAAGGTGCCTGGTCATTGAGGAAACCATTGGCATGAACGGCCAGACCGAGCGCCGCTTCAGCGGCAGTACGGAAATCCAGTGCGTCCATGGCCCTGAGGAACCCTTCAGATGCCTGTCTGGCGGCGATCGCCAGCACATGGGTTGCCTCTAGCGATGCACCCGCTGCTGGCACCGCATCGTTAAACCAGCGGCGGGCCATGGAGCTGGTGCGATTCAACAGATTGCCGATCGTATTAGCCAGATCATTGTTCACAAGGTCCATGAATCGCTGCTGCTGAAAATCCCCGTCCTCGCCAAAAGGAATGTCCCGTAGCAAATACCAGCGCACAGCATCGGGGCCCCAATCGTCGAGCATGGCCGCCGGATCAAGCACATTGCCGAGTGACTTACCCATTTTCTGACCTTCTCGGGTGAGAAAACCATGGCCAAAGACTTTCTTGGGACGTGGCAGATCAGCAGACATCAGCATCGCGGGCCAGTAGACAGCATGAAAACGCAAGATGTCCTTGCCAATCACATGCAGCTGGGCCGGCCAACCACGCTGCTCAAGTAGGGCCAAGTCTTCATCGTCACTTGGCTCAAGCAGTGCTGTGAGATAGCCAAGCAACGCGTCAAACCACACATAAAAGGTGTGACCAGGATGACCGGGTACAGGGATGCCCCATGGCAGATTGACCCTCGAAATGGAGAAATCGCGTAGTCCTTGGGCGACAAAATTTTCGACCTCACGTCGCCGACTCTCAGGAGCGATGAAGCCAGGTTGCTGAATTAGCTGCTCGATCTGCTCTTGATAACGGGAGAGACGAAAAAACAGATTGACTTCATCGCGCCATTCCAAAGGCTTGCGGTGAATGCTGCATTCGGGATCGTTGGCTTCGTGGGGCTCATCCTTGAATTCTTCACAAGCCACGCAGTACCAACCTTGTTGACGACCTTCGACGATGTCGCCATTAGCTTCCACGCGGGCAAAAAATTGCTCGACGAGCCGCCGATGGCGCGGATCGCTCGTGCGGACGAAACGCGTGTTGCTGATCTGCCAGTTCTGCCAGAGCTGACGGTAGTCGCTGCAAATGGCATCGCAGTGGGCTTGCGGTGACTGCCCCGCCGCCTCGGCTGTGCGCTGAATCTTTTGGCCGTGTTCATCGCAACCCGTAATGAACTGCACCTGCTCACCCTTGAGCCGCTGAAATCGGGCGATCGCGTCGCAAGCCAACGTGGTGTAGGCGCTACCGAGATGGGCGCGGTCGTTGACGTAGTAGAGCGGAGTGGTGAGCGTGTAAGTCATCGAACGGATCTTACGGAGCTGTGCCGTGCCGATTCGCCGTTTGCTGCCAGGCTCTCCACAGTCACCTGCTCCACACCACGCCCATGACCCAGGCCATCGACGCGGTGGATGTTGTGGTTTGGGGTGGCGGCACCGGAGGTGTAGCAGCAGCGATTCAGGCAGCCCGAGGTGGCGCCAGCACGCTGTTGCTCACGCCTGGTTCTTGGCTAGGTGGCATGGTCAGCGCCGCAGGGGTGTGTTGCCCTGATGGCAACGAGCTCACCCCTTGGCAGACGGGTCTGTGGGGCGCGTTCCTGCGCGAGCTGGAGCGGCAGGAACCCACAGGGCTTGACCACAACTGGGTGAGCTGTTTTGGCTATCGACCTGCAACGGCCGAAACGATCCTTCAAGGTTGGGTACAGGCCGAGGCAAAGCTGCTGTGGTGGCCTCAGTGTCGCCTGTTAGCGGTCGATCGCAGCGGCTCGTTGATTACGGCCGTACGGGTCGAGCACGATGGTCACCAGCACCGGGTGCGCTGCCGCATAGCCATCGATGGCTCTGATCGCGGCGATCTGCTGCCCCTTGCTGCGGCCCCATATCGCCTGGGCTGGGAGCCCACAGAACTGTGGAATGAGCCCAGCGCGCCAGCCCAGCAGCGGTTGCAAGCAGAGCAGTTCTTTGTGGAGCAGCCCGTTCAATCGCCCACTTGGGTGGTGATGGGACAGCTGCATAGCGGCAGCCTTGAAGCAACAGAGGCTCGGGCATTCGATGCAGGTGGCCAGATGCTGCTGCCAAAACCCTTTGAACAGGCCTGCGCGACCTTTGGGCTGGAGCGAACCATCACCTATGGCCGTCTGCCTGGCGGCCTGGTCATGCTCAACTGGCCGCTCCACGGCAACGATTGGCACAGCGGGCTCGAGCGTGCCTTTTTGGCAGATCCACAGGCCGAGGCTGAGCTGTTCGAGCAGATGCAGGCTTTGAGCCTCAGGTTTGCTGACGCGTTGAGCGATGCCAGCGAAGGCTGGCTCCAGCTCGGTCGCGCCTTTGCCACAGAGGCTGGTTCCCCCGCGCCTTGGCTCGCCGCGATGCCCTATTGGCGCGAAGGACGGCGCATGGTCGGCCGGCAGACCGTGATCGAGCAGCAGCTGCTCCCCCAAGGAGAGGGGCCATCGCTTGCTCCGCTACCGCTCGATCAAGCCGGCGCACTGCAATCGATTGCTGTTGGCAATTACGCCAACGATCACCACTACCCCGGACCTGACTGGCCTTTGGCGGCCAAGAGTTGTCGCTGGGGCGGTCGCTGGACTGGTACGCCCTTTTGCATTCCCTACGGTGCCTTGGTGAGCGCCGACATTGACAACCTGCTCGCTGCAGATAAGGCCTTCAGCACCAGTCACATGGCCAATGGCGCCACACGGCTGCAACCTTTAATTCTCAACATCGGCCAGGCCGCCGGGGCTGCAGCGGCCCTGTCGGTGCAGCTCGACTCCATGCCGCCATCGCTGCCGCTGCGAACCTTGCAACAGGTCCTGATCGAGGACTCACAGGCCCCCTGCGCGGTGGTGCCACTGTGGAACACCCCTTGGCATCACCCTCAATGGCGCCAGCGGCAGCTGGATGCCCTGGACAAGCCATCGGAAGTGGCAGTGATGCAGGGGCTATCTGCAGGGGAGCAGCCAACCGGTCAGTCGGACAGTGGCCATGAATCACGGTTCACTGGTCTGCTGAGCCCCAATGGCACCGGTGGCTTCAACCTGGCCTGCAGCGATGGCACAACCTGGCCAGTCATCACCCTGGAGCCATGGGTTCATCAATGGTTCAGCGAGCTTGATGGAGCGAAATCCGTTGAGCTGATCGCCTGCGCGAATCCTTGGGGCCCGTGGCTGAGGGTGTCGGGCTTAGCTGGCTGAGGCCACCAGCTTGAGTTGATCGCGCAGGGAATCGACCTGCTGCACCCGCAGCAGCAGGGCATGACCGGGCTGGGCGTTCTGGGGGCATTCGGCGGCCAGGTCCATGGCCAGATCTTCGATCCGCACAAGGCCCAGCCTGTCCTGGGGGCGAAGCCAGCGCAGAAAATCAGCACGCCATTGGCTGCTCTTGTGGGTTTCAAACCACACCTGCTGCCAATGGCGCTGATCTTCGCGCGAGATACCGATGCCCTCGCGCACTGCTCCATCGAAGCTGTTGAGCAAGTCCTGGAGGGCGTCTTCGCTCAGCGGGCTAGTACCGCTGAGCTGCGCCTGGATCTGCCGTTGCACCACTAGATCGCCGTAGCGGCGAATCGGCGAGGTGGCCTGGGCATAGGCCGGCAGTCCAAGGCTGAAGTGGGGCGCGGCCTGGGTGCCCATCAGCCCGCGGCTCAGGCAACGTTTGATCGCCGCAAACCGTACGGCCCCATCAGGCAGGGCCTCGAGCTCTGCTTTCGGGGGTAGCTCAGCCGGTAACTGGCTGCGGTAGGGCAGCGCTAGCCCGTGCTCCACGCCAAAACGGGCAGCGATGGCACCGGCCAAGATCATGGCCTCGGCCACCATGGCGCGCGCGGGGCTCGGCTCGCTGATCTGCAGCACGGGCTCGCCGTCATTGCTGCGGATGCGACCTTCCGGTAGATCCATCAGCAGCGCCCCCTGTCGCACGCGCCACTGACGGCGGCGATCCAGCAACTGATCGAGATCGGCGAGATCTAGCTCCTCCGGCGGAGCCAGATCGATCAGATCATCGGCATCGCTGTAGCTGAGGCGGTAGGTGGGTTGTACCCAGCTCCGCGCAATGCCATAGGCCGCGATATCGCCCGCATCATCGAGATCCACCCAGGTGCTCCATGCGGCGCTGCGGATCCCAGAGCGCAGGCTGAAGGGGCCCGTGGAGAGAGAGAGCGGGAACATCGGCAGGATTCCGCTCGCCAAATACAGGCTGCTGCCGCGCCGCCGTGCCTCCAGATCCAGTGGTGAATCCAACGCCACCAAGCGGCCTGGATCAGCCACATGGATCCAGAGGCGCAGGCTGCCGTTGGGCCGTCGTTCCAGAGCGAGGCCGTCGTCGATGTCGCGGGTGTCGTCATCGTCAATCGTCACGCAGCGCTGAGCGGTGAGATCAAGGCGCTGTGCATCGCCGGGGAGCTCCTCGCCTTGAAGGCCAAGCAGCCGCTGCGCTTCGGCCTCCAATTCGGCGCTGAAGCCAAGGCTCCAAGTGGTGCCGCCCATGGACGCCAGGTGGTGCCGGTCCCATAGCCCGAGATCCACCAACAGGTGCCTGAGATCGCCGCGATCGTGCCCCAAATGCAGGGCCGCGAGACTGTGGCGCAGCTCAGGATCGATGTTCTCAAACTGCAGGGTCCCGGCTGCCAGTTGCTTCAGCACATCGAGGCGCTGAAGCTGCTCTGCAGGGAGGGTCTGCAGGTCGATCGGCTGGCGGGCACGCAACAGGTGCTGCCAGCGATGCTCGCGCTGCAGGCTGAGCTGTCTGCGTCTGAGCTCACGGCGCAAGGGCTTGAGCTCGGCGGCCCTACGGGCCTGGATCGAGCCCTGCCGGTAGCGAAACCAGAGCTGCGGACCCTGTAGCGCAAGCCAGCAGGCCGCCAGCTGCACCGGTTGGGTGCCGCCGCAGACCAGATCGACGAAATCAGCAAACTCAACTGTCTCACCTGATTCCACAAGCAGGAGCCAGGCTGCGCCCCAGCTACGACGAGTGGGACCGCATTGCCGAATGCTCTCTGGGCTCAATGACCACGGCAAAGCCCCCAGCCGTTGTGGTGCGTCGGCACCAATTGGCAGGGGGCTTAAGCGGGTGAGATCGCGCAGCGGGTGAAGGCTCGACTTGGCCTCAAAGCCCACATACAGCCGTGCTTTGCTGCCCTGGAGAGCAGCAACGACTGCGAGCTGCGGACCGCGGGTTTCAACGACGCCGACCAGATCGCCGGGATGAAACACCGCTGAGGCCAGGAGATCAGCCCTCGGGGTTCACGAAGGGGAGCAGGGCCACGATGCGGGCACGCTTGACCGCATTGGTCAAATCGCGCTGCTGTTTCGCGGTGAGGCCGGTGAGGCGGCGGGGAAGAATCTTGCCGCGTTCGGTGATGAATTTCTTGAGCAGATCGACATCCTTGTAGTCGATCGGGTCACCGGGCTTGATCGGCGACAGGCGCTTTTTAAAAAAGGAACTGGACATGGTGGTGAAGCGACTCGAAGGTGGGAAGGGAGCTCCTGCGCAGAGCCACGAATGAACAAAGAGAGAGTTGAGAGAGCCTCAACAGGGCTCACTTGATCTCCTTGTGCACGGTGGAGGCGTTGCAGTGCGGGCAGAACTTCTTGAGCTCGAGCCGTTCAGTGGTGTTGCGGCGGTTCTTTTCGGTGGTGTAGCGGGACACACCGGGAGACCGCTTGGCGGGGTTGGACCGGCATTCGGTGCACTCGAGAGTGATCACGATCCGGACGCCCTTGTTCTTGGCCATGGGAAGGACGTTGCGCCGCGTTAGCGAAGCGAAGTGACAATCACCCACCCTACCTGCTGGGGTGACCATCACAACTGATCTCTAGAGTCACAAGCCCAAGCTGCAGCCGTTCATGCGCGTCTCGCTCCAGTGGTTAAAAGAGCTGGTTCAGACCAGTGAGGCTGCACTGGAGCCCGCCGCCTTGGCAGAACGGCTTTCAGTGGCAGGTTTTGAAGTCGAAGCCATCGAGGATCTTCGGCAACTGGCAAGCGGTGTGGTGGTCGGCCATGTGGAGGCTTGCAGCCCCCATCCTGATGCCACCAAGTTGAGCGTCTGCCGGGTCAATGTTGGTGCCGCAGCACCGCTGCAGATCGTCTGCGGTGCAGCCAACGTCCGGAGCGGCATTCATGTGCCGGTGGCCTTGGTTGGCAGCACCTTGCCAGCGGTTGAACTCACGATCAAACCGGCTGAACTCAGGGGCGTGGCCAGCAGCGGCATGATCTGCTCGTTGAGCGAACTGGGACTGGCGGAAAGCAGCGACGGGATCTTGATTCTCGACGAGCTGCTCGAGCAGGTGCCGTCCCCAGGAACGCCTGTGGCCGCAAGCCTGGGGCTCGATGACACCGTGCTTGAGCTGGCCATCACGGCCAATCGCCCTGACGGGCTCTCGATGCTGGGCATCGCGCGTGAGGTGGCTGCGCTCAGCGGCGGCACCACCGTGGTGCCGCTCTCAGAGCCGATCGCAGCGCAGCCCTTGTCAGTTGGGCAGACAGCCCGCGAAGCCATGGAGCAAGGCGGGCTGTTCAGCATCACAGCCCTTGAACATGTCACCGTCGAGGCCTCACCTGCCTGGCTCAGGCAGCGTCTTGAACGGGCCGGCATCCGCTCGATCAACAGCGTCGTCGACATCACCAATCTGGTGATGCTGGAGACCGGCCAGCCCCTGCACGCCTTCGATGCTGACCATCTGTCTGCGCTATCTGCAGGACCAGCAGATCCAGCATTGCTCGGACTGCGCCTGGCGCGTGAGGGTGAACGCATCACCACCCTCGATGCAGAAGAGCGCGGCCTCAGCGCCGAAGCGCTGCTAGTCACCTATGCCGATCAACCCATTGCCCTGGCGGGTCTGATGGGTGGTGCGGCTGAAGCCGTCAGCAGCTCAACCAAGCGCATCTGGCTTGAAGCTGCTGTGTTTGCACCTCAGGCCGTGCGCCGCTCATCACGCAGTGTCGGGCTGCGCAGTGAGGCCAGCAGCCGCTTTGAAAAAGGACTACCGCGGCAAGCCACCCTGGCGGCAGCTGATCGTGCGGTAGAGCTGCTGCAGCAGCTCTGTGGAGCCCGCTGTGTCACCCGTTGGGTGCACCAGCTACCACCCAGTGATCCTGAACCGATCGCCCTGCGTCGCGATGCTCTGCACAACCTGCTGGGTCCGGTTCATGGCGGAGTCGATGGCGCTGCGGCAGATGCATCTGAGGCGCTGCAGGATCTCGACGACAGCCTGATCATCCAAACGCTGGAAGCGATTGGCTGCAGGCTGTCGGAGAGCGATGACGGCTGGCAGGTGGTTGTTCCCGCACAACGCGCCATCGACCTGTGCCGCGAGGTGGACCTGATCGAAGAAGTGGCGCGATTGGTCGGCTATGACCGCTTTGCCGCACACTTGCCCGACCCTCTGCTCCCTGGGGGCCTCAATCCGCAGCAACAGATGGAGCGGCGACTGAGGCGTTCGCTTTGCGATGCAGGACTGCAGGAAGTTTGCAGCTTTTCATTGGTGAGCGCGGCAGAGCATCGTGTGCCGCTGGCCAATCCCTTGTTGGCGGACTACGGCCACCTGCGCGATGAGCTTCACAGCGAGCTGCTGGCTGCTGCCCGGCGCAACTTGCAGAGCGGCCAAAGTGGTTTCTGGGGCTTTGAAATCGGCACCATTTTTGATGCTGATACTCCTGGCTCCACCGGTCGCTCGATGCTCGCTGGGCTGATCTGCGCGCAGCGCCGATCTGAGTTGTGGAGCACTGGAGGCAAGGCCAGAACACCTGGCTATTTCGAGGCGCGAGGAACCCTGCAACAGGCGCTTGACACGCTCTGTGTCCCTGTTGAGGACAGGCGACTCACTGGGCATGCTCTGTTGCATCCAGGCCGCGCAGCAGATCTGCTGATCGAGGGTCGGCCCGCTGGCTGGTTTGGCCAACTGCATCCGGTTCAGGCCCAAAGCCTTGACCTGCCTGAATGCACCTACCTGTTCAGCCTTGATTTTGCAGCGCTGAGCGCGGCTGCAACCCGCCAAGCCCGGCTCCGGCCCAGCTTCAAGCCATTTGCCACTGTTCCTGCATCCGAGCGCGATGTCGCCGTGGTGAGCGGCTTGGACATGCTCTCGGCAGACGTCCTGAACGTGATGCGTAAGGCGGGCCGTCCCTTGCTTGAGCACGTCGAATTGATCGACAGCTTCAGTGGTGAACCGTTGGGCCCTGAGCTCTGCAGCCGCACCTACCGGCTGCGCTACCGGGACCCAGGGCGCACGCTCACTGACGCTGATGTCGATGCCGCCCACAACAACGTCAGAGAGGCCCTGGCATCACGGGCAGGCCTTGAACTCAGGAGCTGAGCACAGCCAGGCATTCGATGTGGCTGGTGTTCGGGAAAAAGTCCAGCGGTTGCAACGACTCCAGTTGATACGGGCCTGACACCAAGGCTTCGAGGTCTCTGGCCAAGGTTGCAGGATCGCAGCTGAGGTACAGCAGTTTTTGGACCGGCTGCTCGATCAACGCCTGTCTGACGGGGCCATCGAGCCCCTTACGCGGCGGATCAACCAGAACGGCATCCGTTGCACTCAGCAGAGCGCTGAGATGCTCTGCCACCGGCCCCTGTACAAAGCGTGCCCGTTGCTCAAGACCATTGAGTTGGGCATTGAGCTGCGCCAACTCCACCGAGCCTGCATGCACCTCGAGGCCTTGAACATGGTGACCTGCTGCGGCCATGGGCAAGGCAAATGTGCCGACGCCGCAGTAGGCGTCGACCACATGGCAACCCGGCTTGGGCAGCTGCTGCAAGAGCTGCGCAGCCACGCGTTCAGCTTGGGGGGTGTTGACCTGAAAAAAGGTGTCGCAAGCCAGCTGAAAACGAAGTGAGCAAAAGCTCTCGCTCAGCCATTGGCGCCCGGCGATCAGTTCTGTTGCGGGCCCGAACAAAGCGTTCGTTGGCTTGTCCTGGAGGTTGAGCAGTACCCCAACCACCTGGGGCCAGCGTTGCAGCCAGCTCTGGGCTAGTTGCTGGAGCCCAGCAAACGCGTCAGGGCCATGGCTCGCGATCAGGGTGATCAACACCTCGCCACTGTGATGTCCGACCCGCAGTGCCAAATGCCTGAGCCCCCCACCCTGGCTGAGATGGCGATCCACAGGCCACTCCGTTGCATCCAGATCGGCCTTGATCGGTGCAACCAGCGCATCAAGGCGTGGATCAAGAACCGGACAGTGATTCATGTTGACGATCTTGTGGCTCGATCGCCTGTAAAAACCCGCCCTCAGCGCACCACTGTCAGCACGTTCCAGAGGGATGACCGTGCGGTTGCGGTATCCAAGCTCGTTGGGACTGGCCAGCACTGGCTCAGGGACAACCTTGAGATGGGCAATGCGCTGCAGTACTTGGGCAACGGTGTCGTGCTTGCTGCTGAGCTGGCCATCGGCGCTGAGGTGCTGCAGCGAGCAGCCGCCGCAATGGTCAGCCAAGATGCAAGGCGGTCTGCGGCGCTGCGGACTGTCTTGCAATCGCTGCAGGCATTGACCTGTCAGCACACGATGGCGCCGCGCCGCAGGCTCGATCCGCACCAAGGCGCGTTCACCGGGCAGCAGATCAGGTACAAACACCACCTGGCCATCAGCGAGTCGGCCGACGCCTTGGCCGTCATGACTGAGGCCCGTGATCGTGATTTCACAGCTCTGCACGCCAGCCAGCCAGATGACTTTTCTCTATTCAAGGCTCACAGGCGGCTGCCTAGCGCCCAGGCGGGTTGCAAAGGGGCGTTACACCCTGAGCCAAGACGGCGTGAACGTCGTTGAGGACCGATAAAGTCATGGAGCTTGATCTGGGCTCCATGAGCGTTGTTCGCGATCTGATCCTGCAGGCAGACGATGAGCTGCGCTACCCCAGCGGGGGGGAGCTCAAGTCGATGGTTGACTTCCTCTCCGGAGGGAACCAACGCCTCTCGGTGGTGAAGACTCTCAACATCAACGAGAAGAAGATCGTTGATGAAGCCGCCAAGCAACTGTTCAGCCGTAAGCCTGAGTACGTCGCACCTGGCGGCAATGCCTATGGCCAAAAGCAGCGAGCCCAGTGTCTGCGTGACTTCAGCTGGTACCTGCGGCTCGTGACCTATGGGGTGTTGGCGGGCAGCACCGAAATGATCCAGAACATCGGCCTCGTTGGCGCTCGCGAGATGTACAACAGTCTTGGTGTGCCCATGCCAGGAATGGTCGAGTCCATGCGATGCCTCAAGGATGCGTCGTTGGCCTTGTTAAATGCTCCTGAAGCCGCATTGGCAGCCCCCTATTTCGATTATTTGATTCAGGGGATGCAGACCAGCACCTGAGCAGGATGTCTCGGGACCTCGCTGAACGGCACAACAGACAGGCCGAAACGGGTCCAAGCCATTCGTTACGCCTGTCTTGAACGAGACCCGTTATTGGTCTTGTTTCTGTTCTTTGTCAAGATTGCCGGGACTAACTGGCTCTTGTTTTGAGCTGGCCTGACGCTGACTTTGCCCTGCTCAAGATGGTTCACGCCGAGGGGCTTGATCCTGCGCATGGATGAGGCCCTCCAGTGCCTCAATCCAGGAGCTTGGACTTGCTCGCTAGCGCCGCAAGTTGATTGTCTCAGCAAACTTTTATGCGACTCAGCACAAGTCTCTAGCCTGGACCATGTTGAGTCGGTTACGACACTGGATCTAGGCCTGCTGCCATTCGCTCTTTTGCGTGGTCCCGTTCACCCTGCGGCGCGCATACACAGACAATTCAACTGCGTACCTGTGACATAAGCAGGTACGCTAGAGAAAGAAATGCAGTCATAGCAAACACTTTGACGTTGTCCATCTCGGTGTGGACAACGTCTCTGGCCAATTGTGGTAGTGCGGCTGAGGAGCCAGGCGCTGAAAAATCAACAACCGAGGCAGTTGGAGTCCGCGCAACGCAAACCAGTACACCTGATCGTTCACTGGCTGCATGCCGACAGCGTTGTTGAGCTGCGCCAAAGGACATCCATGGGGTCTAGGCGCCAATGCGTTGCCGAGTGATTTCAAGTGAACACTGCTTTTTTCATCGCCTCCGTGCGGCAAGAGGATTGATGCAGGCTGCAGCCAGAATCGACGAAATATCAATTCTTGATATTGTTCATAAGTCGCAATCGAGACGCATATGAGGTCCTGAACTAAGTCTCATCTGTGACGAATAAATGAATTACCGGCTCGTCTTGCGTATGTCACCCTCGACGCTCATTCATGGGCAGTGGATTTCTGATGCGGAAAGAGCAATTTCTTAGAACTAGCATCTAGGTCTTACTCTAAGACTAAAAATAAGTCTCAGATAAGACTTTTGACTGCTATGAGGCGCGGTAGAGCTCCTTCAGCAGTTGGTAGGCCTCATTCAGCCTGCGCATTTGCTCAGGGTTGCCCCCTGAATCTGGATGGTGCTTCAAGGCCTGTTCCTTGTAGGCGTCGCGAATATCCGCCAGTGTCAGGCGGTGACCTGGGGCTGTTGGCAGCTGCAAGAGTTTGAGTGCCCCATGGAGACTCATCGTGTTTTCAAGGGTTTCAAAGGACATGCCCCGCTGCCGGCGACGCATGCGGTGCACAAACCGACGAATCAACGTGGGAATCCGCATGCTCAAGGTGGCCGAACTGAAGGGGTCCTCTAGCAAGCCGGCGAGCGCCATCACGGTCTCAAAGCTGGGTTGGCCTGCGGGCCAACTCGGTGCGAGCTCAACGGCAAGACGGCAGGCTTGCGTCCAGGTGAAGGCTTTGCCCTCGCTCAGATCAGATTGCGGCCAGATGTCCTTGGCCAGCCATTGCATCGCTGCTTCGAGCACATTGTCATTGGCAGGGGTGCCATACAGCTGTAGCCAATGCTGTTCTGCTGCAGATAGGGCATCGGCGAGGTTCGCCGCTCCAACCAGCGGAATGAGATCAGCACTTCGGTTCTCTTTTGGAGGCTGGGGGTGCAGCGATTGCCTCAGTTGATCTGACTGCCTACGCACAAAACCGGGTAGATCAATTCCGGGTGAGCCGCCTGCACCTTGAGCGCGTTGGTTCTTTGCGGATGATCCAGAACTATCGACAAAGTCAACGCCTAAAGCACCCCCACGTTGCTGAGCGACCAGAACAAGGGCACCCCCCTCGTCAAAGAGCGTCGCTGAAATCTGCTGCGGTGTGGCATCAGGGGAATCCACCTCGCTCATTTGAGAAGGTTCGATCAGCAGTTCGCCGATCAGCCTCTCAACCGTGTCCCCCCTGCTGCGTAGCCCCCATTCGAGTCGTAAGCGATCAAGCTGATCGACCAACTCTCGCGAGAGCTGCAGCGTGATCCGACGTTTTCCTTGCGGATCCTCTTCCATTGATCTCTCGCTCATGGAACCAATCAGTTCCCCATCAGGCCACGCATGATCGATTGCTGTGCCTCGAGGGCTTGCTGGTAGCGATCAACCATTGATGGGTTCTGCGAGGCTGGCGGCATGACGGCTGGCCCATCCGCTGGGGGGAACACAGCCGGAGGCATTACAGCTGGTGCCGATGGTGGTGGGCCTACGAGAGGCTCAGGCTGTTGAAGCTGCAGATCAGCCAAGGTTTCAACAGGCTCAACGTCCGGTAGCGGTGGTGGTGACTGCTGAGGCGTTGCTTTGGCTGGTTTGCCCTTGCCTTTGGCTCGCTGGCTGGCTTTGGCTCTGGCCTGACGTTCAGCCTCGGCACGGGCCAGTTCAAGCTGGCGGTCCTGTTCCTGAATGCGTGCGAGCTGAGAAGCCGGCACGACGCTCAGCAAATGTCCTGGGGTGGCATCTGCGGGATAGACCATCACAACCTTGATGGGATTGTCCACACCTGGCTCGAGATTGAGACTGGTGATCGGCAAACTCTGACCCGCTCGCAAGACAACGTGATACTCCCTGGTGCCCTCACGCGTTTGCACTTGTATTGAGCCGCGGAAGGCGATGAATGGCTTGCCGCCATTGGGTGCTGGATGGCTGAGCACCAAGTCGTAGAGGCCTTGGCCTTTCAGTTTGAGATCCACATCAAAACGAACGCCGTAGGTGCCGACGTTGTCGAGAGACGAGTCGATCATGCGACTTGCCAGCGGATTAACCTGAACCTCGTTTGTTCCGAAGTGATGGCGGAAGGTACTGGTCAATGGAACATGAAGTGGTCCATTGAGATCAAGATGATGGCTCATGGAAGCCTTGTACTCATCGCCAATGGCGACACCACCGACGCGTGAAAAGATCGCTCGGTTGTTGATTTCTGAAATCCTGCTTAGATAAACACGACCTGGCGCCAAGCGGCCTTCGTCCAAAACCGCCATCAGGTCAAAATCGCTGTTGGGCTCCTTGGCCGCGACCACTGCCATTTGAAAGGGGCCATCGCTGCTACCGCGCAGCAGCGCATTGGCAATGCCCAGGGCAGGCAAATCAGTTTGAAACAGAACAATTCTGCTGCGTGGCGGAATCGTAATTGCATCAGCCAAACGGGAATCGAGCCGATCGCGAAGCATTTGAATCGCCGTAGCATCACCCGGGCCCGTATTCCAAGGACGTGGTCCAAGCGGTCTCACCCCAATCATGGTGTTGGCCAGATAGGGAGCTTCGAAGCTGTTGCGGACAGCTCCAGCTGAAAACTTGACGTGGACAGGCCGATAGCCGGGGTTAATGAGAATTAAGCCAAGTGTGAGTTCAGAGCGTCTCTGTCCTGGGGCGATCTGGCGCCTGTAGGGCGGAAAGTATTTGTGGTGTAGATGAACGCCAAAATCACCATTGAAGGTGAATTCAGCATTTCGAAGATTCTGTCCATTCTCAGCGCTGTAACTGTATCCAGGAGCTGTATTAATCAGGATTCCTGGACCTTCAACTTCCTCGGGTTGATTGGAGTGAAGGACCGGAACTTGATTGAACGTGCCATTTAACGGACGCGCGCGTTGGCCAGCCATCAAAGCGACATAGGCCAAGGCCTGCTGCGGCAGTGCAACTGGAATAGCCCCAGCCGCAACGACAACGCTCAAACCAAACTTGCTTAGAGCACGGCCCAAACGGTGACGCCGTGTTCGCAGGTCAATCGTTGGGACGTGTTTCATTGCCATTGCTGGTCCAGGAAACACGGGGTGCGGCTCACCTGCGAAAGTTGCTAGAACCTCGCAAGATTTTTCAAGCTTACATGCTGTTCCCATTCCTCGGCTGCGGTTCAGACGGCTGCGAGGGCGGTGGCCGCCGTGCCTATCAGCAGCGCAAGCTGCGCATGCTGAGCGGCTGGCGCGATGCCCTTGAACGTCAGCTCGCTGCCGTCAATGCCGCCATCAGCACCTTGGAGCAGCAGATCCAGCGAGACGCTGCATCAGAACAGGGATCTTGAGCCTTGCGGGTCGAGCTGCAACCGCAGTTGAGCCAATCCTGCTTTCAGCAGGCGTTGAACCGTGGGCGCGCTGATTCCCATCGATTCAGCTGTACGCCGGTAACTCCAACCGTTGAGAACCACCCGTTTGAGCACCTGCCTGTGACGGCTGGGCACCAGCTTCAACAACTCCTGGATCGTTGGGGACGTCCAGCACGTGTTGAGCGCCTTAGGCCGGTAGGAGTAATCATCTGGGCTGTCCGCCGGCCCTGTGCCATCAACATGGACCCAGCAGCTGGCCTGGGCATCGAGGGCGTCGATCGCTTCTAACGATTCTGGATGCGACAGAGCTGTCCACTGGTGCAACAGCTGCTGACGCATCTCCAAAGATCCTCCTGGCAATGCAGGTTGCGCTGGGTAGCCAGCCAATGCGGCCAGTTGCTGCTGGCGCCATTCCTCCATCCGTCTGGGGAGCCTGACGAAATGGGCCTGATCCCTGAGGTAGTGGAGGATCGCACCGCGGATGTGCGGTCTGGCGAAGCCTGCAAACGGAATGCCGATGCTGCTCTGATAGCGCTCGGCAGCCCTGAGCAGCCCCATTGCTCCGACTTGAAGCAGATCATCAAGGCTGACGTTGCTTTGACGGGCATAGCCGATGGCAATCGGCTTAACCAGTTCAAGGCCAGAGAGCATCAGTTGGTCTCGGCGGCTCCGCGCGGGACTTGTCGCTGAAGTGGGCATAGAAGGCGGCTGTTATGAACACAGCTCTCCAGCTCCGTCGATCGGCCATGGGGCTGTCAACCGTGATTTCACCGGATCAATCCGCGATCGGCTGAGCCACTTCCTCGAGCAGACGCCAGCCCCCTGCAGAGCGCAACCAGACCAGATCTGAGCGCCCAGTGACCAACAGGTAACCAGCAAAGCCCAGGGCATTAATGCTGAAGCCATGGCCATGTTCAAAGCGTCGCTTGATGGTCATCAACCACTGATCGCCTAGCAGCAGGTTGTAGGGAGCTCTCGGGGCCGAATCATGACCAGGAGATCCCAGAGCGAGCTGCTGGCAATGGCTGATGTAGAGCTCCTCCAACTCGGCCGCATCGTTTGGGTGTTGGCGGCGGCTTAGAGCTTGGAGCCAGCGTGGGCGGGGCGCTTGAGCTTGTGGGTTGAGCCAGCACTCGATTTGGGATGCCAGTGGACAGAGGCTCTCTCCAGAGCGGCGCGGCAGCAGTTGCAGGTGGCGGTGGGGTTGGCTGGCACCTGCAGCAGCGCAGCTGTTGAAGAACCAAAGACCACTGGTGTCGGCGTTGACTGTGCTCAGAGCTTGCCAATCGGCTGCTTCGAGCCACCCCGATTGCGGCTTCCACTGGTTGGTGATCAGCAGCAGATGGCCAAGCTGCACCGGAAACTTGTTGAGCAGCAGAACATGTCCCTGGCCCACCCGGGACACTTCAAGCTCGCTTTCCCAAGGCAAAAACGGATTCGGTTTTGGGCCGCCGGCTCGCAAATGCTTTGGGGTACTGCTGAGAAGACGGCGCAGCACAAAGGGTGCCAACTCTTGAGCTGCGACCAACTCGGTCTCTAATGGCACCAAGGCACCGCAGGCTTCGGCTTCACGGGAGCGCAGCAGCGCTTGTTCGAAGAGTTGTTCAGAGCGCACCGGCGCGCAGCCTCGCCAAGGAGGCTCCTGGGTAATAGCGACCGAGAATGGCGTTGTAGCGATGGCCCTCTTCGGCGAGTTCCCTGGCACCGTGCTGGCTCATGCTGGCTCCGAGATGGCCATGGGCCTCAAGGCTGATCTGCCGGTTGGACGCATAGAGGCTCTCCACGATGGCCCCCTGGTAGCTCAAGATGATCCCAGAGGTGCGCGCCGCCGCCTCAAGCGTTCGGCTGTTGACACGCTCGAGGCCCTTGTAAGCCTGCCATCGGGTCGTGTCACCTAAATGCCAATGACGGTTGGCCGGACGTGCCATGTGGGCCAGCGCGTAGGAGCGTGCGGCAACAGCTTGTGCTTTCAGAGCATGCAGAGCCCAGGAGCTGGGCATCTCTGCGCCAACCACAGCCGCGATATAGCTCTCGAGGCCCAGGTGGTTGATCACCTGAATGCCGCCGTCTTTGGGCAGCAGCCTGAGCCTGCCGGCATAAGCCCTGCCGTTGACCACAACAGCTGCTGTGCGGCTCGTGAGCAGCCAGGCTTCACCCATCTGCAGAGCCTGGCCAACAGAGACCGTTTCGCCGGCACCGCCCTGTTGCAAGACACGGCCGTTGGCATCACGGAGCTGCCAAAGACCTGTTGCAGAAATGCTGGGTTGGGTTCCTGCCGAGAGCAACGCCACCCGAATTTCGAGCTGCAGCGGTTCTCCGGCTGCAGGTTCACGCAAGGCCGATGGACCTTGCTGCGAGGGGTCTTCGAGCCGATCTGCGGCGCGCTCACTGCGAACCGCCGAGAGCGCTGTGCTGGCGGGTTGGGCCATTAGGGCATCCAACAGCGGGTCACTGGCACTGCTGGATGCTGAACCTGACAACCCGAAGCTTTGCAGCGCGAAGCCGAGGCCAAACACCGCCAGAGCTGCAGGCGCTGCCAGCCACCACCGTTGGTGTTGAGTCAGCTGTTGCCGCAAGCCGCTTGCCAGCTCAGCGATGCCGAGCCTGAGTCGTCCAGTGGGATCAGCAGATCTCCTTGCCACAGGACTGAGCCAGCACCCGAGAGGCGAATCATGCCTGACGATGCCATCTCACAGAGCATTCCACCAGGGCGTGCTGAACACTGCCAGCCGGCAACCCAGTTACGACCAAGCCTGTTGAACCAATAGGGCGCCACCAGTGCATGGGCGGATCCAGTCACTGGGTCCTCATCGATACCAAGTCCCGGGGCAAAGAAGCGCAGTTGGTAATCAGCCGAATGGCCCAAAACCGTTGGCCTGCTGCTCAGCGCTTCTACTGGCTGCATCAGCACCAAACCACTGGCTTCTGCCGTTTCAAGATCATTGAGCGCCAGGCGCAGCTCAGCAAGCTCGATGGAGTCCTCCAGGAGCACCACGCTGTAGCCGAGGGAGCTGCGCCAAAAACCAGCGATGCTCTCCACACCGGCCTCTCGCAGCGTGCTGCGCAGGCCGGTGGGTACTGACTCGCTGAGTAGTGGTTGGGCAGGCAATTCGATCTGCCCTGAGCTGCCCGACAGCGCCGCCGGCAGCACACCACTGCGTGTGTGGAACTGGGTGCCCGAATCGGCGTCAAGCAACTGCCAATGCCGCAGCGCCAACAGCGCCGCCAAGGTTGCATGTCCGCAGAGCGGCACTTCACAGGTTGGAGTGAACCAACGCAAGCACCAGCCATCGGTTCCAGGCAGCAGAAAGGCCGTTTCCGACTGGTTGAGGCTGCAGGCGAGTGCTTGCATCCAATCAGCATCGGCAGCCCGAGGGAGCAGAACCACCGCGGCCCCATTGCCGCGGCAGGACACCTCGGTAAAAGCTTCCACCAGCAGGGCCTGTATGGGCGTTGCCGCCAGCGTGTGTTGCGAAGCCTGGTTCACGCTGCAAGTTCAGCTTTGAGCTCACGTTCCATCAAGGCTTTGACAGCCTGAGACGGCTTGATGGTTCCTTGAATCAAGGCATCAACCTGCTCGCAGATCGGCAGATGCCAGCCGTTACGCCGGGCAAGCTCCAGGGCCGCTCTGGCGGTCGCCTCGCCTTCAACGGTTGCAGCGATGCTGCGGTGCGCATCACTGGCGCTGAGTCCCTCTGCCAGCAGCAGGCCGAATCGGTAATTGCGGCTGAGGCGACTGTTGGCGGTTGCCAGCAGGTCACCCACCCCTGCTAGTCCATAGAGGGTGCTGCTTTGACCTCCGAGGCCCTCGATCAGCTGCGCCATTTCGGCCAGGCCGCGGCACAGCAGTGAGGCCTTGGCGTTGGCACCCAGCTCAAGCCCATCACAGACGCCGGCCGCGATGGCAATCACATTTTTCAGTGCTCCAGCTGCCTCGCAACCCAACGGATCGTCGTGCCTGTAGAAACGCAGGGTTTCTCCACTGAGGTGGTGCTGAAGCCAGCTGCACAGCTCTTGGTCACAGCTGGCCAAGGTGCTGGCTGCCGGCAGTCCCTGTTGCAGTTCAGTCGCCAGATTGGGCCCACTGAGGACTGCCAGCTTGCTCAGAGGCCCCAGGCCCTGCCTCCAGAGTTGGGAGGCTGTGGCCAGTGAGCCTGGCTCGATGCCCTTGCTGCAACTGAGCAAAGGCAGCTCAGCTCGCCACTGGGGGGCCAGCTCGGCCGCAAGCGGCGCCACCCCCGCCATGGCAACTGCCGAGACCACCAGGTCGCTGTTGAGCAGTTGATCGACAGGCAGCGGACCATCTGCCCTGGACCAGGTGACGAGCCTGTGGCCCTGGGCTTGCCACAGACCGATCAACGTGCGCCCCCAGGCACCTCGCCCCAGAACCGCGATGCGCAGAGTCATGGCTGCCATCATGCGCCATAGCGCAAGTGATTGGACCGCTGTTGTGTCGCCGTTGAGCAGCTGGCAAGGCCAGGCGCTGATTGTGGGTGGCGGGGGGATTGGCCGTGCCCTGCGCGCAGAGCTTGCGCGCAGGGCTCCGGGTCTGCAGGTGCATCTGGCAACCAGGCAGCCCCAAGCCAGTGACCAATGGCACCTTGATCTTTGTGATGATCAAAGCCTGCAGCGCCTCCGTGAGCATGCTCTTGCTGCATGGGCACCGTTGCGGCTGGTGATAAACACCGCGGGGGTGCTGCACAGCCCGCTGCTCCAACCTGAAAAGCGCCTCAGCGCCATTTGCCGGGCTCAGCTCGAGCACAGCTTTGCTGTCAATGCGTTTGGCCCAATTCTGCTGGCACAAGCCCTGGGCGATGCCCTCGAGCGCTCTCAGCCAAGCCATTGGGCGAGCCTGTCAGCTCGGGTCGGCAGCATTGGCGACAACCAACTTGGGGGGTGGTACAGCTACCGCGCTGCCAAGGCCGCTCAGAACCAATTGCTGCGCACCCTCGCGCTGGAGTGGCGCCGCCGACTGCCCAACTGCTGCGTGAGCTTGCTGCATCCAGGGACAACAGCCACCGATCTCTCGGCGCCCTTTCGAGGCGCTGTCGATCCTGAACGCCTGTTTACGCCTGATCAAAGTGCCGGCTATCTGCTCGATGTCCTGGAGGGACTCAGTGCCGCCGATAGCGGCGGCTTCTGGGCCTGGGACGGCAAAGCCATCCCCTGGTGAACGCTTTGGTCGGCCTCTCCGTTTAAAGCGCGTGGCGTTGCAGGGTCTCCAAGGCAATGATCTCGAGCGTTGAGGCCTCGCAGGCCTGCAGCCGCACCGGCGGGGCCATGCCGTCCTCGTAGGCCTGCAACCAGCGCGGCGCGCACACACACCAGTGATCACCAGGTTTCAAACCCGGGAAGCCGAATTGGGGCATGGGGGTTGAGAGGTCATTGCCCTGAGCCTTGCTGTACGTCAGAAAGGCTTCCGTCATTTCACAACAGACGGTGTGACGGCCATGGTCGCGGCTGTCGGTTCGGCAGCTGCCGTCCCGCATCCAACCGGTCATGGGCTCGCAGCTGCAGAGCTCGAGTGGTTCACCCAGCACGTTGAGCGGATTTGGACTCATGTCGCCAATGCAACGATGGATAGAGGGTTCTGAAGGAATCGACCCTGCGACCTTGACACAAGTTTGTGCCAGAAGGTTGACGAATTCCGGGGGTCAGGCGTTAAAGGTCTTTGTGAACGCATTTCGCTCAACCCTCACCGCCACCGCTTCATGAGCTGGGATTTCACCGAAGACGCGGCCTTCCTGGCCCTGTGCGACGCCTACAAGGAAAGCGGTGAGAGTTCCGCCATGGAATTTTTGGCCCATGGCGAAGGAGCCTTCCATTTTCAGGAGTTGGCTCAAAATGCAGCCGGCGAGGGGATCGATCTGAGCGATTCAGCTGACCTCGAAGACTTCCAGCAGGATGTGATCGATACCCTGCAGGACTTCTGCAACTGAGTCACCTCGAGGCGTTCAAGGCGTGTTCACGCCCTGCTGAAACCACAGGTCTCAACCGTAGAAGAAGTCGATCTCCTTTTGCTTCAGACCGTCCCAACCGGCAGCCTTGAGGCGGGCATCCAGGGTGTCCTGGTCAAAATGCTTCGCTCCGGTCTTGACGATCCGGTTGCGCATCGATTTTTTGACGCCGCTGCGGGCCCGCTGGCTTTCGAGATCCATCACCTCGTTGTAGAGAGCGAGCATCTCGGCAGGGATCGGACTGCCATCGAGGTCAACACCGGCCTTGATGGCGGCGTCCACTCCGTCGGGTCCTGCAATAGCCATGGGGCGTCGTCGGGAAAGCAGAAGCCAAGGCTAGGGGCTCCCGGGTCTGGCTCAGGCGCTGAAGTAACGGGCCTTGCTGTGCAGAGCCACCAGGGCGGTCGTGCTCTGCTCGGGGTGGAGCTGCTCGCTCTCATCCATCGAGAGGCCTATGCGCTCGGCACCGAGCCAAAGCAGTTGCTGGCGTGAGTCGGCCACGTTGGGGCAGGCCGGGTAGCCGAACGAATAGCGGCTGCCCCGATAGCGCTGGGCCAGCACATCACGCAGGGGCATGTCCGCGGGGTCGGCGAAGCCAAGTTCACGGCGAATGCGGGCGTGCACCCATTCGGCCAGGGCTTCCGCCATTTGTACGGCGAGACCGTGGAAGTACAGATAGTCGCTGTACTGGTCGCCACTGAACAACTGCTGGGCAAAGGCGGTGGCCCGCTCGCCCATGGTGACCGCCTGCATGGGCAACACGTCAGCTGCGCTGCGGCTGCCATCGGCAGCGGTGCTCAGATCGCGGTAGAAGTCGGCAATGCAGTAGCGGTTTCCCGAGCGTTGTCGCGGTAGTTCAAAGCGACCCAGTTCGGGCCCTGCCGCCGCGGGGGCACTGGAGGTCTCCAGCCCCGCAGGATCGAACAGCACCACGGCATTGCCGTCTCTGCCACAGGGGAAGTAGCCATAGGCCACCCGCGGGGTCAACAGCTGCTCGTTGATGCAGCGTGCGATCCACTGCTTGAGCACCGGCTCAGCCTTGGACGCGAGCATGGCGTCGTACTCGTCGCGCGATTGCTGCTGGCTCTTGCGCAGCTGCCACTGGCCGGCAAAGAGGGCATTGCGATCGAGGTAGGCGAACACCTCGGCCAGATCGATCTCGCTTTCATTGAGCACGCGGCTGCCCCAGAACGGGGGAACCAGCGCGGGCTCTTCGGGCACGGCGCTGGAGCGCTCGTCACTAACGGGCTGAGCTGCGGACTGAACGCTGGTTGCTGAGGCATCACGCGTCACCGACGCGACGGTGTCCGAATCGAGTGGCTGGGCGGCACCCTCGTCATCTGTGCCGGCCGCAGGTCCCAGCCCCAGGCCCTCGGGAATGACGCCGAGGAAACCCTGAAGGTCATCCCACTGCTCAGCAGCCTTGGCCTCCATGAGGGCGTCCATGAAGCGCAGGTCGGCGAAGGCGTCGCGCCCATAGACGACCTGACCCTTGTAGGCGGCGCGGCAGTCGCCATGCACAAAGCGCGGGGTCAAGGCGGCACCACCCAGGATCACCGGCACGCTGATGCCCGCCTCGTTGAAGGCCTCGAGGTTGTCTTTCATAAAGGCAGTCGACTTGACCAGCAGGCCACTCATGGCGATGCAGTCGGCCTGGTGCTGCCGCTGGGCATCGATGATCGCCTCACAGCTCTGCTTGATGCCGAGGTTGATCACCTCATAGCCGTTGTTGGTGAGGATGATGTCGACCAGGTTCTTGCCGATGTCGTGGACATCGCCTTTGACCGTGGCGATCAAAAACTTGCCCTTGCTGCTGCTTTCACCCTCGAGTTTTTCCATGTGGGGCTCGAGGTGCGCCACCGCCGCCTTCATGGTCTCGGCGCTTTGGAGCACAAACGGCAGCTGCATCTGACCGCTGCCGAACAGCTCACCCACCACCTTCATGCCATCGAGCAGAAAGGTGTTGATGATCTGCAGGGGCGGGTAGCTCTGCAGGGCTTCATCGAGCGCAGGTTCCAGGCCGATGCGCTCACCATCGATGATGTGCTGCTTGAGCCTCTCCTCCAGCGGCAGATCGGCCAGCGAGGGGCCTGAAGCGCGGGCCTCCTTGGCGCTGACCCCTTCAAACAGGGTGGTGAGCTCGGTGAGCGGGTCGTAGATGCAGGGGGCGCCACTGCCGGCCGGTGCGTCGTTTTCAAAGCGGCGGCGGTCGTTGATCAGGTCGCGGCAAACCTGCTGGTGCTCTTCGCTGATTTTGATCAGCGGCAGGATCTTGGCCGGGCTGACGATGGCCGCATCCATGCCGGCCTCGCAGCAGTCGTGCAGAAACACGCTGTTGAGCACGATGCGTGCTGCAGGCGACAGCCCGAAGCTGACGTTGCTGACCCCCAGCACCACGTGCACCCCAGGCAGGTGCTGGCGGATCAGGCGGATCGACTCGATCGTGGCGGCGCCATTGAGGCGATCCTCCTCGATGCCGGTTGAGATCGGCAGCGCCAGGGGGTCGTAAAAGATCTCGTGGGCAGGGATGCCGAACTCGAGCGCATCGCGGTAAGCCCGCTGCGCGATGGCGAATTTCTTCTCGGCCGTGCGGGCCATGCCCTCTTCGTCGATGGTGCCCACCACCACACCGGCGCCATAGCTACGGGCCAGCTCCAGCACCTTGAAGAAGCGCTCTGGGCCGTCTTCGTAGTTGGTGGAGTTGAGGATGCACTTGCCGCCAGCCACCTTGAGGCCAGCTTCCATTTTTTGCCACTCGGTGGAGTCGAGCATGAGCGGCAGGTTGACGTTGGTGACCAGTCGGCTCACCAGCGCGTGCATGTCGCGCTCACCATCGCGGCCGACGTAGTCAACGTTGACATCGAGCACATGGGCGTTCTCTTTGACCTGGCCGCGCGCCACAGCCACCAAGCCGTCCCAGTCTTCAGAGGCCAGCAGCTCGCGCACCTTCTTCGAGCCGCTGGCGTTAAGCCGCTCGCCAATGATCAAAAAAGAGTTGTCCTGGTGATACGGCGTGGTGCCATAGATCGAGCTGGCTGCTGGCTCGTAGTGCAGCGGTGGACGGGGCGATTCGCCGCGGCGCACGGGCCGCTCGGCCGGCTTGAGCTCAGTTGAGAGCTCCACTAGCGCGCCAATGTGGGCCGGGGTGGTGCCGCAGCAGCCGCCAATCACCTGCACGCCCAGGTCTTCGACGAAGTGCATGAGCTGCATCTTCATCTCGGTGGGGGTGAGGCGGTAATGGGCCACACCGCCAATGTTCTCGGGCAAGCCTGCGTTGGGGATACAGCTCACCACAAAGGGGCTGTGGGCGCTGAGGTAGCGGATGTGCTCTTTCATCTGCTCCGGGCCCGTGGCGCAGTTGAGCCCCAGCACGTCGATGTTGAACGGCTCCAGAATCGCCACCACCGCGGCGATGTCGGAGCCCACCAGCATCGTGCCGGTGGTTTCCATCGTCACGCTCACCA
>JBMSMG010000016.1:0-30523 GCA_049421025.1 Prochlorococcaceae cyanobacterium | reverse complement strand
AGCGCTGGCTGGGCGGCATGCTCACCAACTGGACCACGATGCGCGCCCGCATCGATCGCCTCAAGGACCTGGAGCGCATGGAGTCCTCCGGCGCGATTGCCATGCGTCCCAAAAAGGAAGCTGCAGTCTTGCGCCGTGAGCTCGAGCGTTTGCAGAAGTACCTCGGTGGTCTCAAGACCATGCGTCGTCTACCCGACGTGGTTGTGCTCGTCGATCAGCGCCGCGAAACCAATGCCGTGCTCGAGGCGCGCAAACTCGATATCCCCCTGGTGTCGATGCTTGACACCAACTGCGATCCCGATTTGTGCGATGTGCCCATCCCCTGTAACGATGACGCGGTGCGCTCGGTGCAGCTGGTGCTGAGCCGTCTCGCCGATGCGATCAACGAAGGCCGTCACGGCGCTGGCGATCAAGGCGCTGACGACGAGGGCTGATCGCCTGACGTGCCTTTCAGGGTCTTCCCTGAGCACTGCTGGGTGCGGACCTTCGTGGCCGCACCCCTTGTCATAGGGACCTGATCACTGGGCAGGTTCCCCGTTCCCTTTTGAATTCCTTTCTCTAGTCATGGCCGAGATCTCCGCGAAACTCGTCAAGGACCTGCGCGACAAGACCGGCGCAGGCATGATGGACTGCAAGAAAGCCCTCTCCGAATCCAACGGTGATACGGAGAAGGCGATCGAGTGGCTGCGCCAAAAGGGCATCGCGAGTGCCGAAAAGAAGGCGGGACGTACCGCCGCTGAGGGCGCCATCGGCAGCTACATCCACACGGGTGCACGGGTTGGTGTGTTGGTGGAAATCAACTGTGAGACCGATTTTGTGGCCCGCGGTGATTTGTTCCAGGAGCTGATTCGCAACGTGGCGATGCAAATTGCTGCTTGCCCGAACGTCGAGTATGTCTCGGTCGACCAGATCCCTTCTGAGGTTGCCGATAAGGAAAAGGCCATCGAAATGGGCCGCGATGACCTGGCCGGCAAACCCGATGCCATGAAAGAGAAGATCGTTGAGGGCCGCATCGGTAAGCGCCTCAAGGAACTGGCCCTGCTGGAGCAGCCCTTCATCAAAGACAGCACGTTGACCGTCTCGGAGATGGTCAAGCAGGTGGCCGGCAAGATCGGTGAAAACATTCAGGTGCGGCGTTTCACTCGCTACACCCTCGGCGAAGGGATTGAGGTCGAAAAGGCCGACTTCGCTGCCGAAGTGGCCGCCATGCAGGCTGCCTGAATCCCTTGGAGTCGGCCTCGCCCAGCCGCGAGTCTGCTCTGCAGCTCGAGCAGCTGCGTCAGCGTGTGGCGCAGGGGAATCCCGAGCTTTACCGCCATTGGGCCCTCTATCTGCAAGTGCTCAGAGAGGGCCTCGGCCCGGCCGTGGAGCAGGCCTGCTTTCAGTTGGCCGTCTCTCAACACCCTGAGCGCTATCAGGCCCTTGAGCTCGCCAAGCGCCAGCATCTGCACAGGCGCTTGGCGAGCTTGGTCATGCGCAGTGGTGCGTTGCTGACGGTTGAACAGCTGCAGGCTCTGGCCTTGCAGATGCAACAGCGAAAGCGGCGCCGAGCCCTGCGCGCCAGGCGCCAGTGGTTGCAGCAGCTGCAGTCTTCCCCGTCGCTTGAACCTGAGTCTTCAGCCGCAGCTGGGGGAGATCCGCAGAACCCGCAAGGCTCGGTTCATTTGGGGCTCGCTCTGCCGATTCGTGGCTCCCTGTTTGGCATGGAGCCTGCTGCACAGCTCAGCCCACCAGCTGATGCGCTGCAAGAGCCCATCGCTGGTGGTGAGCAAGAGGCAGATGTGGCGTCCGATCTGGTGGCCGCGTTCACACAGCTGTTGGATCAAGCCCATGCAGAGCCAAACTCCACAACAGCAACCTTGGCTTCAGGGGACGCTCTGCTGCCCGATGAACCGGGCTTGTTGCTGGTTTGGTTCGATGGACTTGAAGCGGCGCTGGCACGTCGGTTGCGCACGCTCTCCCATGCGATCAACGTTGAGCTGATGCGCTTGGGACTGTTGACCACGCTGTTGCCCCTGCGTTTGCTGGAGGCCGTGGCAGCCGGCCAGATCGACAGCCAAAACAGTGCAGCCAATCTGGTGCGATTGAGCCTTCCGGTACCTGACCCAGGATCGGATGATCTTCTGGAAGCCCAAGCCCTGCTGCTCAAGCCTGCCGATCTGGAAGCTGAGCAGCCCCGGCTACGCACCTGCCGTGGCCGCCTCCAACAAGCGCGCCAGGAGTTACGCAGAATGGCGCAGACCTACCAACGCCTGGAGCAACGTCTTCAGGTACAGAAAGCCCATCAGCTGTGGCTGAACGATCACGCGACAGCCCAGAACCCTCAGACGTCGCCCTAGAGCGCCGTCTGCATCGATGGTTGTTGCCCCTGCAGCAGGGCCTGCAGCTGGAGGCTGATCGCGGATTTGGCAACCTGCAGGGGCGTCGTGACACGTTTGCAGCGTTTTTGCGCCTCCAACTTGGCGACTGCCCAGTTCCGCTCGATGCCACCAGCCAGGAACGCCTGCAGGTTCTTCTCGATGGCTACAGCCGTTACGAAGAGCTGAGCCTGGGGCAACGGCAGCGTCTGGTGCGTCTGAGTCGTGAGTGGCTGTTGACGCTGCGCCAGCTGCATCGACCGGCAGCAGAGATAGCTCCGCCGCGGCTGAAGCTCGCCACACCAGCAAAGCAGCCTCGCCATCAAAGTGCCGCCGCTGCTCTTTCACCGTTGACGCCGCTGGGTGATGTCCAAGGCATCGGGCCGCGCAGTGCGGCTCGTCTAGCCCAAATGGGATTGCTGGTGGCGCGCGATCTGTTGCGTCATTACCCCCGCGATTATCTCGATTACGCGAACTTGAAGCGCATTCGTGCCCTGGTACCGGGTGAGACGGCCACGATCGTGGCCAGCGTGCGCCGCTCCCATGCCTTTGTGAGTCCGCGCAACCCCAACCTCAGCATTCTTGAATTGCACTTGCAAGATCCAACGGGGAAGCTGCGCGTCAGCCGTTTCATGGCTGGTCGCCGTTTCACCAGCCCGGCGTGGCTCAAGAGTCAGCAGCGTCAGTTCCCGCTTGGGGCCACCATTGCGGTGAGCGGACTGGTGAAGCAGACCCCCTACGGGCCTGCCTTCAGTGATCCGCTCATGGAAGTGCTGGATCACGCCGGGGCAACGGTGCAGTCGCAGCAGATTGGCCGTCTTTTGCCGGTGTACAGCCTCACCGAAGGGCTGGGTGCGGAACGGATGCGCCAGGCGGTCGATGCGGTCTTACCGCTCGCTGCGCAATGCATCGATCCGTTGCCAGCGGCGTTGCGACAACAGCAGGGGTTGCTCAGCCTCGCCGACGCGTTGACGGCGATTCATCAACCCGCTGATCAACACCAGTTGGCGGCTGCACGCACCCGGCTGGTCTTCGATGAGTTTTTGCTGTTGCAGTTGGGCCTTGCCCAGCGGCGGCGCGCGCTCAAGGCTGCCCAGGCACCGGTGTTGCTCTCTGGTGGCAGCCTGGCGCTTGGGGATGCGCAAGGACTCACGCAGCGCTTTTTGGATCTGCTGCCCTTTGCCCTCACTGCTGCCCAGCAACGGGTGCTGGCTGAAATCCGCCATGACCTTGGCGGTTCAGAGCCGATGGCCCGGCTCGTGCAGGGTGATGTGGGCAGCGGCAAAACGGTTGTGGCTCTAGCAGCCCTGCTGATTGCGATCGAAGCCGGCTGTCAGGGTGCCTTGATGGCCCCCACTGAAGTACTGGCGCAGCAGCACTTTCACAAGATCAACGCTTGGCTGAACCAGCTGCATGTGAGCAGCGCGCTCCTCACGGGCTCGACCCCGGCGCGCCGGCGGCGGCAGCTGCTCAATGATCTGGGCAATGGTCAGTTGAAGCTGTTGGTGGGAACTCACGCTTTGCTGGAAGACCCCGTGGCCTTTGAGCGGCTTGGCCTGGTGGTGGTCGATGAGCAGCACCGCTTTGGCGTCAATCAGCGCAACCGTCTGCTGGCCAAAGGACTGCAGCCCCATTTGCTCACCATGACGGCAACACCCATTCCGCGAACGCTGGCCCTATCACTGCATGGGGATCTTGACGTCAGTCAGATTGATGAGCTTCCGCCAGGCCGTCGCCCCATTGCGACCCAGGTGCTGCGCAGTGGCGGCCGCGATGAGGCCTATGCCCTGATTCGCCGTGAGGTGGAGAAGGGTCAACGCGCCTATGTCGTGCTGCCGCTGGTTGAAGAATCAGAAAAAATGGACCTGCGCTCGGCGGTGGAGGTGCATGCCCAGCTCAGCAGCACGGTGTTTGCCGATCTGCAGGTGGGGCTTTTGCATGGCCGCCTCAGCAGTGAAGCCAAGCAACAGGCGATCAATGCCTTTGCTTCCGGTCAGTGTCAGGTTTTGGTGAGCACCACCGTGGTTGAGGTGGGAGTCGATGTTCCCGATGCCACGGTGATGGTGATTGAGCATGCCGAGCGCTTTGGCCTGGCGCAGCTGCATCAGTTGCGCGGGCGTGTGGGACGCGGGGCGGCGCAGTCCCATTGCCTGTTGATCAATGACAGCAGCAATCCCCTGGCACGGCAGCGTCTTGAGCTGCTGGAGCGCTCAAACGACGGCTTTGAACTCGCCGAAATGGATCTGCGGCTCAGGGGGCCAGGCCAGGTGCTGGGGACCCGTCAGTCGGGATTGCCTGATCTGGCACTGGCCAGCCTTGCGCACGATGGCGCCGTTCTTGAGCGCGCCCGCACGGTGGCCCAGACCATCATCGACAGCGATCCTGAGTTGCAGCAGCATGCTGGCCTTGATCAACTGCTGATGGAGCAGCGTCAGCGGCTCAGCCAGGCTGCTGCACAGCTCAATTGAGGCCATGCGCGAGTCATCTCTCCCTCTGCGCTCATGAGTTCCAGGCCCTGGCAGACGATCGCCATTGCCGATTGCAGTGAGCCCCTGCAGCCGTTGCCGCCTGATTTGCAGCGCCTTGAGCCCCATCCGTATGCCGCCTTGGGTGCGCCATACGGAGCTGGAGAGAGCCCCTTTCAATTGCGCAGCGGCGTGATCGAGCGGCTGTTGCTGGCCCAAGCGTCGCTGCAGCGGCTTGATGGGGCCCTCAGGCTGGCCATCTTCGATGGCTGGCGGCCGATTGCCGTGCAGCAGTTCATGGTCGACACCACGATTGCTGAACAATGCATGCGTGTGGATCTCGACCCAAGCTTGCCCTCAGCTCAGCGCGACAGGATCGTTGCTGAGGTGTCCCGTTTCTGGGCTCCGCCAAGTGACGATCCCGCCACGCCGCCGCCCCACAGCACTGGTGCAGCGGTTGATCTGACCCTGACGCTGGCCAACGGCGACCCCCTCGAGATGGGGGGTGCGATCGATGCGATCGGCGCTGTTTCCGAGCCTGAGCACTATGCAGGGCGTGCCGCTGCCGAGCCCGGGGGCGAAGCCGCGCTGTGGCATCACCGCCGCCGGCTGCTGGCCGATGCGATGGCCCAAGCCGGATTTGCTCGCCATCCCAACGAGTGGTGGCACTTCAGCTATGGCGATCAGCTCTGGGCCTGGCTGCAGCAGCAACCTTGTGCGATTTATGGGCGTGTTGACGGCTCGCAGAGCAGTTCTGTGACCTGCTGACGCCCCAGGCCGGCGATGAAGGCTCCAAAACTGCGCCGGCCACCTGCTTGGTGCCAGGCGATCAAGAGGGGTTCGAGCGTCGATTCGAGCGCCTCCAGCGGCATGCGCTCGAGATAGGGCTCGGCAAGGTTGTTGAGACCCGGTGTGCCGCCCAGCCACAACTGGTACTGATTGACGCCGCTGCCCACCAGACCGATTTCGGCCATGTAGGGCCGCGCGCAGCCATTGGGGCAGCCGGTCATGCGCACCAGCACAGGTTTGCTAATGCCAAGCCGCTGCAGTTGGGTGTCCAGGCGCTCCAGGACCCCTGGCAAGATGCGCTCGGCTTCGGTGACAGCCAGGCCGCACAGGGGCAGGGCCGGGCAGGCAATGGCATGCCGGGCCAGCAGCGGTGGCGCCTCAGGGGTCTCAAAGCCGATGGCCGACAACGCTTGCTGGAGCTCAGTTCGCTGATTGGTGGCGATATTGCACAGAAGAATGTCCTGATTGGGGGTGAGCCGCAGCTCCAACTGGTAGGTCTCAACCAGTCGGCGCAGGCCGGCTTTTTGAGCACCGGCGAGACGACCGCATAGCAGCGGCAGGCCCACGAACCATTTACCGGCTGCAACCCTGTGCCAGCCCAGATAATCCTGCAGCTTGCGAGCAGGTTCGCGCCGCATGCCCTTGATCGGATGGGCGAAATAACGCTGGAGCTCCTGTTTGAACCAGGCGATTCCGCGATCATGAATCAGATACTTCATGCGGGCATGGCGCCGCTGCTGGCGATCGCCGTGGTCGCGCTGCAGGGCGGCGATGGCCTGCACCAGATCGAGCACATGCTCCTGGGCGACGTAGCCAAGCGGATCCGCCGTGCGAGCGAAGGTCTCGTCTTTGTTGTGCGTCCGCCCCATGCCGCCGCCGACATACACGTTGCAACCCTGGGGCTTGCCATTGGGATCGGCGAACTGCACCAGGCCGATGTCCTGGGTCAGCAGATCAACGGAGTTATCGCCAGGGACTGTGACCGCCACTTTGAACTTGCGGGGCATGTAGGTCGAGCCATAAAGCGGCTCGGCCGCATCGCCTGAGGCCACAGCACCTTCGCTTTGGCGTGCTTTGACCCTCTTGACCACTGCCGAGGGTTTGATGCGGTAGCGCAGGTCCCCATCGACCCACAGGTCGAGATAGGAGCCTTCGGCGGCCTGGGGACTAAGCAGATCAGCAATGGATTCAGCCAGATCGCGCGCAGCCGGATAGGCACCGCTTTCAAACGGAGCGGCTGGCGCCATCACATTGCGGTTGATATCCCCGCAGGCGGCCAGGGTCGAACCCAGTGACCGCACGATGGTGCCAATCACCTCTTTGAGGTTCTCCTTGCGCACCCCGTGCATTTGAAAGGCCTGCCGCGTGGTGGCTCGCAGCGTGGCGTTGCCAAAGCGATCAGCCAGCTCATCGAGGGCCAGGAACAACGCCGCGGGGACCCGCCCACCAGGGTTGCGGAGCCGCAGCATCATCTGCCAGTCCTTGTCCTGCCCTTTCTGGCGGTTGTCGCGGTTGTCCTGCTGGTAGCTGCCGTGGAATTTGAGGATCTGGACTGCACCATCACTGAAGTTGGGCAGCTCATTGCTCAATTCGCTGAGCAGAGGCTCTTTGAGGTGGTCACTGTCTGCCTTGAGCTGTTCGAACTTGGTGCGCTCCGCCCCCGAAGCGATGCTGGGCAGAGGGCCGGAATCGGTCGCAGCAGGTCCGGCGATCACGAGTTCAAACGTTGAACGGTGCAAGGCCGACCGTAGCGAACAGGGTGACCCGGTGGCTGCAAACCCAGGGCTTCATACAGTGGGCAGCTGCCATCAATAGGGCTGCGTTGTCGACCTTTCTGCTGGAAATTGGGACCGAGGAGCTGCCGGCCGATTTTGCCCGCCTTGCCCTGCCTCAACTCGAGCAGTTGGTGCAGCGTGATCTCACGGAAGCGAGACTGACGCATCAGGCCATCTGCTGCACCAGCACACCGCGCCGTCTGGTCGTTCTGATCGAAGGACTTGCCCAGACAGCTTCTGATGTCCAGGAGGAGCGTAAGGGCCCTCCTGCTGCTCAGGCCTTTCGCGATGGCGTCGCCACTGACGCGGCCCTTGGTTTTGCCAGGCGCTGCGGCATCGAGGCAGCACAACTGGAGGTGCGCCAGACCCCCAAGGGTCCGTTTGTCTTTGCCACGGTGCTCCAGCAAGGGCGCAGCGCTCAAGAGCTGCTGATCGAGGTCGTCCCGCAGTGGATTGCCGCGCTGCAGGGACGGCGTTTCATGCGCTGGGGCGTTGGTGAGAGCCGTTTTTCGAGACCGGTGCGCTGGCTGGTGGCCCTGCTGGACGACACGATCCTTCCGATTGTGTTGCCCAGTTGTGATCCTGCGGTAGGCGCTGAGCGCATCAGCCGCGGCCATCGGCTGCACTGCGCTGCGCTGCCGATCGCCAGCGCTGAGGTCTATGCCGAGACCCTTGCTGCTGCTGGGGTCTGCGTCGATCGCAACCAGCGCAGAGAGTTCATCGGCTCGAGCATCGAGTCTGCTGCCGCTGCTCTTCAGGCCAAGGCTGACCTTCCTGAGGAGCTGCTTGAGGAGTTGACCGATCTGGTCGAATCGCCCCGTTTGCTCGAGGGCGATGTGCCAGAGCGCTATCTGACGCTGCCACCTGAGGTGTTGAGCACGGTGATGCGCGCCCACCAACGCTATGTCCCCCTGATTCGCCTTGACGCTCCAGGGGATCCGCTGCTCTTTGACGCACGCAGCACCCTGTTGCCGCGCTTTTTGTGCATTGGCAATGGTCTTGCCGGTGCCGATGCAACGGTGCGCCGGGGCAATGAACGGGTCCTCAAAGCCCGGCTTGCTGACGCCGAGTTTTTTGTGGCTGCCGATCGGGCTGTCGCCAGCATCGATCGACGCGATCAGCTTGCTCGCGTCACCTTTGCAGAGGGGCTTGGTTCTCTGCTCGAGCGGGTTGAGCGGCTCGAATGGATCACCGATGTGCTGCTTGAGCACCTGCCTCTTGACGCCGAGAGCACTGCGCATGCACGCCGTGCTGCCCATTTGTGCAAACACGATCTGGTCAGCCAGATGGTGGGCGAGTTCCCTGAGCTGCAGGGGTTGATGGGAGGCAAGTACCTGTTGGCCGAGGGTGAGCCTCGCGCCGTCGCATTGGCGGTGCAGGAGCACTACCTGCCCCGCGGCGCTGGTGATGCGTTGCCCCAGTCTCAAGCCGGCGCAGTTGTCGCCCTTGCAGAGCGCTTTGAGCTGCTTTTGAGCATTTTTGCCAAGGGTGAGCGTCCCAGCGGCTCTTCAGATCCCTATGCCCTGCGGCGTGCAGGCAATGGCGTGTTGCAAATCCTCTGGAACCAGGATTGGAGCCTTGATCTCCCCCAGCTGCTAAGCCGTGCGACGAGCCATTGGGCGCGTCTGCTGCCCCATTTCGGCGTTGATGCCCCAGCGCTGGCGCAGGAGCTTGGTGAATTCATGCGCCAGCGCCTGCAGAGCCTGCTCGAGGAGAACAAGCTTGATCCTGATTTGGTCCAGGCCGTTGCTGGTGAGCAGCTGCCTCTGCAGCGGGTGATTGAAGATCCAACCGACACACGCCGGCGTGCAGACCTGTTGCAGACGATGCGCGGCAGCGGATCCTTGGCGGCGCTTCAGGCCGTTGTCACCCGTGCGGCACGCCTGGCCGAAAAAGGTGATTTACCCGCGACGGTGCTGACGGCGGGCGATGTGGTGGATCCTGCTCGCTTTGAGCGCTCTAGTGAGGCGGGCATGTTGGCGGTGCTCGAGCGCCTTGAGCCGATCGCCACCTCCAACGCTCCTGATCGCTATGCACAGCTTGTTGAAGGACTGTGCGGCGGGGCTGACGCCCTGGCCGCCTTCTTTGACGGCGAACAAAGCGTCATGGTCATGGCCGACGATCCAGCTGTGCGCACGAACCGACTCAACCTCCTTGGTGTGTTGCGCAATCAGGCCGCAGTGCTGGCCGACTTCAGCCGCATCAGTGGCTGAAGTCGGCTCAGTCAAGCCAGATCAACTACAAAGACACGGCAGACGCACGCTCAACACTGCTGTGACCGATGCGTTCAACCCTTGCCAGCCAGAGCGGGTTCACGCTCTTGTGACGTCTCGCTGCCGGCAGCGTTGTCTTTGCCTTTGCCCACGCGAATGCCGCCTTTGATGGTGCTCACAGCCAGCATGGCGTTGACCTCGGACTCGTCGCGCACGGCACTGGGCACCGGTTTGTAGCTGCTGGGAGCCAGAGCATTGCCACGCAGCACTGAGCCCATCGTGAGCAACGTCAACTTGAGCTGCTGCCAAGGGTTCATGGTCACAACACGCTTGTACAGATAGCTGTCAAAGGTGAGGCGCTGCACGTCCTTGTCGTCGCACATCTCGACGAAGGCTTCTCGGGCTGCGTCGTTGCGATAAAAGATGTTTTGCAGGATCTCAAGCACCTTGTACGTGGCCCCGTACTTGCGGTCCCACTTCTTCAGATACACCTTGAGGTCGGCTTCGCTGGGGACGCGTTGACCAGCCTGGCTGGCCTGCACGATCTGTTCGGCGCACATGCGGCCGCTCTTGGCCGCAAAATAAATGCCTTCGCCTGAGCTCTTGGTTACATAACCAGCGGCGTCACCGACCAGGGCCATGCGACCGACCACACGCCTTGGGCGTGGATGCTCAGGAATCGGGTGGGCTTCCACCTTGATCACCTCACCGTTGACCAGGCGCTTTTTGGCGCGTTCACGAATGCCCTCTTGCAGGCTCTTGATCAGAGCCTGATTGTTCTGCATCGTGCCTGTGCCGACCGCCACGTGGTCGTACTTGGGAAAGACCCAGGCATAGAAATCGGGAGAGACGTCTGTACCGACATACATCTCGGCCAGAGATTCGTAGTACTTCATCTCTTCGGCAGGCAGCTTGATGCGCTCCTGAAAGGCAATGGCGACGTTGTAATCGCCGGCGTCCATGGCTTTGGCCACACGGCTGTTGGCACCGTCAGCGCCGATGATCAGGTCGACCTCCAGGGTTTTGCTCTCGCCGGTGGCCTCACCGCCGCTGTAATCGGAATAGGTCAAGGTGTAGGGGCCCTGGCGCTTGACACCGGTGTCGATCTTGGTCACCAGGCCATTGACCAGATGGGCGCCCAGCTCAGCAGCACGGTTGCGCAGGAACGCATCCATGACCTCGCGGCGGCACATGCCGATGTACTCATCGGCGTTGTCAAGGTTGATGTCCACCTCGCGGTTCGAGGGGGAAATCATTTTCATGTTGCGGACCTTGCGGTCGATGATCGATTCCGGCAGCTCGAACTCGGCCACCATGCACAGTGGAATCGCACCGCCGCAGGGCTTGGCATTGTCCAGCTTGCGCTCGAACAGCCAGGTTTCGATACCGGCCTTGGCAAGCACCTCAGCTGCGCAGGACCCGCTGGGGCCGCCACCAACCACCGCCACTCGCAACATGAAAACCGCTCCGGCTCAGGGATCTGGGCTGGACGCTAACACTGCTGGGCGGAGGGTTGCTGGCCAACTGAAGTGTGCCAATTAGGATTGTTACTCCCCCGCGTAGGCAGCGTTCTGGCCCGCTTCAGCCGCTCGTCCGCTTCGGGCCCATGGCGTGCTCCATCGGAGAGAGCCTTGGTAGCGGTCTCTGACGAGATTCCTCAGGCCCGCCGCAAGGTCATTCCCCTGTCGCGCAGACGTTCCCCATGGGCACTGCGCTGGGCCCTATCCCTCCTTTTGTTGCTGTTGGCGATGGTGGCCCTGGCTGCTTTGAACCAGGGAGTGCTGACGCGCACGGGGCAGTCCGCCGTGTTTGAACGCCTCGGAGCTGCTCCAGCGGCCGATGGGCGTCTGCTCGGCCATTTCCCCTATGAAGAAGTCGACCCTGATCAGCTGGTCAGCATTGCCCCTGGTCAGCAGCTTCAACAGGATGCCGCCAAGGCGCTGCTGGCGATGCAGCGTGGCGCCCGCGATGAGGGCATTGATCTGGTCGTCCTGAGTGCGTTCCGCTCCCAGGCTGTTCAAAACCGTCTCTTTTTTGAAATCAAGTCAGAGCGCAATCAGACAGCCCGTGAGCGTGCGCGGGTCAGTGCACCGCCTGGGTATTCCGAACACGGCACCGGCTATGCGGTCGATCTGGGCGATGGAGCTGCACCCGCGAGCAATCTTTCGACCTCGTTCGAGCAGACCGCAGCTTTCGCGTGGCTCCAGGCCAATGCAGCCCGGTATCAGTTTGTGCTCTCGTTCCCCCGTGGCAACAGCCAGGGCGTCAATTACGAACCCTGGCACTGGCGCTACGAGGGCACAGCCCAGGCTCTGCGTGTGTTCGAACCGGCCCAGCGGCTCAGCCAATGAGCCTGAGGCACGTGCGCCCGCTGCGATAGAGTCTTTTCTTGGACTCATTAGCGACAAGGTACCCCTACATGGGTGGAGAGCACAAAGGCGCGGCGATTCGCAACATTGCGATCATTGCCCACGTTGACCATGGCAAAACCACATTGGTTGATGCCCTTTTGAGTCAATCGGGCATCTTTCGCGATGGCGAAGCAGTGCCAACCTGCGTTCTTGATTCCAACGATCTTGAAAGGGAGAGAGGAATCACAATTCTCTCCAAAAATACGGCAGTTGATTACAACGGAATTCGAATCAATATCGTCGATACCCCCGGTCACGCCGACTTTGGTGGTGAGGTTGAGCGTGTCTTGGGCATGGTTGATGGTGCCCTGCTGATTGTTGACGCCAATGAGGGTCCGATGCCCCAGACCCGTTTCGTGCTCAAGAAAGCTCTTGAGAAGGGTCTAAGGCCAATCGTTTTTGTTAACAAGATCGATCGGGCTCGGGTTGATCCAGAGATTGCTGTGGACAAGGTTCTCGATCTTTTCCTTGAGCTCGGAGCCGATGATGATCAGTGTGATTTCCCCTATCTCTTCGGCAGTGGCATGGGCGGATACGCCAAGCCCGATATGAAAACAGACAGCGACTCGATGAGGCCGCTGTTTGATGCCATTTTGCGGCATGTACCGCCGCCGGTCGGAGATGCAAACAAGCCCCTGCAGTTGCAGGTGACCACGCTTGATTACAGCGACTTTTTGGGTCGCATCATGATCGGCCGCATTCACAATGGCGTGATCAAAGCGGGGCAACCTGCCGCCCTGATTCGTGACGACGGTTCCATCAAGCGTGGGCGCATCAGCAAGCTGCTCGGTTTCCAGGGCTTGCAGCGCGTTGAAATCGAAACAGCGAGCGCTGGTGATCTTGTGGCAGTTGCTGGCTTCGATGAGGTCAACATCGGTGAAACCATTGCCTGCCCAGACAATCCCGAAGCGCTGCCCCTGATCAAGGTCGATGAACCGACCCTACAGATGACCTTTGTGGTGAATGATTCACCCTTTGCTGGCAAGGAAGGCAAGTTCGTCACCAGTCGTCAACTGCGTGATCGCCTGCAGCGCGAATTGCTCACGAATGTTGCCCTGCGCGTCGAAGACACAGATTCACCTGATCGCTTCGCGGTCAGTGGACGCGGCGAGCTTCATCTCGGCATTTTGATCGAAACAATGCGCCGCGAGGGCTATGAGTTTCAGGTGAGCCAACCGCAGGTGATTTTTCGCACCATCGATGGCACGCCCCATGAGCCCTTCGAAACGCTCGTCATGGATGTGCCAGAGGCCGCTGTTGGTTCCTGCATCGAAAAACTCGGCATTCGCAAGGGCGAGATGCAGAACATGGAGACCTCTAACGATGGACGCACGCAGCTCGAATTCGTCGTTCCCTCACGCGGGCTGATCGGTTTCCGTGGCGAGTTCATCCGCGCCACCCGCGGCGAAGGCATCATGAGCCACTCGTTTCTTGACTACCGCCCGATGCAGGGGGATTTCGATACCCGCCGCAACGGTGTGCTGATCGCTTTCGAAGAGGGCACGGCAACCTTCTATGCCCTAAAGAACGCAGAAGACCGCGGTCAGTTCTTCATCAGCCCTGGCACCAAGGTCTACAAGGGCATGATCGTTGGTGAAAACAATCGCCCCCAGGATCTCGAGATCAACGTCTGCAAAGCCAAGCAGCTCACCAACATGCGATCTGCTGGCGCTGATGAACTCGACACCCTCCAGGCTCCTTTGCAGATGACCCTGGAGCGGGCGCTTGAGTACATCGGCCCAGACGAGATGCTCGAGGTCACACCCGAATCAATCCGCTTGCGCAAACTGCCCGCCAAAAAGCCGGCTCGCCGCTGAGCGAGCTTGCGCCAGGGATGCCCTACCAGGCGTAGAACGGCCGATGACGGCACTCCCCTGCCCAGATGCTGAACAGCAGCTGGCCTGCGATCCGCGTTGGTTGGCTGCAATTGAGCTGTTCAACACCGGTGAGTGGTACAGCGCTCACGATGCCCTCGAGGAGCTCTGGCATGAGAGTTCAGGGGCGTTGCGCCTGATGCTGCAGGGCATTTTGCAGATAGCGGTGTCCCAGCTGCATCGCGAACGGGGCAATGCACGGGGGGCTGTGATTCTGATGGGAGAGGGCTTAGGCCGGCTCACCCGCTGCAGCGATGCGATGGCTGGCTATGACCTCAAGGCCCTGCGCCACGCTGCCGCACAGCACCTGGCTGAATTGCAGGCAGCCAATGAAACGGCAGCACACGCTGCCGTGCAGACCAGAGCTCTGCCGCCCCTGGCAGTGCAGCGCTGCGAGAGCATTTGATCTGTAGATTGCTGCAGATTGCCCCATGGTCTTGGTGCCGCAGGAGATTCACGTGCTTCGCCGCAGCGCCAGCCTTAGGTGTCAGCACGGTTTTGGCCTCAACTCCGCCTTAGGCGCTTTGTTTGCCGCGGCAGCCGCTGCCGCACTGGTTGCCCCGGCTCGATTGGCGCTTGCCGGCCCGCCAGAGCCGCAGACAGGCGCCAGCACAGCTCAGCCACCTGTTGACCCATCTGCCACCCCTGCAGCTGCCCTGGCGACCACAGGACTGGTGTCCATCGAGTCTGATCTGCAGCAGGCTGATAACACCACCGGCATCATCACGGCGAGCGGCAACGTTCGGATCGTTTACCCCGATCAGCGGGTCGTCGCTACGGCACGTCAGGCCCAGTATTTCTCCAAAGAAGCTCGCATTGTGCTCAGTGGCGATGTGGACGTGATCCAGCCCGACGGCAGCTCGCTCAGAGCTGAGCGTGTGATCGTGCTGCTCAACACCCAGCGGGTTGTGGCTCAGCCACGCAAAGGCGCGCAGGTGGTCAGCACCTTGAGGCTGGATGCAACCCCATGAGCCTCAACGTTCAAGACGTCTCACTCAGCATTGATGGACGTCCACTGGTCTGTGGTGTGAGCCTTCAGCTTCAGCCAGCCGAAGTGGTCGGCCTGCTCGGTCCCAATGGCGCGGGTAAAACGACAACCTTTCATCTGATCACCGGTTTGCTGCGTCCTGACGCTGGCAGCATCACGGTTGATGGGGATGCTGTCGAAGAGCTCTCGATGCCCAAGCGGGCACGGCTTGGCATTGGCTATCTGCCGCAGGAACCCAGCGTGTTCCGGCAGCTCACAGTCTCTGACAACCTGCGCCTGGCTCTTCAGGTCAGCGGCACCCCCGCTTCTGCCCAGCGTCAGCGGCTCGAGCAGCTGGTGAGTGAATTTCGTCTCGAGCCGTTTCTGCAGCGCAAGGGGTATCAGCTCTCGGGGGGTGAGCGCCGCCGCTGCGAAGTCGCCCGTGCCTTGGCTGTGGGTGAGCAGGGTCCGCGCTATCTACTGCTGGATGAACCGTTTGCAGGTGTTGACCCGATGGCCGTGGCTGACCTGCAAGATCTGGTGGGATCCTTGCGCCAGCGTGGAATGGGAGTCCTGATTACCGATCACAACGTGCGGGAGACCCTGGCCATTACGGATCGGGCCTACATCCTTACGGACGGCAAGATCCTCGCTTCAGGGACTGCTGATGCCATGGGGTCAGATCCCATGGTGCGCCGCCACTACCTCGGCGAGGGGTTTCAGCTGTGATGGAGCACGTTCTCGACGCTGCAAAGAGCTATAGCGACGCGGCAAAGCGTTACTGGCGAAAGATTCCTCTGCTGGATCGTTGGTTGCTTGGCGAGCTGATCGGTCCGCTGCTGTTTGGTATCGCTGCCTTCACGGCCGTTTCCCTGTCAGTCGGGGTGGTGTTCGAGCTGGTCAGGCGGGTATCAGAATCAGGCCTACCGCTTTGGGCTGCAGTTCAGGTCTTGACGCTGAATTTGCCCGCATTTCTGGTGTTGGCCTTCCCCATGGCCACGCTGATGGCCACGCTGCTGGGCTACAGCAGGCTCTCAGGAAACAGTGAGCTGACGGCGCTGCGGAGTGTCGGTGTCAGCACACGCCGCATGGTGGCTCCAGCTCTGGTTCTGGCCCTGCTGATGAGCCTGTTGACCTTTGTGTTCAACGACGTCATCGTGCCGCGGGCCAACCTTGCTGCCGCGAACACGCTTAACCGGGCGCTTGGCCAGGCCATTGCTACAGAAACGGCCGATGACACGTTGTATTCGAGGTTCGGAGATCTGACTGCACCTGATGGATCTGTTGGCAAGGGCCTCAGCCAACTGTTTTACGCCCGTCGCTTTGAAGCCGGAGAAATGAAGGATGTCACCGTGATCGATTTTTCGCGCACGGGTCAACGGCAGATGTTGATGGCCTCCAAAGGCACGTGGAACCCAACGCAGGGCATGTGGGAGTTTCGCGAAGGCCGCTTAATCAGCGTTGATGAACAGGGTGGTCAGACCACCTCAGCCCAATTCGATCGTTACCTCTATCCACTGGGCCAGGGCCCAGTCGATGTTGCCCGGCTGCCCACCGATGCCAACCAAATGACAGTGGCTCAGGCCCGCCGCGCCGAGCGGCTGCTGGCCGAAGCCAACAACATCAAGGAGTCAAGGCGACTGCGGGTCCGCATCCAAGAGAAGTTTGCCTTCCCGGCTATTTGTCTGGTCTTTGGTCTGGTAGGCAGCAGCCTTGGGGTGCGCCCCAACTCGCGCACAAGCCGCAGCCAGGGCTTTGGCATCAGCGTGTTGTTGATTTTCGGCTATTACCTGATGTCATTCATCTTCAGCTCCCTTGGCGTCAAAGGAACGCTCTGGCCGATCGTGTCTGCCTGGTCGCCTGTGTTGATTGGCCTGGTCGCTGGAGGAGCACTCCTGCGTCAGGCCAGTCGCTGAACTGATTGGCGCGCCAAACTGGGCCGGATCATTGACCAGCTCAGGTTCTTCAATCCCTTGCTGTCCGCCGCGAATTGCTGATGGATCCGGTCTTCAGTCTCGGCCTTTTGGCCTTTGCTTTGCTGTTGCTGGTTCTGCCGCTGGCCTTTTGGAGCCTCAGCGGCGGCCAACGCAGCACCTTGGTGACCCTGCTTGTGGCTGGAGCCAACCTCAGCCTCACGGCACAACTGGTCCTGCGCTGGTGGGATTCCGGCCATTTCCCGATCAGCAACCTCTATGAATCGCTGTGTTTTCTGGCCTGGGGCTGCAGCCTCGCCCAGCTGCTGGTTGAACGTGCCTGGCCTTCACCACTGGTCAGTGCGGCCTGCTCACCCATGGCTCTTGGCTGTGTGGCCTTTGCCAGCTTTGCCCTGCCAGATCGGCTGCAGGAGGCCTCGCCGCTTGTGCCAGCTTTGCGATCCAGCTGGTTGATCATGCATGTGAGCGTGATCATGCTCAGCTATGCCGCACTCCTGATTGGATCGCTGCTTTCGGTGGCCGTGCTGTTCACCGATCGCGGCCAGTCGCTGGAAATCCGCAGCAGCTCGATTGGCAGCGGAGGGTGGCGTCAGGCTTCGCTGGCGAGTGCCGATGGCACCCCGTTGCAGCTGCAGAGTGTGACCCTCTCGATGGCCGAGCAGCTCGACAGCCTCAGTTACCGCACCATCACCGTGGGATTCCTCTTGCTGTCCGTAGGGCTGGTCAGTGGTGCTGTTTGGGCCAATGAAGCGTGGGGCAGCTGGTGGAGCTGGGATCCCAAAGAGACCTGGGCCTTGATCACCTGGCTTGTCTACGCGGCTTACCTGCACACGCGCTTGATTCGTGGCTGGCAGGGGCGCAAGCCAGCTTTGGTGGCCTCTGCTGGACTCGTGGTGATTGCCGTTTGCTACATCGGCGTCAACCTGCTGGGCATTGGCTTGCACAGCTACGGCTGGTTCTTCGATAGCTAGTGCAGACGCACTGGGGCACGTCCCCTCAGACAAACAAAAGGGCTGGACATTGCCAGCCCCCAAATCGCCGATGAGGCGGTCTACCTGTTGGTCTGATCAAGCCGCGGCTGCTACAGGGCGGCGGCTGTTGCGAATGCCGGTGATGGCTTCGGCATAGCTGGGCTGGTTGAACACACCCGAGCCCGACACGATGGCGTTGGCACCAGCTTCAATCACCTTCCAGGCGTTGTCGGCCTTGATGCCACCGTCGACCTCGATCCATGGATCGAGACCTTTGGCATCGCACATGCGGCGCAGATCGCGGATCTTCTGAACCTGGTTCTCGATGAAGCTCTGGCCACCGAAGCCAGGGTTCACGCTCATCACCAGCACCAGGTCGCACAACTCCAGGCAGTACTCCAGGGTGTCAATGGGCGTACTGGGGTTCAGCACTGCACCGGCCATTTTGCCGAGATCCTTGATCTGGGCGAGGTTGCGGTGCAGATGAGGGCAGGCTTCAACCTGAACGCTGATGATGTCAGCGCCTGCCTTGGCGAATTCGGGAACATACTTTTCCGGCTCAACGATCATCAGGTGAACGTCGAGGGGCTTGCTGGTGACAGGACGAAGGGCCTGCACGATCAACGGGCCGATGGTGATGTTGGGTACGAAGCGTCCGTCCATGACATCGACATGGATCCAATCGGCACCGGCTTGGTCCACAGCCCTGACATCGTCGCCGAGGCGCGAGAAGTCGGCCGAAAGAATCGAGGGTGAAACGACCAGCGACTTGCTGCTCATGGGTCCGCATCGAGCGTGGGCCAGCGATTGTAGGAACAGGGCCGAGCAGCGCCCCAGCAAACAGCTGTTCTTACGGCCGCGACTGATACAGTTGCGCTCGCTTCGAGACCGAGAAACGCTGGCCCAGCAGGCACCGAGCAGGCACTTGCGCATTCCGGCACTCTCTCTGGAAGTCTTCCCCCTTGCCGCACCGCTGTGGACCGCACCCTGATTCAGGAAATTCTTGAGGTCGTTGAACAGGCCGCTATCGCCTCGGCCAAGCTGACTGGCATGGGCCTCAAAAACGAGGCTGATGCTGCTGCCGTTGAGGCCATGCGCGAGCGCATGTACAAGATTCAGATGCAGGGGCGCATCGTCATCGGTGAGGGTGAGCGTGACGAAGCACCGATGCTGTACATCGGCGAAGAAGTCGGCAGCGGCACCGGTCCTGGCGTCGACTTCGCCGTGGACCCCTGCGAAGGCACCAACCTTTGCGCCAACAGCCAGCGCGGCTCAATGGCTGTTCTGGCCGCATCGGACCGCGGTGGTCTGTTCAATGCTCCCGACTTCTACATGAAGAAGTTGGCTGCCCCCCCGGCAGCCAAGGGCAAGGTGGACATCCGCAAGTCAGCCACCGAAAACATCAGGATCCTCAGCGAGTGCCTGGGCATGCCTGCAAGCGACCTGGTCATCGTTGTGATGGACCGTGCTCGCCACAAGGATCTGATCAAGGAGATCCGCTCCACTGGAGCCCGTGTTCAGCCGATTTCTGATGGTGACGTGCAGGCGGCCATCGCCTGTGGTTTTGCAGGCACCGGCACCCACTGCCTGATGGGCATCGGTGCTGCACCTGAGGGAGTCATCTCTGCGGCCGCACTGCGGGCACTCGGTGGTCACTTCCAGGGGCAATTGGTCTATGACCCGGCCGTGGCGCAGACCTCCGAGTGGGAAGGTCTCACCAAAGAGGGCAACCTGGCCCGGTTGGCCGAAATGGGGATCACCGATCCCGACCGGATTTACGAAGCAGATGAGCTGGCCTGCGGTGAAAACGTTGTGTTTGCCGCCAGCGGTATCACCGATGGCCTGCTCTTTGATGGGGTCAAGTTTGAGAAGGACTGCACCCGCACCAGTTCACTGGTGATCAGTACCCTCGACAACACGGCCCGGTTCACGACCACCGTGCACATCAAGGACGGCGCCCAGAGCATCGCCCTGCGCTGACCTGATCGCGACCCGCCTCCATGCACCTCGCCGTCATTGGCCTCAGTCATCGCACGGCTCCAGTCGAGATCCGGGAGCGCCTCAGCATCCCCGAGCAGACCATGGAGGACTCCCTCCAGCAGCTGCGCAGTGATGAGCAGGTGCTGGAGGCTTCGATCCTCAGCACCTGTAATCGGCTTGAGATCTACACGCTGCTGAGAAACCCCGAGCTCGGGGTTTCTGCAGTGGGCGATTTCCTCAGCCGGCATTCGGGGCTTGGTGTCGAGGAGTTAACACCGCATCTGTTCACCTACCACCACGACGAGGCAGTTGGCCACTTGCTGCGTGTTGCAGCGGGGCTGGATTCGCTTGTTTTGGGCGAAGGGCAGATTCTGTCGCAGGTCAAAAAGATGGTGAGGCTCGGCCAGGAGCATCGCTCTGTTGGTCCGATTCTCAATCGTTTGATGAACCAGGCCGTCAGCACCGGTAAGCGGGTTCGGACCGAGACCAACCTGGGGACTGGCGCGGTGTCGATCAGTTCTGCTGCTGTTGAGCTGGCCCAGTTGAAGGTTGGTCAGGCACGTGGTCTAGATCAGCTGGTCAGCCTTGAAGAAGAGCAGGTGGCTGTCGTGGGTGCCGGACGCATGGCGCGGTTGCTCTTGCAACACCTGGCAGCTAAGGGCTGCCGCGGGGTTGTTTTGCTCAACCGAACGGTGGCCAGGGCTGAGCAGATGGCCGCCGATTTCCCATCGCTTCCGGTGCAGTGCCGGCCGATTGTGGATCTCGACCATTGCCTGAGCACCTGCTCGCTGGTGTTCACCAGCACGGCCGCTGAAGAACCAATCATTGCGGCACAGCGCCTCGAACCGTTGAACAGGCGCTCCAGCCTGATGCTCATTGACATCGGTGTGCCTCGCAACATCGCATCAGATGTCAGTGCGTTGAGCGGGGTGCAGCGCTATGACGTGGACGATCTGCAGGAAGTCGTCAATCGCAACCAGGAAGCTCGCCGCGAAGTCGCCCAGGAGGCCGAGGCGATGCTTGCCGAAGAAGCCAGGCAGTTTCTGGAGTGGTGGGATGGGTTGGAGGCCGTGCCGGTACTCAATCGATTGCGCAGGCAGCTTGAAGACATTCGTGAATCTGAACTGCAAAAAGCGCTCAGCCGCATGGGTCCTGATTTTTCAGCCCGTGAGCGCAAGGTTGTCGAAGCCTTGAGCAAAGGCATCATCAACAAGATCCTGCATCCACCAATCACCAATCTCAGGGCTCCCCAGTCGCGTCAACGGCGTCATGCCGCCATGGCAGCGCTTGCCGAACTGTTTGACCTGCAGGAGCCTGGTGATGAAGGCTGAGGTCTCTGCAACAGTTCGTGCAGCAGCTCGGCAAAAGACTCGCAAGGTGGCAGCTCGCTCCGGTACGGTCGCCTCACCACGAGTCTGGTCGGCACAATGAAAAGGGTTCTGGCGATCATTCTCGGTGGTGGAGCTGGGACTCGTCTCTATCCGCTCACCAAGATGCGCGCCAAGCCTGCTGTTCCCTTGGCAGGTAAGTATCGACTGATTGATATTCCCATCAGCAACTGTATCAATTCAGAGATCAACAAAATCTATGTGCTTACGCAGTTCAACAGTGCGTCGTTGAACCGCCATCTCACGATGACCTACAACCTCTCAGCAGGCTTTGGTCAAGGTTTCGTTGAGGTGCTTGCTGCGCAACAGACACCTGACAGCCCGAGCTGGTTTGAGGGTACAGCCGATGCAGTACGCAAATACCAGTGGCTTTTTCAGGAATGGGATGTCGATCACTATTTGATTCTTTCTGGGGATCAGCTGTATCGCATGGACTACAGCAAGTTCGTGCAACATCACATTGATACAGGTGCTGATCTAACTGTTGGTGCGCTTCCTGTCGATGCCGCCCAGGCCGAAGGTTTTGGTCTGATGCGCACGGGCCCTGAGGGTCGAATCCAGGAGTTTCGCGAAAAGCCCAAGGGCGAAGCACTCGAGGCGATGCGCGTTGACACCCAAAGTCTCGGTCTCTCCGCTGAAGAGGCAAGCAAGCGACCCTATTTGGCGTCGATGGGGATCTACGTGTTCAGCAGGCAGGTCCTCTTTGATCTGCTGAATAGCAATCCCACGTCAACAGATTTCGGCAAAGAAATTATTCCCACCTCTTTGGCCCAGGGTGATCGCCTGCAAAGCTTCCTGTTCGATGATTACTGGGAAGACATCGGGACAATCGGTGCATTTTATGAAGCCAATTTGGCCCTAACTGAACAACCCAATCCTCCCTTTTCCTTCTACGACGAAAAGTTTCCTATCTACACCAGACCGCGTTACCTGCCGCCTAGCAAGCTGCAGGATGCCCAGGTCACTGAATCCATCATTGGCGAAGGTTCTCTGTTAAAAGCTTGCAGCATTCATCATTGCGTGCTCGGTGTGCGCAGCCGCGTCGAAAATGAGGTTGTGTTGCAGGACACATTAGTGATGGGTGCTGACTATTTTGAATCTTCCGAGGAGCGTTTGGTGCTCAGGGAACGCGGCGGTATTCCGCTCGGTGTCGGCCAGGGGACCACAGTCAAAGGCGCCATTCTTGACAAAAATGTACGAATTGGGCGCAACGTCACCATCATCAACAAAGACCGGGTGGAAGAGGCTGATCGGCCAGAACTGAACTTCTACATTCGTAACGGCATTGTTGTGGTGGTTAAAAACGGCACGATTGCCGATGGGACGGTGATCTGAGTCGCTGCGCTCCGTCCCGTTTCAGCGATTGCTGACCGGTGTGTGACAGCCAACGTCGAAGCCTGGCCAATGGCACTGCTCTCGCCAGACTGACGGGAAGCGACATTTGCTGCCTGCATGGCCAAGGCTCATTTCGGTCTGATCGGTCTGGGGGTCATGGGTGAGAACCTGGTGCTCAATGCCGAGCGCAACGGTTTCTCATCTGTTGTCTACAACAGGACGTTTGCCAAAACCCAAGAGTTTCTTGCTGGCCGTGGGGCTGGCAAGGACATCGTTGGTGCGGCCACCCTTGAGGACTTCGTGGCCGCACTCGAGCGGCCGCGCCGCATCTTGATGATGGTGAAGGCGGGGCAACCCATTGATGACCTGATCGCCACACTCTCACCGTTGCTCGAGGAGGGTGATTTGTTGATCGACGGGGGAAACTCCCTCTACACCGACACCGAACGGCGTGTGGCCGAGCTCGAGAGCAAGAGCTTCGGCTACATCGGCATGGGTGTCTCGGGTGGTGCCAAGGGTGCTCTTGAGGGCCCCAGCATGATGCCAGGCGGAACCCGGGCTGCCTACGACGCCATCGAAAGCCTCGTGCGCAAGATGGCAGCCCAGGTCAGCGACGGCCCCTGTGTCACCTACATCGGACCTGGTGGCGCTGGCCATTTCGTCAAAACGGTCCACAACGGTATTGAGTACGGCATCGAGCAGATCCTTGCCGAGGCCTACGACCTGATGAAGCGGGTCGCTGGTATGGGCGGTAGCCAGATGGCCGATGTTTTGGCCCTGTGGAACACCAGTGAAGAGCTCGCCTCGTTTTTGGTCGAGATCACCGAGGTTTGCCTGCGGACCAAGGATCCAGACACAGGCGATGATCTGGTCGAAGCGATTGTCGATGCCGCAGGCCAAAAGGGAACCGGTCTTTGGACGGTTGAGAGCGCCCTCAACATGGGTGTGCCGGTGCCCACCATTTACGCCGCTCTCAATGCACGGGTGCTTAGTTCGCTGCGCGGTGAACGCATGGCGAGCGAGTCAGTTTTGTCAGCAGTTCATCCCACCAGCTGCCCCAGTCATGCCTTCTCCTTAGGCGAAGGCCATGACTTGAGCGATCTGCGCGATGCCACGATCTTGGCGGCCATCGCCAGCTACGCCCAGGGCATGGCACTGCTGCAGGAAGCCAGCAAGCTGCACAACTACAACCTTGATTTTGCTGCGATTGGTCAGATCTGGAAGGGAGGTTGCATCATCCGGGCCCGCTTGCTGCAGCGCATTCAGAACGCCTATGCCGCCAATCAGTCGTTGCCCAATCTGCTGATCGATCCTTGGTTTGCCGAGCAGGTGAACCGCCGCATCGGCGGCCTACGCCGCATTGTGGCTGGCGCAGCATTGGCGGGTATTCCTGTGCCTTGTTACAGCAGCACGCTCGACTACATCACCAGTTACGCCAGTGGCCGCCTGCCGCAAAATTTGGTGCAAGCCATGCGCGACTGCTTTGGCAGCCACACCTATGAACGGGTGGACCGCGCCGGCACCTTTCATACCGAATGGCTGTCATGAGCCAGCACCACCTGCAGGTGTGCGACTCGCCGGAGGAGCTGGCCCGTCGCTGCGCCCAAGAGATCGCCAGCGCCATCGATCAGGCGTTGGCCGTGCGCGACCGGGTACAGATTGCACTGGCCGGCGGTGAGACCCCCAAAACCGCCTACGTGGCCCTGGCACGCCAGCATCTGCCTTGGGACCGGGTCGATGTGCTGCTTGGCGACGAGCGCTGGGTACCGGCTGATGACCCCAGCAGCAATGCCCGCATGCTCAGGGAAACCCTGCTAGCTCCAGGAGAACCCGCTGCGGCAGCCTGTTTTCATCCGGTTCCCACGGATCGCTCTGAGCCAGCAGCCAGTGCGCAGGCTTATGCCCAGATGCTTGAAACGATCTGCCCCGGATCACCGCCACAGCTCGATTTGGCTCTGCTTGGGCTCGGTGATGACGGGCACACGGCCTCGCTCTTTCCGGGTACGGCGGCGCCCGGAGTCAGCGACCAGTGGGCCACGATCGGTGAAGGCAAAGGATTGCCGCGCGTCACGTTGACGGCACCGGTGCTGAGTGCGGCCAGGCGCGTTGTCTTTGTGGTCAGTGGGGCGAACAAGGCCCAAGCCTTACGCCGCTTGCTTGATCCAGCAGAAGATCCCGCTCGAACCCCGGCACGCTTGATCCAGCCAGCCCATGCCGTGCTCGTGCTGGCTGACACAGCCGCCGCTTCGGACCTGGCAGGCTGAGGGGCATTGCATCACCGGCATGGGCTCTCAGCAACAGGCGTCAGCGTCTCGTGTGTTGTTTAGGGGCGATGGGTTTGCTGGGTGGCACGCCCTCAACGACCCCATCATGGGCGGTCGCAGCAGCGGCAGTGTGACGATTAACAGTGCCGAGGGGCTGGTGTTTGACGGCGAGGTGGTCGAGCAGGGAGGTGGCTTTATCAGCGTGCGCTCCCCCCTGCTATCGCCTCCGCTCGATCTCAGTGATGCTGAAGGCCTTGTGCTGACGATTGCAGGTGAGGGCAGGCGTTTCAAGCTTGCTGTCGCAACCAGTGACGGTGTTGGCGGATTGACCAACCTGATTCCTGGTGGCCTGCGCTGGGTCACCGAATTTGCCACCAACGATGAGGGTGACACGACCGTCGAGGTGCTCTTCAGCGATCTGATCGCCTCAGTGCGGGCCCAGCCCATTCAGTCGATGCCCCTGGGCTACGCGCCTCGGTTTGATCGTGCCCGTATGACACGTCTTCAAGTGCTGCATTCCAAATTTGACGACAAGGGTGGGCTCAACAAGGGCTTCCGCAGTGGAGCGATCCATGTGGTGATCAAGGAGATCTGTGCCATGGGGCACCGCCATGGATGAGCTCATGTCGCTTGGTCCGGTTGACGATGAGCCAACCGATGCGCTCAAGGCACTTGTTGCCCAGGCAGCTGACCTTTGTTTGAAGCCTCTGCGCCATGCGGTGCGCCTCGAGGGTGAGCCGTTCACAACCCTCGGTGACTGCAGTGATTGCCTGCTGCGCATTGATGCCCGTGATGCCGAAGGGGCAAGGCAGCCAGATGCCGATCTGGAGCTCGAGATCTACCGCAGCTCAGGAGAACTGAACCTGATGCTCTCAAGCCCTGGTCATGAGCAAGCCCCTGTGCTCTGGCATGGCAGTCATCCGGTTTGGATGCATCCCGATACGGGGCTTCGCTGTGAACGCCCTGCAGGTGGAGCGGCGCTGGAGGCCTTGTGCCGACGCTTGCGTGCTGGCCTGGCCGGTGCCTGAGCAACACCCGCTGAGGTTGACTGGCACGTGGCGAACTGTCGTTTTGGCTTAGCCCTGATCGGTGACAGCCCCCAGGCTGCTGCTGCTGACCAAACGCGCGTACTTGCCCAGAACACCGGTGCGGTAGCGGGGCTCTGGTTTCACCCAGGCGGCACGGCGACGCGCCAGCTCAGCGTCATCAACATTGAGCTGAATCAACAGCTGATGGGCATCCACAGTGATGCTGTCGCCCTCGCACACAAGGCCGATCGTGCCGCCGACAGCAGCCTCGGGGGCCACGTGACCCACCACCATGCCGTAGGTGCCGCCTGAAAAGCGCCCGTCGGTGATCAGGGCGACCGAATCGCCCAGCCCCTCACCGATGATCGCAGCTGTGGGGGCGAGCATTTCGCGCATACCAGGGCCACCGACGGGGCCTTCGTAGCGGATCACGACCACATCTCCTGCCTTGATCTGCTTGGCGAGAATGGCGGCCAAGGCCTCTTCTTCACTCTCAAACACCCGCGCTGGACCGGTCACGGAAGGGTTCTTGACACCGCTGATCTTGGCAACGCTGCCCTCAACGGCCAGGTTGCCCTTGAGGATCGCCAGATGGCCCTTGGCATAGAGGGGGTTGCTGAGCGGGCGAATCACCTCCTGACCGGCAGGAGGCTCACTCGACACGTCGGCGAGCACCTCCTGAAGGGTTTTGCCCTCCACCGTGCGGCACTCGCCGTGCAGCAGACCGGCGTCGAGCAGCAGTTTCATCACCTGCGGGATTCCGCCGGCGTTGTGCAAATCAACGGTGACGAAGCGGCCGCTGGGCTTGAGATCGCAGATCACAGGGACCCGCTGGCGGATCACCTCAAAGTCGTCAATCGTGAGTTCAACACCCGCGGTGCGCGCCACCGCCAGCAGGTGCAGCACCGAGTTGGTGGAGCCGCCAACGGCCATGATCACAGCAATGGCGTTCTCAAACGCCTTACGGGTGAGCAGGTCGCGAGGGCGAATGTTCTGCGCGATCGCCTGCACCAGCACCTCGGCGCTGCGGGCGGCGCTGTCGGCCTTTTCGGGGTCTTCGGCAGCCATGGTCGAGCTGTAGGGCAGGCTCAGGCCCATCACCTCAAAGGCGGCGCTCATGGTGTTGGCGGTGAACATGCCGCCGCAGCTGCCGGCGCCAGGGCAGGCATTCTTTTCGATCGCCGTGAGCTCCTGCTCATCGATCTTGCCGCCGCTGTACTGGCCGACCGCTTCAAAGGCGCTGACCACGGTCAGATCGCAAGCGCCCAGCTTGCCAGGCTTGATCGTGCCGCCATACACGAACACCGAAGGGATGTTCATGCGTGCCATCGCCAGCATGGCGCCGGGCATGTTTTTGTCGCAGCCGCCAATGGCAAGGAGCCCATCCATGCTCTGGGCATTGCAGGCGGTCTCAATCGAGTCGGCGATGACCTCGCGGCTCACCAGCGAGTACTTCATGCCTTCGGTGCCCATCGAGATGCCGTCGCTGACGGTGATGGTTCCGAAGGTCTGGGGCATCGCCCCTGCCCCCTGGGCAGCTTGCTCGGCGCGGCGGGTTAGGTCGTTGAGCCCCAGGTTGCAGGGCGTGATCGTGCTGTAGCCGTTAGCGATACCGATGATCGGTTTGTTGAAATCGCCGTCTCCGAAGCCCACTGCCCGCAGCATGGCCCGGTTGGGCGAACGCTGAATTCCCTGAGTGATGGCAGCGGAACGGAGCATGGCTGGGTCAGATGGTGCCGACCCTGAACCTACCGGCTCCCCAGACTCTCGAGTTGGCGTCGCACATCATCGATCGCCTGATTGAGCTCATGGACTTTGTCGTGGAGCTCATGGTCGCGGGACGCGCCCGCTGGGTGATGCTGCAGCTCTTCGTTGAAGTCGCTGTCGTCCTGCAGACGGCTGAACGTCAGATTCCTTCGTTGACGCGGACCCTGCCGGCGGCGTTCGGCTTCAGACAACAGCCACCAAGCCAAACCGGTGGCACCCAACACGGCGCCCGCCATGGCACTCAGCAGCACTCCACCGCTTGACCCGCCTTGGTTCTGGGACCCCATGACAGCGCTTGAGCAACCATCTCCAGGTTAGTGGCAGTTGCTGAAACCGATCAGACGCTGATCCAGGGCTCCGACTCCGGGACGAATCTGACCGTTCTCGTCGAGATCAGGATCAATCGCAGCGGTGTAGATGCTCAAGGAGCCGTGGCGCTCGCCAATCGCCTGCAGGGCCGGTGCTGCCGCCAATGTGGTGATCAGCCGCAGCCGTGTACCGGTGACGTCTTGCTCAGCCAAAGCGTCCAGGAGCTGCAACAGAGGCTCAGGCTCGGCCAGCTGGCTCCAGTAGAGCAACACCCCGGTGTTTGGTGTGATGGATTCAGGCCACGAGCGCAGCGCGATGCGCTCGGCTGTGATCTGCACATGACCGATCTGCGCTGCTGGCAGAACGGCCTGGCCTCCCTGCCAGAGACCGAGGCCGCCAGGAATGCCACTGATCGCAAGCAGGGGTACCGATGCGTCCACAACCTGCCCCTGTGTGCTGCCGGCAGCAGTCTCAACCGTGAGTGGCCGCTGGGGCAGCCAGTCACGCACGGCTTCGTAGGTGAGCCATCGACCCAGTTCTGTGAGGGCGGAGCTGACCAGGGGTTGGGGTGTCTGGGGCTCGCGCAGCACAGTCAGCCAGTGGCTGAGCAGGGGGTGGGGCGGGACGATGACCCGCAGAGCCATCGCCATGGCTGCCATAACTTGTTGGCCCACCGTAGATGCAGCCCGATGGCTCACCTGTTTGCCCGCGTTCTGGCCTGTTGCCTGGCATGGTTGCTCCTGGTTCCGGCTACTCCGGCACTAGCCATCACAGCTCCAGAGCTCAGAGGGCAGCGCTCGATGCAGGACCTGCAGCCAGACATGCATGGCCGCAAGCTGCAGCAGCAGGAATTTCTGAAGGCTGAATTAGCTGGATTTGACTTTTCTGATGCTGACCTGCGCGGCGCGGTGTTCAACGGCAGCAATTTGCAGCAAGCCAACCTCAGTGGGGCCGATCTCGAAGATGTGGTCGCTTACGCCAGCCGCTTTGAGCAGGCCGATCTCACCGGGACGGTGCTTCGCAACGCCATGCTCATGCAGAGCCACTTCAAAGGTGCTCAGATCGATGGTGCCGATTTCACCGACGCGGTGCTTGATCTGCCGGAGCAGAAGGCACTCTGCGCCCGCGCCACTGGGACCAATCCGCGCACTGGTGTGAGCACCCGTGACAGTCTCGGTTGCCGGTGACCTGAGCCCATAGATTGGTTTGACCGGTTCCGGGGGGGATCAGCCTCCGGATGCAAAGGGGAAAGTCGGTGTAAATCCGGCGCTGTCCCGCAGCTGTGAAGGCCTTGTGCCCAGTCAGAACGCCCGCCGGTGATCACTTCATTTCTCGGCGCGGACCGACCTCATGCTTCCAACCACCTTGCGCAGGGCAGGCCTGTTTTTGGTCCCTTGCCTTGCCGTGTTGCTCGCGGCACCGGCTCGGGCCCACCACTTCATCGACATCACCTCGCTGAAGCCGACGGTCTTCAACGGACTATTGAGTGGCCTAGCGCATCCTGTGATTGGGCCTGACCACCTGCTGTTCTTGGTGGCCTTGGCACTGACGGGCCTGACGCAGCGCCGAAGCTGGATGCTCGCCCTCCTGGCGACCGGGTTGCTGGGCAGCGCTGCTGGATTGATCGGGCCAGGACTGGCTGGAGCCGAACTGCTCGTCAGCCTCACGCTGGTGGTTGAAGCTTTGGTGCTGGCCCAACGTCTGCCGCGGCTGCTGTTGCTGCCTGCGATGGCTCTGCACGGCTACGTGCTGAGCGCCAGCGTTCTGGGTTGGAGCGCCATGCCCGTCATGACCTACCTGAGTGGCCTGTTAATCAGCCAAGGATCCCTCCTGCTACTGGCTCTGTGGTGGATCCAACCATTTGCCTCGCGTCTGCAGCGCCATGGGCGTGCCGCCGTTGTGGCTGCCTTGATCACCTTTGGCCTCATCTCTGCTGTTGGCCAAGCTTTGGCCTGATCCGGCGTGAGCTCCTCTAAGCGACTGCCTGTCACTGTGGTGACAGGGTTTTTAGGTGCCGGCAAGACCACCGTGCTGCGCCATCTGTTGTTAAACAGCGGAAAGCGCCTGGCCGTCTTGGTCAACGAGTTTGGCGAAGTTGGCATCGATGGAGCGCTGCTGCGCTCCTGTGGCTTTTGCCCTGATGACGAGCTCGATGGTCGGCTGGTTGAGCTTGCCAATGGCTGCCTCTGCTGCACCGTTCAAGATGACTTCCTGCCCACGATGGAGCGGCTGCTGCAGCGCTCCCAGCAGCTCGATGGCATCGTTGTTGAAACCAGTGGTCTCGCCTTGCCTGAGCCGCTTGTGGCGGCGTTTGGATGGCCCGCGATCCGCACGCGCACTTGGGTGCATGGGGTGATCACGGTGGTTGACGGTGAAGCTCTGGCCTCAGGGCATGTGGTCCGCGATCCGCAGGCCCTTGAAGCGCAGCGCCAAGCTGACCCAAGCCTGGATCACCTCGATGCGATCGAGGATCTCTTTGCCGATCAGTTGCAAGCGGCCGATCTGGTGCTGATCAGCCGTGCTGATCTGCTTGAGCAACAAGCGCTTGAGGTGCTCAAGTCCACCTTGCAGGCCAGCCTCAGACACGAAACCCCTTGCCTGCCTATCGCCCACGGCGTGATCGAGCCTGAGCTGCTGCTGGGCTCAGGGATCTCGCACAGCCGCGACCATGGCGATGGCCACGCGCATGGAGATGA
>JBMSMG010000015.1:0-30606 GCA_049421025.1 Prochlorococcaceae cyanobacterium | reverse complement strand
CAGCAGCAACAGCAGTAGCAGCTGCAGAGCAGCCCTCGAGCAGCAGATCAGCAGCTTTGAGGCGGCCTTCTTCAGCGACCCGCGGCGCCGTCGCCAGGCCGCCGGCAGCCGCACCACCTGGAGCAGCGCCTATCTGCCCTATCTGCGCCGCCTGCAGCGCATGGCCTCAGGGCGGCAAGGTGGGCTCGATGAGCCGCTACTACTGGCGGTGCTCGAAAGCTATGAGCTGGCGAGCCGCAGCCGCCAGCAGTGCACCACCGCCCTGGGGGCGCTGGCGCGCCACTGCGGCCTGACCCTGCCCGATGACTGGAGCGAGCGCGGCTCGGGGTATGGCCTGCACCGCGCGCAATTTCGCCAGCTACCTAGCGACAGCGAGATCCTTGCCCTGCCAGAGCTGATTCCGAACCCGCGCTGGCGCTTGGTCTATGGGCTGATGGCCACCTACGGGCTGCGCAACCATGAAGCGTTTTTCTGCGATCTGTCGGCCCTTGCCCAAGGCGGCGACCGGGTGATCCGGGTGCTGCCCACCAGCAAGACCGGTGAGCATCAGGTCTGGCCGTTTCAACCTGATTGGGTTGATCGCTTTGGGCTGGCTGAACTGGCCGCATCGCGCTCGGCCCTGCCTGCAGTGAGCACCGACCTGCGCCGCACCACCTTGCAGCAGGTGGGCCGGCGCGTAGCCGAACAATTCCGCCGCTACAAGCTGCCGATCACCCCCTATGACCTGCGCCATGCCTGGGCCGTGCGCACCATTCACATTGGCCTGCCCGACACCGTGGCGGCCCGCATGATGGGGCATTCGGTCGCCATTCACACGCGCACCTATCACCACTGGATCACCCGCCGCGACCAGCAGCAGGCGGTCGATGCGGCCCTGGCCAGGCTGGCCTCATGAAACGACCGCTGCGCACGTTGGCCTACCGGCACCGCTGGTTCTATGACGCGGTGACGGCGTTCAGCGCGCTGAGCGTCGGAGGCCCCAAGCGCCTGCGCCAGCTGGCCCCCGCATGGCTGGCCGCTCAGCTGCCCGTTGGTGCACCGGTGCTCGATCTGTGTTGCGGCGGCGGCGAGGGCGCCATTGCCCTGGCGCGCCATGGACTGCGGGTGTGCGGGCTCGATGTCGCGCCGCGGGCACTCGATCAGGCACGCGAACGCGCCCGGCGTTGCGGCCTGACGATCCAATGGATCGAAGGTTTGGCCGAAGACCCACCGCTGCCGCCGGGCAGCCAGGCGGGCATCACGATCGCGCTGGCCCTGCACGAGTTCAGCAGCACCGAACGCCGCGCCGTGCTCGCCGCTTGCGCCCGGCTGCTGCAACCGGGCGGCTGGCTGGCCCTGGTCGATCTGCACCCGGCGACAGGCGTCATGGCCCTGCCTCAGCAGCTGTTTTGCGCCTTGTTTGAAACCGAGACCGCCCTCGACTTTCTGGCCAGCGACCTGGGCGCCGAGCTCGAACAGGCTGGCCTGGCGGTGGTGCAACGCCAGGCACTTGCCGGCGGTGCCCTGCAACGTCTGCTGGCCCAGAAACCAGCAGAGGCGGACCCGCACCCGCCAGAGTGAGCCCGATCTGCAGCTTGCGCGCATCCCATGAGCAGCACCGCCGATGCCGCAACAGGCGCTGTTGATCTCGATGCCCTGGCGGCCGAGATCGGCCCCGGCGGGGCCCTGGCGCCCGAGCGCGAGCAACAGGCCTACCAGGCGCGCATGCAGCGCCGCCAGCAGGTACAGCGCCAGCGGGTGGGCGAGCGCAATCTGGAGAAAGGCCTGGTGCTGGTGTTCACCGGCGACGGCAAAGGCAAAACCACCGCGGCGCTGGGTCTGGTGCTGCGCACCCTTGGGCATGGTGAGTCGGTGGCTGTGCTGCAGTTCATCAAGGGCGGCTGGCAGCCTGGCGAGGCCAAGGCGCTCGAGCTGTTTGGCGAAGCGCTGCACTGGCATGCCCTGGGTGAGGGCTTCACCTGGGAGACCCAGGACCGCGAGCGCGACAAGGCCCTGGTGCAGGCCGCTTGGGAGCGCTCGCTGCACTATCTGGCCGACGGCAGCCGCAAGTTGGTGGTGCTGGATGAAATCAATGTGGCCCTAAAGCTGGGCTACCTCGAGGTGGACCAGCTGCTGGAAGGCCTGGCCCTGCGCCCGCCGTTGACCCACGTGGCCCTGACAGGCCGCGGGGCCCCTCCAGCCCTACTGGAGCGTGCCGACCTGGTCACCGAAATGAAATTGGTGCGCCACCCCTTCAGAGAGCAGGGGGTCAAGGCCCAGAAGGGCATCGAGTTCTAGGGCTTAGCCCAAATCATGCTGAAGCTGGGCCAGGCCACCCACCAGCAGTGACAGGCCGCTGACCAGCAGGGCCCGGTGCAGCTCTGGCTCGCGCCAAAGGCTGGCATCGGCGCTGGCCCGCTCGATCGCTGAGAGGGTCAGCCGTGCCATCACCAGCGACGAGCGTGGGCACGACGGCAATCCTGCAGCCATGGGCAATCGCGCTTTGCGCCACTGAAGCGGGGCATCAGGCATCGCGCAAGGCCGTTGCTACGCTCCAGCAAATCAAGGCCGGCAATGGGGTACAAGCGCGTTCTGCTCAAGCTCAGCGGCGAGGCGCTGATGGGGGAGCAGGGCTACGGCATCGACCCAGCCATCGTGCAGTCGATCGCCCGCGATGTGGCCGCCTGCGTGGCCACCGGCACCCAGCTGGCGATCGTGGTCGGCGGGGGCAACATCTTCAGGGGCCTCAAAGGTTCGGCCGCCGGCATGGACCGTGCCACCGCTGACTACGTCGGCATGTTGGCCACCGTGATGAACGCCATCACGCTGCAGGACGGGCTAGAGCGGGCCGGCATTCCTACCCGGGTGCAGAGCGCTATCTCGATGCAGGAGGTGGCCGAGCCTTACATCCGCCGCCGCGCGATCAGGCACATGGAAAAGGGCCGGGTGGTGATCTTTGCCGCCGGCACCGGCAACCCGTTTTTCACCACCGACACCACCGCCGCGCTGCGGGCTGCCGAGATCGGAGCTGATGTTGTGTTCAAGGCCACCAAGGTGGACGGGGTCTATGACAAGGACCCGGCCCGCCATCCCGGTGCCGTGCGCTACGACAGCCTCACCTTCCTCGATGTGCTGAGCAGCGAGCTGGAGGTGATGGACAGCACCGCGATCGCCTTGTGCAAGGACAACGCCATTCCAATTGTGGTGTTTGATCTGTTCGGACCCGGCAACATTGGCCGGGCCGTGGCCGGCGAATCGATCGGCACCCGCATCACCCCCTGAGCCCCAGAGCCACAGCCATGGACCTCGAAGCCAGCATGCGCAAGTCGCTGGAAGCCACCCAGCGCACCTTCAACACCATTCGCACCGGGCGGGCCAATCCGTCATTGCTCGACAAGATCCAGGTCGAGTACTACGGCAGTGACACGCCGCTCAAGTCGCTGGCGAGCCTGTCGACCCCCGACGCGCAAACGATCCAGATCCAGCCCTTCGACACCAGCGCCATGGCGCTGATCGAAAAGGCGATCGCCACCAGCGACCTGGGCCTCACCTGCAACAACGACGGCAAGGTGATCCGCATCAACATTCCGCCGCTCACCGAAGATCGCCGCAAAGAGCTCTGCAAGCTGGCAGCCAAGTACGCCGAAGAAGGCAAGGTGGCCCTGCGCAACATTCGCCGCGACGCGATCGACAAGATCAAGAAGCAGGAAAAAGAGGGCGATTTTTCTGAAGATCAGAGCCGCGATGAGCAGGACAAGGTGCAAAAACTCACCGACAAGTTCATCGCCGAACTCGAGAAGCAGCTCGCCGACAAGGAAGCCGACATCCTCAAGGTCTGAGCCATGCAGCCACCGTTCGATGTGGCGGTGGTCGGCGGCGGTGCCGCTGGGGCCAGTTGCGCGGTGCATCTGGCCCTTGCCGGCTTCAACGTGGTGGTGCTCGAGCAGGGGCCCTCGCCGCGCAGCAAACCCTGCGGCGGCGGCATGGCGGCATCGGTGCAGCAATGGTTCCCCTTTGCCCTGAGTCCAGCGGTCGATCAGGTGATCCGGCGCGTGCGTTTCACCTGGTGCCTAGAGGATCCGGTCGTCGCCGAACTGCCTGGTGAAGCACCGTTTTGGATCGTGCAACGGCAGCGGCTCGATGACCACCTGCTGCAGCACGCCACCGCCGCAGGTGCAGAGCTGCGCCAAAACTGGCCGGTGAACGCCCTGCAACGGCTCGGCACGCTGTGGGAACTGCAGGGTCCTGCAGGCAGCCTGCGCGCCAAGGCGGTGGTCATCGCCGCCGGCAGCAGCTCAACGCTGGGGGCAGCGCTAGCGCTGGGATCGCCCAGACCTCGCTACGCCACCACCCTCGCCGTGGACGTGAGCGCTCCGGTGCAGGAGAGCGAGACGGCCCGCTTTGACTTCGGTTTGGTGCACCATGGCTTCTGCTGGAGCTTTCCGCGCCAGGGGGGCTACAGCATTGGCCTGGGCACCTTCATCGGCCGTGAACCAGCCGACGGCCAAGCCGTGCTCGAGCAGCTGCTGCCTGATCTGGGGCTGGCGGCAGACAGCGGCGTGCGCACCAGCAGCGCGCTGCGCATCTGGGATGGTCACCACAGGCTGCACGGCGATGGCGTTGTGGTGGTGGGCGATGCCGCTTCGCTGTGTGATCCCTTCTTGGCCGAAGGGATTCGGCCTGCGCTGTTGAGCGGCACCGCAGCGGCCACATCGCTTGGCCAATGGCTCAGAGGCGATGACCAGGCCCTGGGGCAGTACAGCGCCCGCATGCGCCGCGAGTGGGGCGACTCGATGGCCTGGGGCAAGCGCATTGCACAGGTGTTCTATCGCGTGCCCCGCATCGGCTACCAACTGGGGATCAAACGACCCACCGCACCGCAGCGCATCGCCCAGATTCTCTCGGGCCAAATGGGCTACGGCGACATCGCCCAACGGGTGATCAAACGGCTGCTGTTTCAGCAAGGCTGAGGCTGTTGACGGTCAACAGCCTCAGCCAAAGCGGGTGCTGTCTTTGAGCTGGCGCAGCCGCTGATCAATCGAGCCGAGCAGCTCGATGGCAAACATCGGTGCCTCCTGCACCGCAAACAGAAACTTCTCCCGGTTCATCACCAGCACCTTGCAGGCGGTGAGCGCCTTGGCATTGCCGTAGCGGCGGTGGTCGGGGGTGACCAGGGCGCCGGCGCCGAACACATCGCCGGCCTTGATTTGCTCATGGCCGGCATCGCCACTCCAGCTGAGCTCGATCGTGCCCTCGAGCAAACCGAACATGCAGTCGCCGGATTCGCCCGAGCGAAAAATCAACGTGCCAGGCGCGACATCCATCACCTCGCCATTGCTGGCCAGCGCCCGCATGGTTTCGAGCGCATTGATGGTGGGTGTTGGCTTGGCATCAGCCATGGTTCAGCTCCTCGCAGCGATCGCCAGCGGAGCCCCGAGGCCGCCGCGCACGTCTTCTGGGGCCAGCTTGCCATCGTTGTCGGTGTCGAGGGCGGCAAACACCGCATCACTGCCCAGCCACTCCTCGCGGGTGATGCAGCCATCGCCATCGAGGTCATTGAGCAAAAAGATTTCATGGACGGCATGGTCAAAGGCCTTACCGCCTTCGAGCTCAGCGAGGCGGTGGGCCAGCTGCTGCTCAAGGGTCTCGATCGCTTTGCAAAAACCGCGGATACCCTCATCGAGCTTCTCGCTCGCCATGGCATCGCCGGCCAGCATTTGACGAAAGCCGCTCTCGTCGAGATGCAGCTGCGGCTCGGTCGGGGCCGGGTCAAAGGCCTTGAGTTTGCGCTCCAGGTCGCCATCGCTGCTGCGCAGTTCATCAAGCAGTGCCGGCGAAATGGTCAACAGATCGCAGCCGGCCAGTTCGATGATCTCCTCGATGTTGCGGAAGCTGGCTCCCATCACCTCGGTTTTGTAGCCGTAGGTTTTGAAGTAGTTGAAGATCTGGGTGACCGAGACAACGCCCGGATCTTCAACACCTGGATAGTGATCACGCCCGGTCGATTTTTTGTACCAATCGAGAATGCGGCCGACAAACGGCGAGATCAAGGTGACACCTGCCTCAGCGCAGGCGACGGCCTGGGCAAAGCCAAACAACAGCGTCAGGTTGCAGTGGATGCCTTCGCGCTCAAGCAACTCCGCAGCGCGGATCCCCTCCCAGGTGGAGGCGATCTTGATCAGCACGCGGTCGTTGCTGATGCCAGCTTTGTTGTAGAGGCCAATCAGCTTGCGGGCCTTGGCGATGGTGGCCTCGGTGTCAAAGCTCAGACGCGCGTCCACCTCGGTAGAAACACGGCCCGGCACGATCTTGAGGATCTCTTTGCCAAAGGTGACGCAGATCTCATCGAGCGCTTCATGCACCACAGCTTCTGCTGAGGCTGCAGCCCCCATGACCGTGCGCGACTCGCGCAGAGAGCGATCAATCAACTCCTGGTACGCAGGAATCTGTGCTGCCGCCAAGATCAGCGACGGGTTCGTGGTGGCGTCGCGCGGGGTGAACTGACGAATCGCGTCAATGTCGCCGGTATCGGCGACCACCACCGTCATGGCGGCGAGTTGATCGAGCAGATTGGCCATGCGATTGCTGTGGGCAGAGCCGGTTGCGCGAACGCTAGCCAGATCTTCGGTGCTGCCCAGCCCGCACGAGCAAAGGTTGACTTAAGAGCTGCTCAAGCGGTTCTGGGCTTGGAACGTGGGCGCGACGGGGCAATGTTCTCAAGCACCAGCAGCGCATCGATGATCTGTTTGGCGACCGGTGCGGCGACGGTGGAGCCGTAGACGCTGCCGCCTTTGGGTTCATCGATGACCACCAGCACCACATAGCGCGGATCATCCATGGGCAGATGGCCGACAAAGCTGGTGATCAGGGCACCAGGGATGTACACACCGTTTTCGGCCTTCTGAGCGGTGCCCGTCTTGCCGCCGATGCGGTAGCCGGGGGTTTTGACCGGCAGCGTTCCGTTCTCCACAACGCTCTCCATCCAGCCCATGACCGTGCGGGTCACAGCCGGATCGAGCAACTGCAGGCCACTGGCCGAAGGTGTAGCCGCCAGGGCATCGCCTGAGCGCAGACCACGGGTGATGTGGGGGCTCACCAAGCGGCCGCCGTTGGCCAGCATGCCGTGCAGCTGCAGCAGCTTCAAAGGCGTCAACGAAAAGCCCTGCCCGAAGGCCGCCACGGCCGGTTCGATCGGCTGTGACACAAACGACTTGCGATCTTTCAGCTGTCCGGCGACCGCCCCAGGCAGGTCGGTGTCAGGTCTGGTGTCAATGCCCATCGTCTGCAGCCAACTCCAGAAGCGATCGGGCTTGACATGGGCCATGGCCCGCACCATCGCGACGTTGCTGGAGACCTGCAGCACCGTGGGGAAGTCGATGACGCCGTTGGCCTTCTTGTCATGGTTGAAGATCGGCCAGCCGCCAATGCTGAGCGAACCGTTGTCGGTGACCTTGTCGGTGGCCTTGATCGCTTTTTCCTGTAGCGCCAGGGCCAGATTGATCGGCTTGAAGGTGGAGCCAGGCTCGTAGAGATCCTGCACCGACCATTCACGGAACAGTCCTGGCTTGAAGGCCCAGAAGCGGTTCGGGTCGTAGGTGGGATAGGAAGCCAGGGCGAGCATCTCGCCATTGCGCACATCCATCACCAGGGCGGCGCCGCGCTTGGCACTCCACTGTTTGATCTGGCGCGCCAAGGCCTGTTGGGCCACCTGCTGCAGCCGTGCATCAAGGGTGAGCTGCAGACGCAGGTCATCGCCATAGAGGGATCCAGCGCGCAGCCCCTCTGGCAAGGGGGTGCCGTCGGCCCCGCGGCGCATGCGCAGGGTGTCTTCGTGGCGTCGCAGGTCGCGGTCGCGACTCTGCTCGAGGCCCGCCTGGGGAACCCGCTCGAGGTTCAAGAAACCAACGACGTTGGCGAACAGGCTTCCCTGGGGGTAGATGCGGTGCGGGTACGCCTCAAGATCGAGCCCGCTGATGCCCAACTGCCGCACCCGTTCAGCGGTTTCAGGATCGAGATCAGTGGCGAGTTTGATCCCGCTGGGGCGTTGCTTGAGGCTGGCGAGCAGCTTGGCCTTGGGTTGGGCGAGTACAGCCGCCAGACGCTCGGCCGTCTCGGCAGGGCTCCTGAGCTGATTGGGTTCATCACCCGGAAAATTGAAATAGCGCGGGTGGGCCCACAGCGTGAAGCGCTGCTCGTCGAGAGCCACCAGCCGGCCGGTGCGATCAACAATCGTGCGGCGCTTGCCGTTCGGCGCGATCGACTGGGTCTGAATCGCGCGGGCCCGGGCCTCTAGGCCACGACTATCGGCAATCTGCAACCAGGCCAGACGCAACGCCAAACCTGCCAAACCAGCGGCAAGCAGCAGGTACACGGCCAGCAGCCGGCCGGTGGGAACGGGCTGAAGCCTGACCACACGGCGGGGCCGCGGTTGGCGCATCGACTGGCTGACCATCAGTACCCCGACACGCTTTGGGTCCAGCGCAGGGCATCAAGCTCCAGGCGCTCGGCGCTCGCGTTGGTCGCTGGCGGGGGCGGCAGGTGCACCAGCTGGTCGCTGCTGGTGGGCACCAACAGCCCTGGCTTGCGCACCACACCGAGGTGATGCTGCTCGAGCACAGCAGCCGATTCCTGCAGACGACGCTCAAGGATCTGGGTCGATTCCAGACCACGAAAATTGCTGCCCCACTGGTTCTGCCAATGCAGGGTGAGGGCACTGAGACCCAGCATCGACAGCCCAAGACCGATCAAGGCCCCATCGGCAAAGCGGTGCAGACCGGCAAGCCACGGGGCCTGACGCACCACACGGCGCGCTGAAAGAGCACCCTCGATCAGCGAAAGCGATCCACCTAGACGCCGCTCGGAGGCAGCTCTGGAGCCGCGGGGGCCTGGTTGCTTGAGGGGAGAGGCGACCACTAGGTCTGAGCTTCCAGGAACCGTCTGCGCAAGTGAACCACCACTGGTGGTGTCTCGCAAGGCCTCAGCCGGCCAGCAACAGCAGATTGGCAAAGGTCAGGCCGTTCCACAGGCTGTGCATCAGCGCACAGCTGCCGAGCCGGCCGCTCTGCAGGCGCAGCCAGCCCAGGCCCAGACCCAGCACAAACAGCGGCACCAGCTCCCCAAGACTGAGGTGAGCCAGGGCAAAACAGGCGGCGCTGAGCACCACTCCCCAAGCGGGCCCCCAATGCTGCGCCAGCACGGGCATCAGCACGCCGCGAAACAGGGTTTCCTCAAACAGCGGTGCCAGCACCAGAGCCGTACTGGCCAGCAGCAACAGGGCCTGCGGGCTCGAATTGGTGAGCACCATCTCGAGCAGCGGATTGCTGCCACTGGGATCGGCCCACAGGTGCTGCAGCAGCCAGCCGGCCAGGGCCACCAGCGGCAGCACCATCAGCAGCTGGGCGATTGAGCGCAAAACCAAAGGCGGCCAAGGTCGCCAGCGCCATTGCAACCACCCGCCGGCCGGTGGCTCGCGCTGGGGGCGCAGGGCCAGCACCAGCAGCAGCAAAGGGCTGACCATCAACGCCCCATAAAGCAGCAGCACCGAGGCCGCCTGCAGCAGCAGCGGCTGATCCGCCAATGGCTGCAGCAGCCAGCCCACCACAGGGCTCAGCAACAACGGAACCAACAGCTCACCGAGCACCACAAAGCCCCCGGCCACCACCAAGGTGACCTGCACCAGCGACAGGGGCGGACCCAGCAGCGGCGGAGCTGCCGGCAAGCGGCGTCGCCACAGCAGCCACAACTGGCGCACAAGCAGACCAGCACCCAGCAGCATCAACAGGGCAGGTGCCAGGGTGAGCAGCAGCAGACGCTGCAGCGCCCCCTGGGCCGCCTGCAGATCAACGCAGCTGCCCGCAGAACCGCCTTGCTGCTGGCACAGCAAGCGCTGCTGCAGCGGGCTCAGCTGCGCAGGCGGCAGCGTCTGATTGGGCTGCCGCTCAAGCAGGCTCAAGGTGTACTGCTGGTCCTCGCTAAGGCCACCGTCAACGCCTGCAGCCGCCTGCTTGAGCAACTGCTGGCGCAGCGCGTCGGTCGGGTCAGCGCCCAGCAGGGCACGGCGCCAGATCGGCGCTGCAGCCGGCTCGGCGAGCACCGCCAGCTCCTGCTGACGAATCTCGAGGGCGTTGCTCACCGAGGGGCGCTCAAGGCTGCCCAAAAGGCCGTTGAGCCAAAGCAACCCACACAGCGCCAGGCTCAACAGAGCCAGCAACCCCTGCCAACTGCGCCACTGGTCGGCCGGTTGTGCGCTCATGCCCTGCGGCGACGGTGCTGCGATTGTCGCTGCAGGAGGGCGAATGCGCTCCCATACAGTTGGTCTCCAGCAGCAAAGCCCCCGTGACGCTTCGGCTTGTGTTGGTCCGCCATGGGCTGAGCAGCTTCAACGTCGAGCACCGCATCCAGGGGCGCGACGACCTCTCCAGCCTTACCGAGACAGGCTTCGAGCAGGCCCGGGCGACTGGAGAGGCCCTGCGCGATGTGCCCTTTGACGCGGTGATCAGCTCACCGCTGCGTCGTGCCCGCGACACCGCCGCCGCGCTGCTCGAGGCCCAGGGCCTTGGCAGCAGCGCCAGCTTTAGCGATCTACTGCTGGAGATCGATCTGGCCCCCTGGAGCGGCCTGCTGCGCGAGGAGCTCAAGGAGCACTACCCCGCCGAAGAGCGCACCTGGCGCACCGCGCCGCAGGAGCTAGAGCTCAGCCGGGCTGATGGCCAGGCCTACAGGCCCCTGCAGGAGCTGATGGCCCAAGCCGCTCAGCTCAAGCAGGAGCTGCTGGCGCGCCAGGGCTCCCAGACAGTTCTGCTGGTGGGCCACAACGCGATCCTGCGGGCTCTGATCCTGCAGCTGCTCAACCTACCGGCCAGTCAGTTCAGGCGGCTGCGGCTCGACAACACCTCGATCTCGGTGCTCAACATCAACCCTGGCGGTGATGTGCAGGTCGAGTCGCTCAACGGCACCGCCCACCTGGGCGTGGATCTACCGGCCAAGGGCAACGGCGCACGGCTGCTGCTGGTGCGCCACGGCGAAACCGACTGGAACCGCCAGGGGCGGTTTCAGGGCCAGATCGATATTCCGCTCAACAGCAATGGCCGCGCCCAGGCCGACGCCGCCTCACAAGCGCTGGCCAAGGTGCATCTTGATCGCGCCTACACCAGTGCCATGGCCCGGCCGCGCCAAACCGCCGAAGCGATCTTGAAGGCCCACCCAGGCGTGCCGTTGACCAGCACCAGGGGCCTGGTCGAAATCGGCCACGGCCTCTGGGAGGGGCGGCTCGAAGCTGAGATCGCCGAAGGCTGGCCCCAACTGCTGGACGACTGGAAGCAAGCCCCCCAGACCGTGCAGATGCCCGAGGGTGAAACGATTCAGGACGTCTGGGAACGCTCGCTCGCCTGCTGGCAAACCATTGCCGCCAGCCTTGCTTCCACAGAAACGGCGCTGGTGGTGGCCCACGACGCGGTCAACAAAACCATTTTGTGCGCCCTGCTGGGACTGACGCCGGCTGACATCTGGGCGATCAAGCAGGGCAATGGCGGCATCACCGTGATCGATTACCCCCACGGCGCCACTGAGCCCCCGGTGGTGGCCGCGATGAATCTGACCCATCATCTTGGGGGAGTTCTCGATCGCACGGCCGCCGGTGCCCTCTGAGCCCCTCCTCTGGCTGCAACAGCTGACGCTGCTGAGGGGTCCTCAGCAGCCGCCCGAGCAGGAGCAGGTGCTCATTGGTGCTGACGGCAGCCTGCTGGCGCTGGGCGACGGCGCCGCTGCGCTGGGCACAAGCGCTGGCCTGACGCCCAAGCTTGCAGAGGGCATGCTGCTGGCCCCCACGCTGGTGGACCCGCACAGCGTGCTCGAAGACCCGCTGCTCTCGCGCGCCGAAACCCTAAGCAGCCTGGCCAGGGCTGCTGCTGCAGGCGGCTACGGGCAAGTGGCCCTGCTGCCCTGGGGTGAGGCGCCCCGCGACCACCCGGGCACGCTGCACTGGCACTGGCCAGAACCCTTGCAACTGCACCTCTGGGGCAGCCTGAGCAGCGCCAACGGGGGCCATGAGCTGGCGCCGCACCAGGAGCTCCTCGATGCAGGGGCGGTGGGTCTGGCCAGTGGGCCTGAGCTTCCAGAGGTCCCCGTGCTGGAGCGCTGCCTGCAGCTCAACGAAGCTGCTGGCCACCCGCTGCTGGTGGCACCACGGCTGCGCAGCCTGGCCAGCGGCGGCCTGGTGCGCGAGCGGGTCGAAGCGTTGCGCGCGGGCTGGCCGATCGACCCAATCGCCAGTGAAACCCTGCCGCTGGCGACTTTGATCAGCCTGCAGCACGACCACGCGCAGCAGCAGCTGGTGCTGATGAACCTCTCGAGCCAAGAGGCCGTTGCTGCCCTAGGTGCCGCCGGCGTGCGGCCCCGCGCGACGGTGCACTGGTGGCATCTGCTGCAGGACAGCGGCAGCCAGGCGCCCACTGCCCGCGGCTGGCGGCTAGAGCCGCCTTTGGGGGGGCCAGGCGATCGCAGCGCCCTGCGCGAAGCGCTGCGATCAGGCTTGATCAGCGCGGTGGCGGTGCATCACCAGGCCCTCGACGCCGAAGAAGACCTGCTGCCGATCGACCAACGCCGCGCCGGGCTGGCCGGCCATGGCCTGGTGTTGCCCTTGCTGTGGCACGAGCTGATCGGCCGACACCACTGGAGTCCAAGCGAGCTCTGGCAGGCCCTGTGCTGGGGTCCCAGCAGCGTGCTGGGGCGCCCCGCCGAGGTGCTGCACAGCGGTAGCCGCCGCTGGTTGCTGTTCGACCCCGAGCCCAGCTGGAGCTGGACACCCCAACACAGCGGCTCGCTGGCTGCCAACCAACCACTGCCGCCAGGCAGCACAGTCAAAGGGCTGATCAGAGCCAGCGGGCTGCTACCTGCCGCGCAGTGGCAGCTCGCCTAGAGGCTGCCGCTGCGATCAAACGGAAACAGGCGCCAGAACGCGCGGCCCAGGATCTGGGAATCGGGCAGAAACGGACCCCCCGGCCAAAAGCGCCCGTCCCAGCTGTTGGCACGGTTGTCGCCGAGCACCACCACATGACCCTGGGGCACCACAGCATCAAGGGATTTGCAGCCGCTGGAAGCTGCGTCAATCGGGCAGTAAAAGCTCACGTAGGGCTCGTTGAGTGGCTTGCCATCGATCGCCACACGGCCCTGGGGGTCAACGCTGATGTGCTCCCCAGGGAGGGCCACCACCCGTTTGATGTAGGCGTCGCAGGCTGGGTTGGCCAGCCCGGGGACCTTGTTCACCAGAGGAATGTTGCTGGGCAGGCATTCCCAGGGCGACACGCGCCGACCGCCGGTCAGCACCGGATCAAAGGCATGGGGCGCATGAAAGACCACGATTTCACCCCGGCGCGGGGAGCGGCCGCGGTAGCTGAGCTTCTCAACCAGCAAGCGGTCCTGGATCTGCAAGCCCGGCAGCATCGAGCCCGAGGGGATGTAGCGCGCTTCGACCAGCAGATGACGGATTCCCAAGGCCACCGCCAGGGTGATCAGCACGCTGCGCCAGAACGGCCAAACGCTTTCGGGCGGGGGGCTTTTGGCGCTGCCGCTCTGAACTGGCGCTGGATCGCTCTGTGAACTGGATTCGCCGCTGAGGTCTGGCAAAGCGCGTGCCGCTATTCGATGCTGGAGCAGGCAGATTAGGCAGACACCGTCCACCCCGCCCGCCATGGTCCGTCCGCGCTGGCAAGCGCTGCGCCGCCTTGATCGCAGCCGCGCCGGTCGCCGCTGGGACCGGTTTGTGGCGATCTGGGCCAGCCTCAACCTGCTGTGGGTGGCCTTTGACCTGACCTACGTGCCACTGCGCAGCTTCTGGCTGCAGCGCAATCTTTACCCCCTGCCGGGAACACCACTGGTGATTCCACTGGGCTTCATTCCCGATGTGACCCCCTGGATCGATCCGATCAAGGGGATCGAGCCGCACCGCGAAACCCAGACCTACCTGCGCCAGTTCAAACAACTGGAGAGCGCCATGGCCGCAGGCAGAAACGCTGGCGGTGGTGCTGCCGGTGGCACTGGCGGTGGGCTCAACCTGCAGCAGCAACAGCTGCTTCAGCAGCAGCAGCGGCTCACGGTGGAGCTGATTGATAGCAATCCCTTTTTGGCCTCAGGCCATGCCGGCACGCTTGAAAAAATCAAAAACCGCCTGCGCCAGCGGGCTGATCTCGACTCAGCCAAGGCCTCAGCCGGAGTTCTGCTGAGTCCAGCCTGGATCGAACGCCATGGCTGGCCAGGCGAGCAGCGCTTCTGGCAGCAGCAGATCATGCCGCTGGTGGCGACCAACTACTGGCGCTCCATCGACGAAAACGGACGCCCCACCGATCACGTCTGGCGAATCGATCTGCTGCTGTTTCAGTCGATTTTCGCGCTCGACATCCTGCTCAAGGTGCTGCGGCTGCGCAAACGTCTCCCCGGGCTGAGCTGGCGCGATGCCATCTTGAGACGTTGGATCGACCTGCCGCTGCTGCTGCCCTTCTGGCGCTGGCTCCGGCTCCTGCCGGTGCTAGAGCGCCTGCAGACCAGCGGCCTGATCAACATTGAGCCGATGCGGGCGGTGATCAGCCGTGCCGTGGTGGCTCTGTTGGCCCTTGAGCTGTTTGAGGTGCTAACCCTGCAGCTGCTCGATGGCGGCCAGTCGCTGATTCGTTCGCGCCAATGGCCGCAGCGCATCAGGGCACTGCGGAGCCACCAGAGCGTGAGCCAAAGCCAGGAGCAGGAGGTGGTAGCTCTGGTGCGCATCTGGGCACCACTGCTGCTCAGCCAGGTGGCGCCGCGTCTTGCACCCGAGCTGCAGGGGTTGCTTGGTTACAGCCTCAGGCAGAGCCTCGAAGGCACGGTGGTACCACCGCCGTTGCGTCAGCTCGCGCCGTTGCTGCAGATCGAATCAGGTCTCACGCAGCAACTGGCCGCCAGCATGACCCGCAATCTGCTGGAGCTGTCGCGCTCGACCGGCAAGCAACTGGCGCGCACCGATGCAGCCCAACTGGAGCTGCTGCAGCGCACCATTGACCGCTTCTGGGAAGAACTCGCTGCCGCCCTCGAAAACGGCCCGGTGCTCGCCCAGACCCAGGAGCTTTTGGGCGCCCTGCTGGAGAGCTTCAAAGGGACCTACCTCAACCAGATCAGCCGTCTGGGGGTCGACTCCTTGATCGAGGAACTCGATCTGCTGATGGCCCGCAACGCCAGCCAAGACCAGTCGGGCGACGAGGCAGGTCCAGCCTCAGCCCAGTAGCGCCTGCCACTCGTCGCTCTTGAAACCCGTGAGCACCTGCTGATCGGCCGTGATCAGCACGGGACGCTTGATCAGCTTGCCATCGGCAGCAAGGGCAGCAAGAGCCTGCTCGTCATTCATGGCGGTTACGGCAGCCGAGCCCAGAGCCCGGTAACTCTGGCCGCTGGTGTTGAACAGGCGTTTGCGACCAAGCTGCTCGAGAGCCAATGTCAACTCGGCCAGCGTCGGAGGCTGCTGGGTGATGTCGATCAGCTCGACCCCCAGGCCGCGCTCCTGAAGCCATGCCAGGGCTTTGCGGCAGGTGCTGCAGGCGCTGTAGCTGTAAAGCTTCAACGACCAACCAGCGCTTTGAGCGCGCCCACCAGGCTGTTGGAGCCCTTACCGACGGCATTGACCGGGCGGGTGCGCACGGTCACATCACCATTGACGGTGGTGCGGCAGCTGAGGCGGAAGTTGGCTGGGCGATCGGCCAGGTAAACCTCTTCCACGTCGGAGCGGGGCGAGAGGTTCTGCATGCCCTCAACGACCTCCATCACACAGGTGCCGCACTGGCCGAGGCCGCCGCAGTTGTTGAGGTTGTTGAGACCTTTGTAGGGATTGATGCCCGCATCCAGCGCAGCCTTGCGCAGGTTGGCGCCCTCAATGCACCCGACTTGCTGACCTTCCTGCTCGAAACGGATGGTGGGCACGGTGCAAAAGAGGAACGGGCGCCGCCCAACTTAAGCCACGCAGGCCACCTTCCCGCGTTTGGCGCTGAACGAGCGCAATCTTCAGCTGCAAAACGGCTCACCAGCCAAGCCAAGAGGCGCCGCGGCCGATAACTTGTCGCTTTGACACCCCAGGCTCTGTGAGCACCTCGAGCGCCGGTCACTACGACCTGATCGTGCAGCAGCTTGTGCCGGGCTACGCCAGCCTGGCGCGGTTGTCGGTGGCGCTTCTGGCGACATCACCCCTGGCCCAAGCGGCCGGGGCCTCGGTGTTGGTGGCCGGCTGCGGCACAGGCGCCGAGCTGCTGGAGGCGCGCGCGCAGCGTCCCGACTGGCAGCTGTGCGCCATCGATCCGTCGGCCACCATGCTGGCTGCAGCACAGCAGCGTCTCGAGCAGCCACCTGCTGCCGGCCAGGGCAGTGCCATTCGATGGCAGCAGACCACCGTTGAAGCCATGCAGGCCGAAGCGAGCTTCGACGGTGCGCTCTCGGTGCTGGTGCTCCAGTCACTGCCAGACGACGGCAGCAAGCTGGCCTTTTTGAGCGCGCTCGCGCGCAGCCTCAAGCCCGGCGGCCAGTTGGTGCTTGTCGATCTGATGGCGCCAGAGCGCTCACCGCTGCAGAGCCAGGTCGATGCGGCCTGGGTCCAATTCCAGAGCGCCAGCGGCATCGCCGCTTCTGAAGCGGCGGTGGCCGGCCTGACCCAGGGCATTCATCCGATCGGCACAAGCCGGCTTTCGGCGTTGGTTGAAGCGGCAGGGCTGAGCGATCCAGCCCCGATCTTTCAAGCGCTCAACGTGCAGGGCTTTTTGCTGCAGAAGCTGCCTTGATGCAGCGCTCCAGCAGCGCTGGCACCGCGTCGCTGCCAAGCCAGCCTGTGATGGTGGTCAGCCGGCCTTCAAGGTTCTTGTAGGTGCGGAAGAACTCGGCCACCTCCTCCAGCTGGCTGGCGGCGATCTGACGCAGATCAGTAATGGCGTTCTGGCGCTGATCGGCCAGCGGAATGCACAGCAATTTGCCGTCGTGGCAACCGCTGTCGATCATGTCGAGGATGCCGATCGGACGGGCCACGATCAGACAGCCGGCAAAGGTCGGCTCCTGCATGATCACCAGCGCATCGAGCGGTGCGCCGTCCTCATTGAGGGTGCCCGGCACAAAGCCGTAATCAAACGGGTAACGCACCGAAGAGTGCAACACCCGATCGAGCGCCATCACCCCAGCAGCCTCGTTGTATTCGTATTTGTTGCGGCTGCCGGCCGGAATTTCGACCAGCAGATTCACCAGACCCGGCCCTGGCGAGGCCGGCACCGTGCTCAGGTCCATCGACGGCTGCAGGGCAGTGCACACCTGCATGCTGATCACATAACGGCGCTATGACCAGCCGGTGGAGCAGATCAGTCCAAAGCGCGATCAGGCCGCCGGCCGTTTCTGCTCTTGGGCTTCGCGGCGGCTGCTGAGCTCAGTGGGTCGCGCCTCAAACTGATCAAGCCGCTCACGGACGGCGCGCAGCTCTTCAAGAATGGAGCTGAGCAACTGCTGGGTGGCGGTTGAGGGCGAGTTGAGAACCTCGACGGTCACCTCTTTGATGCGCAGCACGTCGCGGGCAAAGCGAGCGACCTCGTTGGGGTGAAACAGCAGTGGATCCTTTTGATCACTGCGGTATTCGGGGTTGAGCTTGCGCGGATTGAACGGGGGATTGAGGTTGCGCGGATCGGTGTTGGTGTAGCGATACACCGAGGCACGCGAGCGATTCAACGCCTTCTGAACGTCGTCGATGCCGATCAGGGCTTCAGGATCGGCAGAACCCGACTCACCGGCGAGCACAGATGCAACTGAGGCCGCAGCAGCGTTGGCCTCAGCAGAGGTGGCCGCAGCAGAAGTGCCCAGGGTGCCTGAGTGCAGCGACTGGGCAAACATGAGACGACGGTTGGATTCCTTGGACGCGCTGAACCTACCAGAGGTTTCCTGATCGCGCCGCGCGGCTGTACAGCTGGGCAAGTGGTGGGCGGTGATAGCTTCCGCCCGTCTCCTGCCTTTGCTGCCATGCGCGTCTCCCGCCTGATGCTGGTGACGCTGCGCGACAACCCGGCCGAAGCTGAGATCAGCTCCCACAAATTGCTGCTGCGCGGTGGCTATATCCGCCGCATCAGCAGTGGCATCTACGCCTATCTGCCCTTGCTGTGGCGCGTGCTGCAGAAGATCGAAGCCATCGTGCGCCAGGAGATGAACGCCACTGGCGCCCTGGAAACCCTGTTGCCTCAACTGCAGCCCGCCGAGCTGTGGCAGCGCAGCGGCCGTTGGGATGGCTACACAGCCGGCGAAGGGATCATGTTTCATCTGCAGGACAGGCAGGAGCGCCAGCTGGGCCTGGGGCCTACCCATGAAGAAGTGATCACCGCCTTGGCCGCTGATCTGCTGCGCTCGTACCGGCAGCTGCCGGTGAGCCTGTACCAGATCCAGACCAAATTCAGAGATGAGATCAGGCCACGCTTCGGCTTGATGCGTGGGCGCGAATTCATCATGAAAGACGCCTACTCGTTCCACGCCAGCGAGGACTCGCTCAAGCAGACCTACGCGGCGATGGATCTTGCCTACAGGCGCATCTTTGCGCGCTGCGGGCTGCGCGCCGTGGCCGTCGAAGCCGACAGCGGCGCCATTGGCGGCTCGGCCTCCCAGGAGTTCATGGTCACAGCAGAGGCGGGCGAGGACCTGATCCTCACCAGTGAAGACGGCTGCTATGGAGCCAACCAGGAACGGGCTGTCTCGCTGCCCCCGCCTGCGGTTGCACTGCAGCAGAGCGCCTGCCAGGAGCTTGCCACCCCAGGCCTTGCAAGCATTGAGGAGCTGTGCCGCGTGCACGGCTTCGACCCCACCCAGATCGTCAAGGTGCTGGTGTTGGTGGCGCGCTTTGCCGCGGCTCCTCCGCAGCCGCTGCTCGTCTGCCTGCGCGGCGATCAGCAGCTCAATGAGGTGAAACTCGCCAATGCGGTCAGCGCCGCGGCAGCCGATGGGGCCGGGGCATTGCTCGAGATCACCCCGATCAGCAACGAGCTGCTGGCGGCCGAGGGACTAGCCCCGATGCCCTTTGGCTCGCTTGGCCCCCAGCTTGACGATGGCGTGCTGGCCGGCGCCCGCAGCTGGCAAAGCCGTTTTTTGCGGCTCGCCGATGCCACCGCCACCGACCTGACTCGCTTTGTCTGCGGCGCCTGCCGCAGCGATCAGCACCTGGTCGGTGCCAGCTGGGAGGCGTTGCTTCCGCAGGCGGATCAACGCCCCCAGAGCCTGGATCTGCGCGCAGCCCAGCCCGGTGATCGCTGCCTGCATGCTCCCGAGCAGACGCTGCAGGCCGCCCGCGGCATTGAGGTGGGCCACATCTTTCAACTGGGCCGCAAGTATTCGCAGGCCCTCGAGGCGACATTCACCAACGAAGCCGGCAGCGAAGAGGCCCTGTGGATGGGCTGTTACGGCATCGGGGTCTCGCGGCTGGCCCAGGCGGCCGTTGAGCAGCACCATGACGAGCAAGGCATCTGCTGGCCGACCTCGATTGCCCCCTTTGAGGTGATCGTGGTGCCGGCCAACATTGAGGATCCGCAGCAACACCAGCTGGCCGAGTCGCTGTACACCCAGTTGCTCGACGCAGGGGTCGACGCGCTGCTCGATGACCGCAGCGAGCGCGCAGGGGTCAAGTTCAAGGATGCCGACCTGATCGGCATCCCCTGGCGCGTGGTGGTGGGCCGCGGTGCTGCAAGCGGCCAGGTTGAACTGGTGCAACGTCAGGGCCGCAACAACGAAGAGCTCGCCGCCAGTGCGCTGCTCGAGGTGCTGCTGCCCAGGCTCAGCACCGAGCGCGGTGGACTGCTGGGCGAGCCCGCCTAGGATCCGGCCCAACTTGAACCGGCCTGCCATGTCCGCGATGCACAGCGCTCTGATCGAGGGTCTTCGCGGACTGGCCAACAGCCTCGGCCGCGGCCTCATCGCCCTCTGCCTGGGCCTCTGCCTGATGCTGAGCGCCTGCAGCGGTGCTGGCACAGGCCTCAGCGGCAACTATGTCGATGACACCGTGGCCGTAGCCGGCAGCCTGCTGAGCACGATTGCGCTGAGCGCCGATGATCCGGCCCGCAGCGAAGCCGAGACTCAGGCCCGAAGCCTGATGAACGACTACATGGCCCGCTACCGCCCGCGCAGTGCCGTCAATGGCCTGAGCTCGTTCACAACGATGCAAACGGCCCTCAATTCACTGGCAGGCCATTACGCCAATTACCCCAATCGCCCCCTGCCTGAAGCCCTGCAGGAGCGTCTCAGCAAAGAACTGAAGAAAGCCGAATCGAGCGCAACCCGCGGCGCCTGAGGGTTGCCGAGCGGGCCTTCAATCTGAGAGGCTCTCTGTTTGTGCTTAGAAGCGGCTACGGGCCGCTGTTTCGTTGGCCAACGTCGTCGTCATCGGTGCGCAGTGGGGCGATGAAGGCAAAGGCAAGATCACCGATCTGCTGAGCCGATCTGCCGATGTGGTCGTGCGCTACCAGGGCGGCGTCAATGCCGGCCACACGATCGTGGTGGATGACCAGGTGCTCAAGCTGCACCTCATCCCGTCTGGAATCCTTTACCCCGACACGATCTGTCTGATCGGTTCGGGCACCGTGGTCGATCCCAAGGTGATGCTGGGCGAGCTCGACATGCTGCTCGAGTTGGGCATCGACGTCAGCGGCTTGAAGCTCGCCTCCAGCGCGCACGTCACCATGCCTTACCACCGCCTGCTGGATCAGGCGATGGAGCAGCGCCGCGGCGAGCGCCGCATCGGCACCACGGGCCGGGGGATCGGGCCCACCTATGCGGACAAGTCAGAACGCAATGGCATCCGCGTGATCGACCTGCTCGATGAGGATCGCCTGCGCGAGCGTCTCGAGGGCCCAATGGCCCAAAAGAATGAGCTGCTGCAGACCATCTACGGGATCGAGCCCCTCGATCCAGAGGCCGTCCTGCAGGAATACGCCGCCTACGGCAGAAGGCTTGCTCCTCACGTGGTCGATTGCACCCGCGCCATTCACCAAGCGGCGCGGGCTCGCAAGAACATCCTGTTTGAGGGCGCCCAAGGCACCCTGCTCGATCTCGATCACGGCACTTACCCCTATGTGACCTCGTCGAACCCGGTCAGCGGCGGTGCCTGCATCGGCGCCGGGGTGGGCCCAACGCTGATCGACCGGGTGATTGGCGTGGCCAAGGCCTACACCACCCGGGTTGGCGAAGGTCCCTTCCCCACCGAGTTGGAAGGCAGCCTCAACGACCACCTTTGTGATCGGGGCCATGAGTTCGGCACCACCACAGGCCGCCGCCGCCGCTGCGGCTGGTTTGACGGGGTGATCGGCCGCTACGCCGTTGAGGTCAATGGCCTCGACTGTCTGGCGATCACCAAGCTCGATGTGCTCGATGAGCTCGATGAGATTCAGGTGTGTGTGGCCTACGAACTCGATGGCCAGCGCATTGAGCACTTTCCCAGCAGCGCCGAGGACTTTGCCCGCTGCAAGCCGATCTTCCAGAGCCTGCCCGGTTGGCAAAGCTCCACCGCCGACTGCCGCAGCCTCGACGACCTGCCTGCTGCGGCAATGGCCTACCTGCGCTTTCTGGCAGAGCTGATGGAGGTGCCGATCGCCATCGTTTCGCTCGGTGCCAGCCGCGATCAAACGATCGTGGTCGAAGATCCCATTCACGGTCCCAAACGGGCCCTGCTGAGCGTCTGACCCTGATGGCTGCCAAAACCCTTGATGTTGTCGGCATCGGCAACGCCATCGTCGATGTGCTCGTGCGTACCGACGACGACACCATCGACAACCACCAGCTCACCAAGGGCACCATGGCCCTGATCAATGAGCAGCAGGCCGAGACGCTCTATGCCAGCCTCGGCCCAGGCCTTGAAACCTCGGGCGGCTCCGCGGCGAACACCCTGGCCGGCATCGCCCAGCTGGGCGGACGGGCCGGTTTCATTGGCCGGGTGCGCGATGACCAACTCGGTGCCATCTTCAGCCACGACATCCGGGCCGTCGGCGCGACCTACCAGACCCCAGCAGCCACCAGTGGTCCCTCGACCGCACGCTGCCTGATTCTGGTGACACCCGATGCCCAGCGCACCATGTGCACCTACCTGGGGGCCTCGGTGCAGTTGCATCCCGATGATCTGGATCTGGATCTGGTGGCCCAGGCCAAGGTGCTGTACCTCGAGGGGTACCTGTGGGACAGCGAAGAGGCCAAAGCGGCCTTCATCGCCGCCGCCGAGGTGGCCCGCGCCCATGGCGGCGAAGTGGCCCTGAGCCTCTCGGATGCGTTCTGCGTGGAGCGCCACAGAGAAAGCTTCCAAGAGCTGGTCGATGGCCACGTCGACATCCTGTTTGCCAACGAGATGGAAATCACCTCGCTGTACAAGGCCAACAGCTTTGACGAAGCCGCCGAGACGGTGCGCGGACGCTGCAAGGTGGCAGCCCTGACGCGCAGCGAGCTGGGCTCGGTGATCCTGAATGGCTCAGGCACCCACCACATCGATCCGTTCAAGCTCGGCCAGCTGGTCGACACCACAGGGGCGGGGGATCTCTATGCGGCTGGGTTCCTGCATGCCTACTGCCAGGGCCAGGCGATCGAGCACTGCGGACGGCTGGGCTCGCTCTGCGCTGGAGCGGTCGTGACCCAGCTGGGCCCTCGTCCCCAGAGCGATCTTCAGAAGCTGGCAGCACACCATCTGAGCTGAAGGCTCAGGCTGATCGTCCACCAGGCGGCGCCAATTCAGCGGCGAGCCAGCCGCCGTAGCCGCTGGAGGCGGCAGCGGGCCACACCAGCCACTCGGGTGTCTCGTAGCTGTGCAGCGCGCGCACTGCGGCAGCCAGTTCGCCCAGGTGCTCGGCGTCGGTCTTGAGCAGCACCTGGACCTCGGCGGCCGTTTCGAGCCGCCCTTGCCAGTGATACAGCGCGCGCTGGGGCTGCAGGCTGACGCAGGCGACCAGCCGCCGCTCAAGCAAGGCCAGCGCTAGGGCTTCGGCCTTGGCCTGATCGGCCTCACTGGTCAGGGCCAGCATCACCTGGGGCGCGTTGCGATCGGCCACGGGGCGCTCAAGCCAGCAGCTGCTTCAGCTTGCTCAGCAGCGCCTCCATCGGCAAGGCGCCCGGCCCCTCGCTGGGGCGCTGCAACAGCAGCAGCTGGCAGCCGCATGACCTGCTCACGTGTTGCCAGAGCGCCTCAATGCGGCCGCCCGACTGGCGGCAGACAACCGTGCCGATGCGCCAGCGGCGCAGCAGTGCGGCTTCGATCGCAAAGTCGGCGCTGGGCCGCAGGCAGGCGATGCGATGGGGCGCCAGGCCCGCCGCCAACGCCAGCTGCAAGGCCTCTGGATTGCTCAGCACCCGGGCATGGTGCAAGGCCCCCGGGCTGCAGGCCACAGCCTGGCGCAACTGACGGCTGCCCAGAGCTAACAGCACACGCTCGCCAGCTAGAGGCACAGCGGCAAGGGCCTGCAGGTCCGGCAGCAGCCGCGCGTCAGAGCTGGGCAGGCTGTCGCGTTCTAGACGCAGCAGCGGCAGCGCTTGGCCAGCGCAAACCTGCGCTAGATCGCGGCTGATCTGCTGTGCGAACGGGTGGGTTGCATCAACGACCGCCCGCACCGCTCGCCCCTGGCTGACAAAGCGCCGCAGCTGCTCGGCAATGCCAGCTGGGCCCTCGAGGGCACCGATCTGAAGCTCAAGGGCTCCCGCGGGCCAGTTGCTGAGCAGCGCTTGATAGGCAGCCGCTGCAGCCCCAGTGACGAGCGACACCTGCAGCTGCCAGCCTTGCTGCAACAACGCCTCGGCCAACAGCGGCCCCTCGCCTGTGCCCGCCAAGATCCACAGGCTTGGCCTCTGGTGCAATTCAGGCCTGTGGTTCAGGATGGGCGCCACCTTTGGTTCTGTAGGAGTGAATCACTGTCTGCTTGAGGTGGAGGTGCTCGAGGCACCCCAGGTGCGCTACACCCAGGACAACCAGACCGCCGTGGCCGAGATGGTGGTCAGTCTGGAGGGTCTGCGGGCCGAAGACCCCCCCGGCCAGCTCAAGGTGGTGGGCTGGGGCAACCTGGCTCAGGAGCTGCCCAACCGGGTGCAGGTGGGCCAGCGCATGGTGATCGAAGGCCGCCTGCGCATGAACACAGTGACCCGTCAGGACGGGGTCAAAGAAAAGAAAGCCGAATTCACCCTCTCGCGCCTGCATCCGGTGGCGGGTGGTGCTGGTGTACCTGCCGGGGCCCCGGCGCCTCGCCCCCAGGCCAGAGCCAGCGCCCCTGCTGCCGCAGCGCCAACCCCGGCCGCAGCAACTCCCGCCGCAGCTGAGCCGCCCACCTGGAATGCAGCCCCGCTGGTGCCCGATCTGGGAGACGACGACATTCCGTTTTGACGCCTGCAAACAGGTTTGACGGCTGCAAACAGGCGGGTCCAGATCAGCTGCTGAGCTTGTCTTGGGCCCGATCGAGCAAAGCGCCAAGCTCGCGCTCGAGTGCTGCCAGATCAAGCCTGTACTCGGGCCAGGCGCCGGCATCGAGCTGACGCAGCAACCACTGCCGATCGTCTTGCAACTGGGCAAGTAGCTCGTGGACGCCAGCTGGTGCACCAGCGTTGGGTTCTGCAGGACTCGTCGGGTTCGAGAAGGCCATCAGGGCGGCGCAACGCCTCCATCCTGCTTGCTGCTGGCCGAAGATGGCGGCATGAACGCTCTGTTTTCTCCAGGAAGCCTGGTGACCATCGCCGGTGCCGCCCTGACCGTGATCGGCTCGATCGCCTACCTGGGTGATAACGCCAACCTCAGTTTGCCGACGATTTTTTATGGCATCCCCATCTTGCTGGGGGGTTTGGCGCTGAAGTCATCGGAGCTGCCGCCGCCGCAGCGGCTGACGCCCCCCGAGCAGTACCGCAGCCAGCGGCTGGATCCGGCCAACGCAGACCTGAGCAAACTGCTGGGCGATCTCAACCGCTGGCGTTACGGCCAAAAGGCCCACCTAGAGAGCTCACTTGAAGCCCTCAAACTCTGGGATGAAGAGCGTCCACCGCAACTGCTCAGCGTGGCCGAGATTGGCACCGAGGGGAGTTACGGCCTGGTGCTCACCTTTGACACCGGTGGCGTGCCGCTGGAGCGCTGGCAAGATCAGCAGGAACGCCTGGGACGCTTCTTTGGCCCCGGCCTGAGCTCAGAGCTCGAGGCGATCAGCTCCGGGCAACTGCGTCTGACCCTGCTGAAACCGTGAACGACGCCATCACCACCAACGACACCCTGCGGGTTTCAGTCCTCAGCGAAGCCCTGCCCTACATCCAGCGCTTTGCCGGTCGCCGCATGGTGGTGAAGTACGGCGGCGCCGCCATGGTGCAGGCCGATCTGCGCGACGCGGTCTTTCGCGATCTGGTGCTGCTGCGCAGCGTCGGTGTGCAGCCGATCGTGGTGCACGGCGGCGGGCCTGAGATCAACCAGTGGCTCGAGAAACTTGCAATCACACCGCAATTTCAAGATGGCCTGCGCGTCACCGACGCCGCCACCATGGACGTGGTCGAGATGGTGCTGGTCGGCCGGGTCAACAAACAGATCGTCAATGGCCTGCATCAGGTGGGCGGCCAGGCCGTGGGCCTTTGCGGCAGCGATGGCCAGCTGGTGATCGCACGCCCCTACGGCGATGGATCCCGCGGCCTGGTGGGCGATGTGGCGGCGGTGAACCCCGCCGTGCTGACGCCCCTGCTCGATGCCGGTTACATCCCGGTGATTTCAAGCGTGGCTGCCGATCCGTCTGGACAAGCCCACAACATCAATGCCGATACCGTGGCCGGCGAACTGGCCGCTGCCCTGCAGGCCGAAAAGCTGATCCTGCTAACCGACACCCCCGGGATCCTGCAGGACCGCGATGACCCCAGCTCGCTGCATAGGCAGTTGAGTCTTGCTGCTGCCCGCCAGCTGATGAGCAGCGGTGTGGTGCAGGGGGGCATGACCCCCAAGACCGAATGCTGCATCCGCGCTTTGGCCCAGGGGGTAGCCGCAGCGCACATCGTCGATGGGCGGGTTCCCCATGCCCTGCTGCTTGAGGTCTTCACCAATGCCGGCATCGGCACGATGGTGGTGGGCAGCCAACGCCATCTACAGCCCGGCGACTGATCGCGGTGACCGAGCAGCAGCAGGCGCTCTTGGCGCAGGCGCAACAGGCGCTCGAGCGTGGTGACTATGGCCAGGTGATCCGGCTGCTGGGCGGGGTGGCTGACACGCAGCAGCCACAGGCAGCCCAGACCATGCGCGACCCGCAAGTGCTGCTGCTCCAAGCGACCGCGTACATGGGACTGGGCCGCAACAACGAGGCGTTGCTGTGCTGCCGCAGGCTGCGCAGCTGCGGCGACGCCAGCCTGCGGGCCCAGGCCCGCGAGCTGCAGCGCGTGCTGGAGGCGCCCGCCCTACAGCGGCCGCGCGAATGGTCGCTGACCCTGCCTGATCTGAGCGGCAGCGATCCGGCTGTGGGCCGCCAACTCGGTGAGTTGAGCCGGCGACGCCGGCGTCAACGGCCGCCTGAACCGCCGCCGCCAGCCGTTGGCCCGACCCGAGCCCCCCTGGGCTTTGCGCTGCTGGTCAGCCTGCTTGTGGCCCTGATGCTGCTGCTTGGGGGCTGCAGCGAGGTCACCAGCACACTGCGTTTCAGCAGCCCTGGACGCCTGCAACTCAGCCATCGCATCGACAGTGGCGGCGGCGCCCTACCGGCCTGGCAACGGCAATGGATCAAAGCCCTGCGCCAGCAAGGCTGGCGGGTGCAGCAGCTGGGAGAGCGCACCGTGCTGCAGGCTCCAGTGCTGCCCAGCCGCCAGGCCTTGAACCGCCTGCAGCAGAGCATCAGCAGTGCCTCTGCCTTGGCAGCGGCGGGGCTCCCTGAGCCGCAGTTGCAGCTGCGGAGCCGCAACTGGCTGGTGGCGATCGATGAACGCTTTGAGCTGGAGCTCGACCTGCGCAGCCTCAGCCCATGGAGCACGCCAAACCTTGAGATCCTGCTTGAAGGCGTACCCAAGCGAGCCCTGCGCAGCTCCGCTCCAGCGGCGGCAGAGCCGATCGGCGCAGGGCGCAACACAAGCTGGCGATGGCGTCTGCAGGGAGGCGCCAGCAACCACCTGGTGCTGCACCTGTGGCACTGGAATCTGTTGGGTCTGGGCGCGGTGGCCGCCGGAGCACTGCTGCTGCTCAGCCTGGTGCTGCAGCATCTGCGCCGGCAGCTGGGCTTTGGCCTGCCCGAACTGCCGGGCTAGAGGGCCAGCGGATCGGGATCGATCGCCAGACTCACCCCAGCGGGCAGGCTGCCGCGCAGCTCAGCTTCAGCAGGCAAGGGGATGGCTACATCTGCAGGGCCATGCAGCAGCAACTGCCAGCGGCTGCGACCTGCCACACGCGCCACCGGCGCCGGCGCCGGACCGATCAGACACCAGCCCGCCGCTAGCACCTGAGGCTCAAGCCTTGAAGCCACAGCCGCCGCAGCGGTTGCCGTTGCGCTGGCGGACGGTCCTGCAAACCGCAGCAGGGCAGCTCTGGCAAAGGGAACCAGCGCGGCACGGCGGCGCAGCTCCAGCTCTTCGGCCAGGAAGGCGCCGTAGTCACCACTGACCAGGTGCGCAATCACCGGGTGTTCGGGCAGATAGGTCTGCACCAACACCTCCCCGGGCAGTTCAGCGCGGCCAGCCCTGCCGGCGAGCTGCAGCATCAATTGCAAGGCCTGCTCACTGGCCCGCAGATCGGGCCGGTGCAGCAAGCCATCGGCAGCCAGCACCGCCGCCAGGGTGACCCTGGGTAGGTCCATCCCCTTGGCCAGCATCTGGGTGCCCACGAGCACATCGGCTTCACCTGCGGCAAAGCGCTGCAACAGGTGGCGGTGCCCATCGCGTCCGCGGGTGCTGTCGCGATCAAACCGCAACAGCCGCAGCTCGGGCAGGTCCTCAGCCAGCTGCTCAACCACCCGCTGGGTGCCGGCGCCAAAGGGTTTGAACGCTGAAGAGCCGCAATGGTTGCAGCAATCGCTGATGTTTTGGCGGTGATCGCACCAGTGGCAGCGCAGCCATTGGTTGCCGGCCTTGCTGCGATGCACCGTCAGCGCCACATCGCAGTGCGGACACAGCACAGCTTCACCGCAGCTGCGGCAACTCAGAAACGAGCGATACCCTCGCCGCGGCACCAGCACCACCGCCTGCTCACCGCGCTCGCCCACCTGCTGGAGCCGATCAAGCAAGGGCCGGCTGATCAAGCGCCGATGCCCTGCGGCCAGCTCCTGGCGCATGTCAACCAACCGCACCGGGGGCAGGGGCCGCCCACCGATCCGACTGGGCAACTTCAACAGCGCGATCTCGCCGATCTCACAGCGCTGCCAGGTCTCAAGCGATGGCGTCGCGGTCCCCAAGAGCAGCACAGCACCGTCCTGCCGGGCCCGCATCAGAGCCACATCACGGGCGTGGTAGCAGGGCATTGGACTCTCCTGCTTGTAGGAACTGTCGTGCTCTTCATCGAGCACGATCAGGCCCAGGCGGGGCAGGGGTAAAAACACTGCCGAACGGGTGCCCACCACCAAACGGGGCTGCGATGGATCGAGAGCCGTACGCCAACTGGCAACCCGCTCGCCATCGGCCATGCCGCTGTGGTACTCGAGCACCGCGTCAGCGAAGCGGCTGCGGGCACGATCAAGCAGTTGCGGAATCAGGCCGATCTCAGGCGTCAGCAGCAGCACGCTCTGCCCCCGCGCCAGGATGTCTGCCGCTGCCTGCAGGTAGACCTCGGTCTTGCCGGCTCCGGTGACCCCCCAGAGCAGCAGGGTGGCGCCCGGTTCGGCCGTCACCACGGCCTTGCACGCCAGGCTCTGCTCAGGGTTGAGCTGGCGGGCTGCGTCCACGGCGGGACGCACTGCAGCCAGTGGCACGCGCCTCACCAGCGCTCGGCGCTCGAGCGCGGCCAACACGGCACGGCTGTGACCGCCCTCGCCGCACAGTTGAACCAGTGGCACGGCACCACCAGCGCCCTCAAGGCTGCTCAGCAGGGCCGCCTGAGCCGCCGTGAGCCGCGCGCTCTCGGCGGCAGGCAGTGGTCCTTCGATGCACCACTGAGGGCGCGGCGCCTTGGCAGGCCGCTGCGCACGCTGGCCCAGCCAGGCCGCCGGCAGGGCGCTCTTGAGGGTCAAAAAGCGACTGGTATGGCAGTGGGCGGCCACCTGGGCGATCAAGGCCTGCCAGCGAGGCGTCACCGCGGCTGCCTGCAGCAGGCTCTCGATGGGTTGCACTGTGCGAGCGCCAAGCTCGGCGGGCAGCTCTGCCAAGCTCTCGACCACCAGACCCGAATGGCGCCGACCACGCAGGCGCACCTGCACCAGATCGCCTGGCTGCACTGCGATCTGCTGCGGATTGCTGTAGGTGAAGACCTGCCCTTCGCGGCCCGCCTCGAGCCAGATTTGGAGCCAGGGCGGCGCTGCGATCTGGGATTGGCTTGCCACCAGGCTTGCAAAGGCGTCTCGCCATTCTTAAGATGACAGTGTTGGGCAGTCGAATGACTGCTGTCGGAACCAGGCAAAGTTCCGTCCAGAGGGAAGACCCGAAGAGAGCGCCAGGAAACGACCTTCTCCACGAAGGCTTTCCACACCAGGCCTCCCGGTCTGCGACCACCCCTGACAGCTGTCATCCGGCTTCGGCCAAACCAGTTCATCGACACTCCTCACACCAACCGCCTGCACCACCAGAACGCTTGACGGACCACCATCGGTCCACCTGCTGGCTGGTCAGCGCGACGTCTGCGGTCTGTCTTCGGCAGTGCATGCCGTTGCCCACGTCAATTTTTTGGTTCACAGCTTTCGTTCACCACGTCCGGCAGGCCTTGCAGGTTGCCGTCTCGATTGGTGATCGATGCCACCGCATCGTCGCCACGCCTTTATCCCACCGTCAGTCGTTCCATGAGCCCTGCAGCCATCCTTGAAGCCCCCGCAAGCACTGACGTTGATGCAGTGGCCGTTGAGGCACCTGATGCGGTGAAGAGCACCGCCAAAACGGCAGCCAAGAGCAAAACGAGCAAGAGCAAACCGGCTGCCAAAACCAGTGCCAAGGCCAGCAAGGCAGCAGCAGCCCCCAAGGCCGCTGCCACCAGCAGCGCCAAGGCGAGCAAAACTCCTGCCAAATCCAAAACCAAAGCAGCAGCGAGCCAGCCGCAGGCTGCGGCGATGGATCTTGAAGCCAGTGCCGATGCATTAATCAGCGCGGCAGCCCAGGCCGAAGCAGCAGCCCCGACTGAGGCCAAGGACGACAAGGCCGCCAAGGCTCTGGCCAGCATCAAGGTGGGTCCCAAGGGCGTCTACACCGAGGACTCGATCCGGGTCTACCTGCAGGAGATCGGCCGCATCCGCCTGCTGCGCCCCGACGAAGAGATCGAACTGGCCCGCAAGATCGCCGACCTGCTGCAGCTTGAAGAGCTGGCTGCCCAGTTCGAGAGCGATCACGGCCACTACCCCGACACCAAAGAGTGGGCAGCCCTGGTCGAGATGCCCCTGATCAAGTTCCGGAGGCGGCTGATGCTCGGCCGCCGCGCCAAAGAAAAGATGGTGCAGTCGAACCTGCGCCTGGTGGTCTCGATCGCCAAGAAGTACATGAACCGGGGCCTGAGCTTCCAGGACCTGATTCAGGAAGGTT